>NZ_LMCV01000050.1:0-294905 GCF_001424925.1 Pseudomonas sp. Root329 | reverse complement strand
CTTCTTGAACGCCATCGAGGCATCCTGAATGGCTTCGGCACTCATCGGGCCGTTTACGAACTGATCAATCAGCTCTTTTGGAATGGCTGGAAGGTCTCGCGCGGCCCCACTGGCCGGTTTTTTCTTGGTCGGCATACATGCACCTCTGCAACATGTTATGCCCGAACACAAAATTTATGACACTCCCCCTTCGCGAGCAAGCCCGCTCCCACATTTGATCGCGTTGTTTGGTTCAACGCGAACTTCTGTGGGAGCGGGCTTGCTCGCGAATGGATGTCAGCAGCACCACAAGGCTCTAGTTAGAACCACTCATCCCGCATCCCAAGACACACATCATCCCGAGCCTCAAGAATCGCCAATTCATGGTGGCAACCCGGCACTTCCCATGTCAGAAAATACCGCGCCGCCTGCAACTTGCCTCTATAGAAGCTCACATCCGCCGCATTCCCTTTGGCCAGCCCTTCCTCCGCGCGAATCGCCTGCTCCAGCCAGCGCCAGCCAATCACCGTGTGCCCGAATACTTTCAGGTACAGCGCCGAGTTCGCCAGGCTGCTATTAACCTTGCCTTGCCCCAAATCCGTCAGCAAACCAATGGTCACGGTTTGCAGACGCGCCACCAATTTCTCCAGCGGCTCACGCAGCGCGGTCAACGATTCATACGCTTGAGCGCGCTCGGCGGTATCGGCAATCAGACGGATCAATTGCTTGAGCCCCGCGCCGCCGTTCTGCGCCAGTTTGCGGCCCAGCAAGTCCAGTGACTGAATACCGTGAGTCCCTTCATGAATCGGGTTCAAACGGTTGTCGCGGTAATACTGCTCCACCGGGTATTCGCGGGTGTAGCCGTGGCCGCCGAGTATCTGGATCGCCAGTTCGTTAGCCTTCAGGCAAAACTCCGACGGCCAGGATTTGACGATCGGTGTCAGCAAATCCAGCAGTTCGTGGGCTTGCTTTCGCTGCTCTTCAGTCTCCAGCGTCGTGGTGTCGTCAAACAGTCTCGCCGCGTACAACCCAAGGTCGAACGAACCTTCGACGTAGGCTTTCTGGGTCAGCAACATGCGTTTGACGTCGGCGTGCTGAATGATCGCCACCGGCGCGGTGTTCGGGTCCTTGCTGTCCGGCACGCGACCTTGCGGACGCTCGCGGGCGTACTCCAGGGAATACAAATACCCGGCGTAACCTAGCATCACCGCGCCCATGCCGACGCCGATCCGCGCCTCGTTCATCATCTGGAACATGTAGCTCAAGCCATGATGAGGCTTGCCCACGAGGTAGCCGACACACTCGCCGTTGTCGCCGAAGTTCAGCGCGGTGGAGGTGGTGCCGCGCCAGCCCATCTTGTGGAACAAGCCGGCCAGAAGCACGTCGTTACGTTTGCCCAGACTGCCGTCATCGTTGACCAGAAACTTGGGCACGATGAACAGCGAAATGCCCTTCACCCCGGCCGGTGCATCCGGCAACTTGGCCAGCACCATGTGCACGATGTTTTCCGACAGCGGGTGATCACCGCCGGAGATGAAGATCTTGTTGCCCTTGAGTCGATACGTGCCGTCAGACGCAGGCTCTGCGCGGGTACGAATATCCGACAGCGATGAGCCGGCATGCGGCTCGGTCAGCGCCATGGTGCCGAAGAAGCGACCGTCGATCATCGGTTGCAGGAAGCGCTGTTTCTGCTCCTCGGTGCCGAAACTTTCGATCAGGTTCGCCGCGCCCATGGTCAGGAACGGATAAGAGGTCGACGCCGCGTTGGCCGACTGAAAATGCGCAAAGCAGGCCTGGGACAACAGCGTAGGAAGTTGCATCCCACCCGCATCGAAACTGCGTGCGGCGTTGAGGAAACCGGCTTCGAGGAAGGCGTCCACCGCTGGTTTCACTTCCGGAATCAGAATCGCCTGACCGTTCTCGTAGCGCGGCTCGTTCTCGTCGCCCTTGCGGTTGTGTGGGGCGAAGAACTTCTCGGCGATGGTGCGGGCGGTGCCGATGGCGGCGTCGAAGGTCTCGCGGTTGTGCTCGGCGAAACGCTCACGCTGGGTCAGGCCCTCGGCATCAAGGACTTCATACAGCTCGAAAGCCAGATTGCGGGAACTGAGCAACGTCTCGGACATGGCGGCCTACCTTTTTTTGGAATGGACCGAGTCTAGGCGTGGGAAGGGCGGGGTGAACAGGATGATTGATGAGCGTGATGGTGGAGTCCGGGCACTGCTAATCAAATGTGGGAGCGGGCTTGCTCGCGAAGGCGGTGTAACAGTCAATGTTGATGTCGACTGACACTCCGCCTTCGCGAGCAAGCCCGCTCCCACAAGGGGATTGCAGACCGGGCGTCCATTGCGGATGCCCGGTCTTGTTGCGGTTTAGCCGATAGTCATCAGGCTCGCATTACCACCCGCCGCAGCAGTGTTAACGCTCAACGCCCGCTCGATCACCAGGCGCTCCAGCGCAATGTTGGTCTCGCCTTGCGACAAGCCATGAACCCCAACGATCGCACCGGCACGCTTGGCCACTTGCTGGCAGACCGCACGCAGCTGATCGGAATGGCCGTGATGCAGAACCGCATCAAACAGCACTTCGTCCTTGCTCCAGTCGGAAACCAGCTTGATCTTCGCCTGAATTTCCTTCGGTAGACGTGCGAACAACGCCTTGGTCAATTCAGCTTCCGGCCATACCGCCGAACCGCCGACGGCCAATACCGCCGCCAGTTGTGTCAGCAGATCGCCTTCGACTTCCGCCAGGCACAGCACGTGTTCGCGCGGCAGGATGGCGTAGCTGTTGCGCTCGCCGGTCGGGCCCGCCAGAAGACGGGTGATCCCGCTTTGCGATTGCGCCGCGAACTGCACGCACAGGGTGTTCAGGTCGGCAAACTTGTTGCTGTCAGCCCAGACTTGCAGGGCCTTCAGCGGTTTGCTCATGGCATCACGCAGACGAACGTCCGGGGCAGCGATGGCGTCACCGCGAGCGAAGGATTGTTCGATCGCATCGGTAGGACGTGTCGACAGCAGACGGTACAGGTACAACGGACCACCGGCCTTCGGACCGGTGCCCGACAGGCCTTCGCCACCGAACGGTTGTACACCCACAACAGCACCCACGATGTTGCGGTTCACATAGACGTTACCGGCGTTGACGTTGTCGATCACCTTGGCGATGGTCTCGTCGATGCGAGTGTGCACACCCAAGGTCAGGCCGTAACCGGAGGCGTTGATCTGACCGATCAGTTGATCGATGTCTTTGCGCTTGTAGCGAACCACGTGCAGTACCGGGCCGAAGATCTCCCGTTGCAGCTCGTCGAAGCTTTCCAGTTCGATCAGCGTCGGCATCACGAAGGTGCCGCGTTTGACTTCTTCGGTGTTGGCGATTGCCACCTGGTACACGCTGCGACCTTTGTCACGCATGCCCTGGATGTGCTTCTCGATGCCGGCCTTGGCTTCGGCGTCGATCACCGGGCCGATGTCCACGGACAGGCGCTCAGGGTTGCCGAGACGGCATTCAGCCATGGCGCCCTTGAGCATTTCGATGACACGGTCAGCGGAATCTTCCTGCAGGCACAGCACTCGCAGTGCCGAGCAGCGTTGACCGGCGCTGTCGAAAGCCGACGACACCACGTCGATCACAACTTGTTCGGTCAGTGCCGAAGAGTCGACGATCATCGCGTTCTGGCCACCGGTTTCGGCGATCAGCGGAATCGGGCGGCCTTGTGCATCCAGACGACCCGCGACGTTGCGTTGCAGCAAACGAGCGACTTCGGTGGACCCGGTGAACATCACGCCTTTGACCCGATCGTCGCCGACCAGACGCGCGCCAACGGTTTCGCCACGGCCCGGCAGCAATTGCAGCACGCCTTCCGGAATCCCGGCTTCGAGCAGCAAACGCACGGCTTGAGCCGCCACCAGCGGGGTTTGTTCCGCAGGTTTGGCCAAAACGGGGTTACCGGCAGCCAGGGCAGCAGCGACTTGACCACTGAAAATAGCCAGCGGGAAGTTCCACGGGCTGATGCAGACCACCGGACCCAATGGGCGGTGGGCGTCGTTGGTGAAATCGTTGCGCGCCTGCACCGCGTAATAACGCAGGAAGTCCACGGCTTCACGCACTTCGGCGATGGCGTTGGCGAAGGTCTTGCCGGCTTCGCGAGCCAGCAGGCCCATCAGCGGCTGGATTTCGCCTTCCATCAAATCGGCGGCACGTTCCAGAATCGCGGCGCGTTCGGCGGGCGGGGTGGCCTGCCAGATCGGCGCAGCGTTCAGGGCGCACTGGATCGCGTTGTCGACGTCTTCGACGGTCGCTTCCTGTACGTGGCCAACCACGTCACGCAGATCGGACGGGTTCAGGACTGGCGCAGGGGTTTCAGTGCTGGACGCGCAACCGAGCATCGGCGCCGCTTTCCAGTGGTTATGAGCGGTTGCCAGCAAAGCACAGGACAGCGAAGCCAGACGATGTTCGTTGGCCATGTCGATGCCGCTGGAGTTGGCGCGCTCGGCACCATAAAGATCACGCGGCAGCGGAATACGCGGGTGCGGCAGGCCGAAGCCGCCTTCCAGCGTCGCCATCCGCTCGATGCTGGCCACTGGATCGGCTACCAGCGCCTGAATCGAGATGGACTGATCGGCGATCTGATTGACGAACGAGGTGTTCGCACCGTTTTCCAGCAGACGACGTACCAGGTACGCCAACAGTGTTTCGTGAGTGCCGACCGGTGCGTACACGCGGCACGGACGGTTCAGCTTGCCTTCGGAAACTTTACCTACAACCTGTTCGTACAGCGGTTCGCCCATGCCGTGCAGGCATTGGAACTCGTACTGGCCGGGGTAATAGTTCTGACCCGCGATGTGGTAAATCGCCGACAGGGTGTGGGCGTTGTGCGTGGCGAACTGCGGGTAGATGACTTCCGGCACCGACAGCAGTTTGCGGGCGCAGGCGATGTAGGAAACGTCGGTGTACACCTTGCGGGTATAGACCGGATAGCCTTCCAGGCCTTCGACCTGGGCGCGCTTGATTTCGCTGTCCCAGTACGCGCCTTTCACCAGACGGATCATCAGGCGATGACGGCTGCGACGAGCCAGGTCAATCACGTAGTCGATCACATACGGGCAACGCTTTTGATAAGCCTGGATCACGAAACCGATGCCGTTCCAGCCGGTCAGTTGCGGCTCGAAGCACAGGCGCTCCAGCAGATCCAGCGACAGCTCGAGGCGGTCGGCTTCTTCGGCGTCGATGTTCAGGCCGATGTCGTATTGCTTGGCCAGCAAGGTCAGCGACAGCAGGCGCGGGTACAACTCGTCCATCACGCGCTCGTACTGGGCGCGGCTGTAACGCGGGTGCAATGCCGACAGCTTGATCGAAATGCCCGGACCTTCATAAATCCCACGACCGTGGGACGCTTTGCCGATCGAGTGGATGGCTTGTTCGTACGAGGCCAGGTACTTCTGGGCGTCGTGCTCGGTGAGTGCGGCTTCACCCAGCATGTCGTAGGAATAGCGGAAGCCTTTGGCTTCGAACTTGCTGGCGTTGGCCAGGGCTTCGGCGATGGTTTCGCCGGTCACGAACTGCTCGCCCATCAGGCGCATGGCCATGTCGACGCCCTTGCGGATCATCGGTTCGCCACTCTTGCCGATGATGCGGCTCAAGGACGACGTCAGGCCGGCTTCGTTGTGGGTGGCGACCAGTTTGCCGGTCAGCAGCAAGCCCCACGTAGCGGCGTTGACGAACAGCGACGGGCTGTTGCCCAAGTGCGGGTGCCAGTTGCCGGTGCTGATCTTGTCGCGGATCAGTGCGTCACGCGTGCCTTTGTCCGGGATACGCAGCAGCGCTTCGGCCAGGCACATCAGCGCCACGCCTTCCTGGGACGACAGGGAAAATTCCTGCAACAGGCCCTGAACAATCCCGGCACGGCCGCCGGCGCTCTTCTGATTGCGCAGTTTTTCGGCAATCGAGGCGGCGAGCTTGTTGGTGGCTTCGGCCATGGCGACCGGCAGGCGAGCCTGCTCGATCAGCATCGGTACCACTTCCGGCTCAGGGCGACGGTAAGCGGCGGTGATCGAAGCGCGCAGCACCGATTGCGGCAGGATGCTTTCAGCGAATTCCAGGAAGCACTGGTGCGCGTGGTCGGCATGGACCTCGCCGGCGTCGTCAGCGTCTTTGCTGATCAAACCGCTCAGCTCGGTCAGGGTTGCACCACCCTCGAGTTTTTCCAGGTAATTGAAAATTGCCTGCTTGATCAGCCAGTGCGGCGTGCGATCAATCGAGGTCGCGGCAGCCTTGAGGCGCTCGCGGGTCGGGTCGTCAAGTTTGACCCCTAGGGTGGTGGTCGCCATATTTTTATCCTCATGTTTGCCACGACCGCGTGGCATCAGCTGGCGGCAAGATTAGCCGTGCAACCGTCGAGGTGCAACCGGGTGCAACCCTTTTTTTGTCGGAATAATACGCAGCTCATCAGGAAATAAATTCCGGTACGAACGTACCGCCCCTGCTTGGTGCTTTTACTTCTAGTAAACCGAGAGGACTGCGCTAAAAGGGAGCAAAAACAGGGGTTTTCCAGGTAAATCCGACTAGGTGCAACTTATTCTCGCGAAACTGGTTGCACCTTATTTGCTTTGTTGAATAGCATTCGCGCCCAAGGTGCAACCGGTCAAAAAAGACAGGTGCACCGGCTGATGGCTTTCCTGGGGAAACATCAGTCATAAATGCGCGGGATCTCGAATCGTCTGTCAAACGTCATCGTTTGCGAGCGGTTCACCAGCCGCCGCTACATAAAAACAAAGCCAGGGCGACACTTAATGAGCGTAAGCAATCCAACCTTGATCACGTTCGTGATCTACATCGCAGCAATGGTGCTGATCGGCTTGATGGCCTATCGCTCCACCAACAACCTTTCTGACTACATTCTGGGCGGTCGCAGCCTGGGCAGCGTCGTGACTGCATTGTCCGCCGGCGCCTCTGACATGAGCGGCTGGTTGTTGATGGGCCTGCCGGGCGCCATCTACATGTCCGGTCTGTCCGAAAGCTGGATCGCCATCGGTCTGATCATCGGTGCTTACCTGAACTGGCTGTTCGTCGCCGGCCGTCTGCGTGTGCAGACCGAGCACAACGGTGATGCGCTGACCCTGCCGGATTACTTCGCCAGCCGTTTCGAAGACAAAAGCGGTCTGCTGCGGATCATCTCTGCGGTCGTGATTCTGGTGTTCTTCACCATCTACTGCGCTTCCGGCATCGTGGCCGGCGCCCGTCTGTTTGAAAGCACCTTCGGCATGTCCTACGAGACGGCGCTGTGGGCCGGCGCTGCGGCGACGATTGCCTACACCTTCGTCGGCGGTTTCCTGGCCGTGAGCTGGACTGACACCGTACAAGCCACGCTGATGATCTTCGCCCTGTTGCTGACGCCGATCATCGTGCTGCTGGCCACTGGCGGCATAGACACCACGTTCCTGGCCATCGAAGCACAAGATCCAAGCAACTTCGACATGCTGAAAAACACCACCTTCATCGGCATCATCTCGTTGATGGGCTGGGGCCTGGGCTACTTCGGCCAGCCGCACATCCTGGCGCGCTTCATGGCGGCGGATTCGGTCAAGTCGATCGCTAACGCTCGCCGCATCTCCATGACCTGGATGATCCTGTGCCTGGGCGGCACCGTGGCTGTCGGTTTCTTCGGTATTGCCTACTTCTCGGCAAACCCTGCCGTGGCCATGCCAGTGAGCGAAAACCACGAACGTGTGTTCATCGAACTGGCCAAGATCCTGTTCAACCCATGGGTTGCTGGCGTACTGCTGTCGGCCATTCTGGCTGCGGTCATGAGCACCCTGAGCTGCCAATTGCTGGTGTGCTCGAGTGCCCTGACCGAAGACTTCTACAAAACCTTCCTGCGTAAAACCGCTTCCCAGGTAGAACTGGTCTGGGTCGGTCGTGCCATGGTTTTGCTGGTTGCCCTGATTGCTATCGCATTGGCCGCTAACCCGGAAAACCGCGTTTTGGGTCTGGTCAGCTACGCCTGGGCCGGTTTCGGCGCTGCGTTCGGTCCGGTTGTCCTGATCTCCGTGATCTGGAAAGACATGACCCGCAACGGCGCACTGGCCGGCATCCTGGTCGGCGCGATCACCGTGATCGTCTGGAAGCATTTCGAACTGCTGGGCCTGTACGAAATCATCCCTGGTTTCATCTTCGCCAGCCTGGCGATCTACATTGTCAGCAAGCTGGGCGAGCCTACTAAAGGCATGCTTCAGCGCTTCGCCGCTGCCGAGGCAGATTTCCGTCTGAACAAGTGATCGGGATGAGCTGATGCTCTGACCTTTCGGCTACAACAAAACGGCCCGCTTCCTACTGGATGCGGGCCGTTTTTTTATGGCGCAGATCTTGTGGTATCGAAGTTCTAATGTGGGAGCGGGCTTGCTCGCGAATGCGGTGGGTCATTCGGCATTAATGTTGACTGACACACCGCATTCGCGAGCAAGCCCGCTCCCACATTTGTCCGGGGGTGCTTCTGACAGGAATGTCTGTAGCCAAAAAAACCGTTTTCTGAAGGGGGAATCTCCAGAATAAGTAGGACAAATCTGATTTCCCTGTCCCTCCATCAACACCCCTTGTCGCTCATGCAGAATCGCCCGCCTTCATTCTGCAGAGACACATCGGATGTTCGCTCCTGCCAATCAACCGCGTTTCACGTTGACGATCGACGGTGTCCAGAATGAGCTCAAGGTGCTTGAGTTCACGGGCACGGAAGCCATCAGCCAACCCTACCGTTTTGACCTGGAACTGGTCAGCGAACGGCCCGACATAGAGCTTGAAAGCCTGCTGCATCGTCAGGCGTTTCTGAGTTTTGATGCACAGGGTTCCGGCATTCATGGTCAGATATTTCGCGTCGGCCAAAGCGATTCCGGACAACGCCTGACGGGCTACCAAATCAGTCTCGTGCCGCGTCTGACCTACCTCGGCCAGCGCATCAATCAGCGAATCTTCCAGCACAAAAACGTACCGGCGATCATCACGCAGGTACTCAAAGACCACGGCATCCAGCGCGATGCCTTCGAGTTTCGTCTCGGAAGCGACTACCCAGCGCGCGAGTACTGCGTGCAATACGCCGAAAGCGATCTGGCGTTCATCCAGCGCCTGTGTGCCGAGATCGGCATTCACTACCACTTTCAGCACAGCCTCGACGGGCACCTGTTGGTGTTTGGTGATGACCAGACGGTTTTCCCTCGTCTGCCCGAGCCGACGCTCTACCTGCCGGGCAGCGGAATGGCGGCGGATGCGCCGGCCATCAAGCGTTTCAACGTGCGCCTGGAAACCCGGACGACAGCGGTAACCCGTCGCGACTACGACTTCAAAAAACCTCGCCTGCAACTTGAAAGCAGCCTCGACAGTGAACTGCGACCGGTGCTCGAGGATTACCACTTTCCTGGTCAATTCACCGATCGCGAACACGGTAAGGATCTGGCCCAGCGAGCACTCGAACGCCACAACGCCGACTTCCGTCAGGCCGAAGGTCGTGGCGACGAATCGGCTTTGGTCAGCGGGCATTTCCTACACCTGGCCGAACACCCGCGTCAGGCATGGAATGACCTGTGGTTGATCACCGAAATTGAACACCGTGGCCGCCAGCCGCAAGTGCTGGAAGAGTCGGTTACCAGCGACGGCCCGGATGATTTTCAGGGCTATCGCAATACCTTTCTGGCAACACCGTGGGACGTTTCGTTTCGCCCTCCACTCGGGCCGGAAAAACCACGCATGCTCGGCTATCAACCCGCCGTGGTCACCGGCCCCACCGACAGTGAAATCCATTGCGACGAGTTCGGTCGGGTCAAGGTTCAGCTGGCTTGGGACCGTGACGGTCAGCTCGATGAACACTCCAGTTGCTGGCTGCGCGTCGCCACCGGCTGGGCGCACGACCGTTATGGCAGCGTGATGATCCCGCGAGTCGGCATGGAAGTGCTGGTGGGATTCGTCGACGCCGATGCCGACAAACCGCTGGTGATGGGTTGCCTGCCAAACGCGGCAACTCCGGTGCCGCTTGATCTACCCGCCGACAAAACCCGCAGCATTTTCCGCAGCCAGAGCAGTCCCGGTGGTGGCGGTTACAACGAATTACGCATCGAGGATCGCAAAGGCGCCGAGGAAATTTACCTGCGCGCCCAGCGAAACTGGACGCAGCACGTGTTGAATGATCAACAGGTGCAGGTCGATAACGCCCGTAGCATCGTTGTCACCGGCACCGCTCGCCATGAGTTGAAGGCCGACGAGCAACGCATCACCCATGGCCAGCGCCAGACCGAAGTGAAGCTGGATGATCACCTGGTGGTGGTCGGTGATCGACACATTCGCGTGACCAGCCAGGCGCTGAATGCCAGTCAGCAATTCCATGTCAGCGCCGCTCAGCAAGTGGTGATCGACGGTGGGGCCAGCGCGACCATTCAGGCGGGCGGGCAGTGGATCAACATTGGGCCGGGCGGGATCTTCAGCAGCGTACCGATTCAGGTGGGTGGCGCGTTGATGCCGGCCATGGCCGCCGCGCCGAGCTTGCCGGATGTTCCGTTGAAACTCGCAGCCGCCCCGGCGGCGCTGCTCAGTGCAGCACAAATACTCAGCCTGCAAAGCGACGCGCCATTCTGCGAAGAATGCGAGCGCTGCAAGGGCGGTGTTTGTGCCGCCTGATGCCTTGTCACCTCACGACTGGCTGGAGCACCAGCCGCTGCAACCGTCGGAGCAACTGTTCGCGATTTTCAGCAGTGCCAGCGCTGCTGAACCGTTCAAAGCCTGGCAGCGTTCGATCGCTGCTCAAGCGCCGAACCCGATCTGGGCCGACACCGTGTATGCCGAGTGGGAAGCGGTGATGCCCTATGTCGGAATCGTCGCTTCTGGCAGTGAGTTTCTGGAGTGGGTTGCTACCACCGAGTCTCGCGACTGGGGGTGGTTGGCGGTTTCTTCTGTCTCTCAAGAAGCGCTGGTCGAGCATTTGCGCAGCCTCACTCAAGTTCTTTTGCCAAACGGCAACGCGGTGTTTTTTCGTTTCTGGGATGGGCGCTATTTGCTGTCGATTCTGCAGTCTGCCGACGTTAACGCCACGCAGTTAATGCCTGTCATCGACCGTTGTTTGATCAATGGGCGACAGCTTGATATCGGCGGCAGTGCATTGAAAACCTCCAGTGTTTTTCCGTGGTGGGAAGTTTCTGAATCGCTGCTCAATCACCTCTCCACCGAGTCTGCCACAACCCGCATCAACAACTTGATGAAGTGGCTGAGCGAGGACCGCCCAGACCTTTACGAAGCGTTCTCCGAAAGCGTGTTGCGGCACAAAGTCGCGAGCTTTCTTGAGACGTCCGACCTGCCTCAAGCACCAAAATCAGCCTTGGTGGATTACCTGATAACGGAGCTGCCCTGATGGATCAGATCGTACGGATCGAGCAGGAGCTCGACGGTTTCAAAGACACCTTGAGTTTGTATCGCCATCAACTTGGCAGCTTCTTGAGCAGAAATGCGGACAGGGTCAGTCGAGCCACGGATATGCCGTCGCTGATGGACATGGAACGGAAGATCAAGCTGGGAAATACCAGCAAGTCGGTCAGTAGTCGCGATGACGATTTTTTTTCCAGCGTTGCGCAATGTCCGAAGAGCGGAATTCTGGAGATCGAGAGCAAATTCGAATCGGTTTATGACATTCCGTTGGGGAATATTCAGGTCGACGTGATTGCCATTGATGGCGGTAAGTCGACACCTGTGACGCTCGATGAAAACGGTAAAGGACAGTTCGAAGGCACACCCGGCAAGTTCTACCGCGTGCATGTCCAGAGTCAAGTGACCCCGGATCAAATCAATGATCTTTTTTCCTCTTACGATGGCCTGACCAAAGAGTTGGAAGGCTGGCTGCGCAAAGAGTGGGAAGGATTTAAACCGCAGTGGTCGCAGCAATCGGCATCAGCTTCACTGGCCGCGGTGGGTAATGGAATGCTCGCGGGGAGTTGGGCGGCGGTCGAGGCTGTTTGGGATGGTATCGGTGAACTTACCGACATCCTGAAAGACCCCAACGCTTTTGCCGAGAAGCTTGGCGAAAGTGCTGGGCAACTTGCCGGTCTGGCCGCAACCGCCCCCGACCTGATGGAAAAAGCCATGTTGCTGGCCAGCGACGAGGCGGCGCTGTGTTTGTTGATGCGCACCGCAGTGCTATGGCTTGAAGCATTGCCGCCTTCGCAACTTGCCGGGTCCTCGGCGGAAGCCATTTCTAAGGTCGTGGTTGGCTTGGTCATCGACTTGTTGATTGGCCTGGTGTTGAGCGTGGTCGGGGTTGGTATTGCCTGGCTTACGGTGCGCTTGATGAAGTACAGCGCGCAGATTTATGAGGCTGCCATGGGCTTTGTGAAGTCGATGGTCACGATCATCAACAACTTCATGGCTTACGTTGATCGCTATAAAACAGTTGCCGCACGGGGTGTGGCGGCGGGGCTCAAACAAGGTCGGATGCAGCTACGCTGGAATGGCCGCAAGAACACCACGCTGAAAAAAGACGAGCACCACGACGACGCCTCAACGCAGGCGAAAAACCCTAATGGCGACAGCGCCGATTCCGTTGATAAAACTGCGACCAATAAATGCCCGGTGTCGATGGTCACCGGCGAAGAACTGCTGACTCTCACCGACGGCTCGCTGGACGGCATCCTGCCGTTCGACTTCACCCGGCTCTATCGCACCAGCGCCGCAGAGATCGATATCGGCCTCGGTTTCGGCTGGAGTCACAGCCTCGCCCATCGACTGGAAATCGATGGCGAAAACGTCATCTGGATCGACCACGAAAACCGTCGCACCACTTTCCCACTGCCAAACACTGAACGCCCGACGATCCACAACAGCCTCTCGCGGGCGGCGATTTATCTCGGCGCTGAACCCGAAGAATTGATCCTCGTTCAGGCCGGCGACGACACGCGTTTCTATCACTTCCACAACGGTCGACTGACAACCATCAGCGACGCTTACGACAACCGCCTGCGCATCACCCGCGATCGCCAGGACCGAATCAAACGCCTCGACAATGGCGCCGGCCGGGCCTTGCGATTGCACTATGACCGCAGCCATTTAGTCGCCGTCGACTATCAGGTTTTTGTCCCGGCCCAGACCCTCGATGAGGCTTGGCACACCGAGCAGACACTGGTCAGTTACAGCTACGACGAACGCGATCAACTGATCGAAGCCACCAACGCCGCCGGCGAAAGCGAACGCTACGACTACGACGATCAGCACGTCATCCTGCAGCGGCAGTTGGCCGGTGGGGCGAGTTTCTTCTGGGAGTGGGAGCGGTCCGGCAAGGCGGCCCGCTGCATCCGCCACTGGGCGTCGTTTGCGCAGATGGACGCGCGCTATGTCTGGGACGACGAGGGCAGTGTCACCGTCCAGAACATTGATGGCAGCGAAGAGATTTACGTCCATGACGACCGGGCGCGACTGGTGCGCAAGGTCGAGCTGGACGGTGGCGAACACCTAAAGGTCTACGACGACAAAGGTCGGCTGATTGCCGAGCAGGATCCGCTCGGCGCCGTCACCGAATACCGTTACGACGAAGTCGGACGGCTGGTTGCGCTGATTCCGCCGGAAGACGAGCCGACGGCCTACGAGTATCGCCACGGTTTCCTGCATGCGCGTTATCGCGGCAAAGCGGTGTGGAAATATCTGCGCAATGCTCAGGGCGACATCACCGAAGCGACCGACCCTGACGGTCATGTCACTCATTATCACTACGACGAAAAAGGTCAGCTGCTGTCGATCCGTTACCCGGACACCAGCCGGCATGTCTTCGTCTGGAATGGCTTGGGGCAGTTGATTGAGGAAACGCTGCCGGATGGTGGTGTGCGGCGGTTTTCCTACGATGCGTTGGGGCGGCAGATTACCCGTCAGGACGAACACGGTGGCGTTACCCAGTACCAATGGGATGCCGTTGGACGACTGATCCAGACGACGCTTCCTACCGGTGCCAGCCGCGCGTTCAGCTACAACGCCTACGGCAAGATCACCGCCGAGCGCGATGAACTGGGTCGCGTCACCCGTTACGAATACATCGACGACCTGCACCTGGTCAGCCGCCGCATCAATGCCGACGGCACCCAACTGAAGTACCGCTACGACAACGCGCAGTTGTTGCTCACGGAAATCGAAAACGAATCCGGCGAAAAATATCAGCTGGACTACACGCCCAACGGCTTGATCCGACAGGAAACCGGATTCGACGGCCAGCGCACGGCGTACGCCTACGACCTCAATGGCCAGCTGCTGGAGAAAACCGAGTTCGGTGAGGACGGCTCGAGACTTATTACAGCTTATGAGCGGGATTCGGCCGGACGCCTGCTGGTCAAGACCCTGCCCGACGGCATCCAGGTTCAATACCGCTACGACCGCCTCGGCCGGTTGGTCAGCGTCGATGACGGTCACGACCATCCGCTGGAGTTTGAGTACGACCAGCAAGACCGGCTGATCACCGAACACCAGGGCTGGGGCACCCTGCGTTATGGCTATGACGCCTGCGGCCAGCTGAACCGCCTGCGTCTGCCGGACGGCAGCAAACTCGATTACCACCACGCCAAGGGCGGCGCGCTGACGGCCATCGACCTCAATGGCGCGCGACTCACCACTCATCAATTCGCCTTCGGTCGCGAGCAGCAACGCCAGCAGGGGCAGTTACTCAGCGAATATGCCTACGACGATCAGGGCCGATTGAAGGCCCACGCTGTCAGTCAACAGCACCAAACACTGTATCGCCGCGACTATGCCTACAGCACCAACGGCAATCTCGACAGCATCGCCGACACCCGTCACGGCCAACGCAATTACCAATACGACCCGCTCAACCGCCTGACCCGCGTCCGCCACACCCGCGACGACCCACCGGAAAGCTTCGCCCACGACCCCGCCGGCAACCTGCTGATGCAGGACCGTCCCGGCGCCGCGAAGGTGCTGGGTAATCGTCTGCTCATGCAAGGCGATCGCCATTACGACTACCTGATCACCGAGTACCGCTACGACTGCCAACATCGGCTGATCGGCGCCACCCTGCCCAACGGCAGCCAGGCGACCTACCGCTACGACGCCTTCGGCCGTCGCATCAGCAAAACCGTCGACGGCAACACCACCGAGTTCTTCTGGCAAGGCAACCACCTCATCGCCGAAAGCAGCCGCGAGCACTACCGCAGCTACCTCTACGAACCGGGCAGCTTCCGCCCACTGGCCATGCTCGACGGCAAAGGCCCGCGCAAAGCCTGCCCGTTCTACTACCAACTCGACCACCTGGGTACGCCGCAGGAACTGACCGATTTTGGTGGCGAGATTGTCTGGTCGGCGAAGTACAACGCCTACGGCAAAGTCACTCGTCTGGCGTTCGGTGGGGGAGAACAGCTCGATCAGCCGTTACGGTTTCAGGGGCAGTACTTCGACGCCGAGAGTGGCCTGCACTACAACCGGCATCGGTACTATGATCCGGAGGTTGGTCGGTACCTGACACCGGATCCGGTCAAGCTAGCGGGCGGGTTGAACCAGTACCAGTACACGCCGAATCCGACGGGGTGGGTTGATCCGTTGGGGTTGAGCGGGAACTGTCCGCCACCGAATAAGCCTGGGTGTGGGGCGCCGGATGATACGACTGGCGCTAGGGTTGATGAGGGTGAGCCGCCGCTGCCGAAGCTGACGGGTGAGCAGCGGAGGGCGCGGATTGATGAGTTGGCTGAGGCGAATGCATATCGACGTTTAGATGAGATGGAGAGGGCCACTCCAGGTGCTCATTTTCTAGAAAAGCATGGGAAGCAGACTAGCTTGAACTCTCAACGTGAGCGGGCAATGACGGGAAGGAACCCAACAACCGGAGTAATTGAAAGGTACACATCAGGAAAGAAGGCAGGTCAACCAAAAATTCCTAGCGCAGCAACACGTTTTATAAGCTATAGGGATCAACTGAACGCTATTCACCGAGCTCAGCTAATATTCAGAACAAATGGGCATGCAGCGTCGAAAGAGCCAATGAATATGGGTAAGCAAATTGGTGAAGGATATAAGCGTGGTGGTTTAGTGTACGGCAAGCAGAAGAATGCAGTCGCCATTCTAGATAATACTGGTGCTCCGATAACAACTTATGCGGATTTTGAATGAAACGTCTTCCTAAGCTTTCGATTTTGCGAGGTCTACTTTTTTTATTCGATATTGACAATGTTGATAGCGATGAAAGAGAGAGGATCATAGTTTCTAAAAATGTGAATGATGAGATCGAGCTTGCAGAGTTGTTCGATATACTTATGAAGCCGGAGTTTGCCTCTTATAGTGACAGTGATCGCCAATGGTATATCGATACATTGATTCACTATTTGGAGGTGGATGAAAATTTTGACTCTGTTTTTGACAAAATAACAACCTATTTTGATGATGAGGTTGAGGATCGACGTAGGTTTATGAGAGTTCTTTTGGAATGTTTGCTGAGATATCAGGTTGATGATAATAAATAAATCTGTCCCATTTTCTGCGGCAGAGGAGCCAATCACTACACTGATAGAAATGAAAGATGACGGATTTTCATCCGCGCTTTATGGGTATTTGGATGGGGGCGTGTTCCGATCTTTTGTGGATTTTTCGGATCAGGAAATTCACTACGACTATCCTCGTCCGAACGAGCGATTCGTAAAAGTTAAGGTAGATCGAATAGACGTTTCTTTCTGACGGAGGTTGCGGGGTTACGGACATAGAATAAATAAATCTGTCCCCTTTCACTTCGGTCGTTTGCGCCGCTATCAATTGCTTGAGGAGTAGTGGTTTTTTTAAGATGTCAATTTTTGTACGTTTTGCTTTGAGAGTGTCGAAAATGAAGAAGCTATTGTCCTGAATGAGAAAAGGTAAAACTTTTGGTGTTGAAAGTAAATGAAGAAGAAAAAAGTAAATCGCTGCTTGATCAGATGGATGACGCTGGCTGCGTTTTCAACTTTGTCGTGCTTCGTCCTGAGACAAATGTGACAGTCGACGAATCAACTCATCGGCAAGCCTTGATCGGGCTTCACGAAAAGCTCATGAAAGACTCGTGGGAGTGGCATAACGATTTAATAAAGAATCCGGAGTATATAAATCCCGGAAATCCAGCGATCAGCTGGGAGCTAGACAAGGCTGTAGCTACTGTTTTGAGTCGGGAAGAAATACATAATATTATTTTGATTGAAGATTATGAGCGAGGACCACTGGCGTTTTATGGTTCCTTTCGTGAGCCACCTTATGGAACTGAATTCAAAGGAGGAGAGCCTGAAGCACAGGCACTATTCCATGAGTGGTGCCAGACTCTCGGCCTAGAAGAACAGGATGATGTTGTAGTAATAAATTGGGTTAAGGGATTTAAGCTGGAATGGCTCGATAACGATGATGCAATTCCAGGGCGCGAATCGTGGAGTGATTACTTTAACGAAGGCCTGGAATGGTGGGGTGTGTGGTGTTTGACTATCTGGAATCCTAAACGTCGGATCCTCAGTGCATTGATTGCCAGTACAACGGACTGAGTAGGCGGTGTTTAAAATTGTCGTGATTATTGCGAATTTTCTGGGCAAGGTCGTCGGAGGTTTCCTTCAAGACGTATCGATTTCCATGAACTGGTGCGAAGTGAACTCCATGGATAGTCTTTGGCTGTCACTGCAAAAGCAGTGGCAGGGTGTAGGAACCCTGAACTCCAATGTGCATCATCGCTGTCGTTTGATTGCGGCACTTATTTAGTGCCCGTAACATCGTTCGCGGCGGCTGTGCGCGGGACACGCTTCGGCGTGGCTGAGTTGGAGTGTCTCAGTTTCCTACTCCCGTGCACGGCTGCCACCCAAGCCCGTAGGAAAGGCCGTTGGTAGCTTTAAATACATACTCCAAGGTCTTAAAAAAATGAAAACACTTCACCCCGATCCACCCTACATAAAACCTGTCCCTCACCCCGAAAACCGCTTCATGGCGCTCACCAGCAATTGCGACGACATGCCAACCCTGTTCGTCGACACCCAAGCGCCGCTGGATGTTTTGTATGACGCTGCCAACTACCGAATTCGCGCCGTCACCCAAGTGATGGAGAACTTGTCCATGCGCGGTTCGATCGAGTGTCAGTCCTTCATTCTTAGTGATTTTGCTTTGCTCTGTGCCATTCCGTTGCGGGATGGGTGTGATGTGCTGGATGTGTTAGGGCGACGATTGAAGGCTCGGTCTTCGGAGTAGCGCCGGGCGGCTTTTGTGGCGAGGGAGCTTGCTCCCGCTCGGCTGCGCAGCAGTCGTAAACCGGGCAGTGCGGTGTGACAGGCATAACCGGATTGTAGGTTTTGGGGCTGCTTCGCAGCCCAACGGGGGCAAGCCCCCTCGCCACAGGGTTTGTGTGATGCCCGAAATAGGGGCTGGGATAGCCCGCTCGGCTGTGAGGTCCTGACGTTCGCCTCGGTACAAGGTAAACTTCCCGCCCTTCGCAGGAGCAATCATGAATTATCGTCACGCCTTCCATGCCGGCAATCACGCCGATGTGTTCAAACACCTGACTTTGACCCGCATCATCGCTTTGATGGCGCGCAAGGAGCAGCCGTTTGCCTATCTCGACACTCACGCCGGCATTGGTCTGTATGACCTGCAGGGTGACCAGGCGAGCCGTACCGGTGAGTACCTGGAAGGTATTGCGCGTTTGTGGGATCAGCCGGATCTGCCGGCGTTGACCGCGGATTACATGAAGGTGCTGCACGACATGAACCCGGATGGCCAGTTGCGCTATTACCCGGGGTCGCCGGAGTTGGCGCGGCGTCTGACGCGGCCGCAGGATCGGGTGATGCTCAACGAGAAGCATCCGGAAGACGGTTTGCTGCTCAAGGACAACATGGCCGGCGACCGTCGGGTGAAGGTGCATCTGGGCGAAGGCTGGCATGTGCCGCGTGCGATGTTGCCGGTGCAGGAGAAGCGGGCGGTGATGTTGATTGATCCGCCGTTCGAGCAGCTGGATGAGATGCAGCGCTGTGCGGCGTCTTTGAAAGAAGCGATTGGCCGGATGCGTCAGACCGTGGCGGCGATTTGGTACCCGGTGAAGGACCAGCGCATGTTGCGTCGTTTTTATCAGGACCTGGCGGGCACGGGCGCACCGAAGTTGTTGCGCGTCGAGTTGCTGGTGCATCCGCTGGATACGCCGAACAGTCTGAATGGCTCGGGGTTGGCGATTGCGAATCCGCCGTGGGGGCTGGAAGAGGAATTGCGTGAGTTGCTGCCGTGGTTGTCCAAGAAGTTGGGGCAGACCCAGGGTGGGTGGCAGATGGATTGGTTGATTGCCGAATAGGGTAAATCGACAAGCAAGATCAAAAGATCGCAGCCTCGTTTCACTCGACAGCTCCTACAAGGGAATGCGTAACCCGGTAGGAGCTGTCGAGTGAAACGAGGCTGCGATCTTTTGCTTTTTGGGATTTAGATCGGGCAAGTCACGCCTGTACCGCCAATCCCGCAATACCCTTCAGGGTTTTTGGCCAGGTATTGCTGGTGATAAGCCTCGGCAAAGTAGACCGTCGGGGCTTCGTCGATTTCAGTGGTGATCGTGCCTTTCCCAGCCTTGGTCAACTCAGCCTGGAACACTTGCTCGCTGTGCTTGGCGGCTGCCAACTGAGTCGGGTTGGTGGCGTAGATCACCGAGCGGTACTGCGTGCCGATGTCATTGCCCTGACGCATGCCCTGAGTCGGGTTGTGCAATTCCCAGAACATCTTCAGCAGCTCTTCGTAGCTGACTTTTGCCGGCTCGTAGACCACCAGTACCACTTCGCTGTGGCCGGTCAGGCCCGAGCAGACTTCTTCATACGTCGGGTTCGGCGTAAAGCCGCCGGCGTAACCCACCGCCGTACTGACCACGCCTTCGCGCTGCCAGAACTTGCGCTCTGCGCCCCAGAAGCAGCCGAGGCCGAAGATCGCGAAATCCACGTCCATCGCGAACGGGCCCAGCAGCGGGGCGTCGTGGACGAAGTGTTTTTCCGGCACGGTCATTGGGGTTTCACGGCCAGGCAGAGCTTGTTCTTTAGTCGGGAGCACGTTTTTGTTCACCAGAATTTCCGAGCGCAAGACCATGATCAGTCCTCTCAGTCAGGTTTGGATGTAGAAAGTCAGACCGCCAGTTTGCCCAATGATGCCAAGTTAATCACTACCCCTGTGGGAGCGGGCTTGCTCGCGAAGGCGGTGTGTCAGGCAACAATGATGTCGACTGTCACGCCGCTTTCGCGAGCAAGCCCGCTCCCACAGGGTTTTGTGCAATGACTGAAGAATGTCAGGCGATCGGGCCACGCGGATAGCGCTTGAGCTTTTCGATCAGCTCGGTGCCCGGAATCGGTCGGTCGAACAGGTAGCCCTGGCCAACGTCGCAGCGGTGACGGCGCAGGAAAGCCAACTGCTCGGCCGTTTCGATGCCTTCAGCCACGACCTTGAGTTTCAGGTTGTGGGCCATGGCGATCACCGCGGAGGTGATTTCCATGTCGTCCTGGTTGTCGGGGATTTCGTGGATGAAGCTTCGATCAATCTTAATGATGTCGATCGGGAATTTTTTCAAGTAACTGAGCGACGAGTACCCGGTGCCGAAGTCATCCATGGCCAGGGTCAGGCCCAGGCGCTTGAGCTGATCGAGCTGCAAGTGAGTGTCTTCGGTGGCTTCCAGCAGCAGGCCTTCGGTGAGTTCGAGTTCCAGCAGGTTGGCCGGCAGCGCTTCTTCCTTGAGGATGTTGGCGATGGACGACACCAGGTCCGGATCGGAGAACTGCTTGGGCGACAGGTTGATTGCCACCTGAAGATTGCCCAGGCCCGCGGCAGTCAGGTCTTTGCTCATGCGGCAGGCCTGGCGGGCGATCCATTTGCCAATCGGAATGATCAGCCCGGTTTCTTCGGCGACGCTGATGAACTGGTCCGGGCGGATCATGCCTTTTTCCGGATGGTTCCAGCGCAGCAGCGCTTCCATCCCGAGCAGGCGACCGCTGCGCAGGCAGAGCTTGGGCTGGTAGAACACGTCCAGCTCGTTCTGGGTCAGGGCGCGGCGCAGGTTGTTTTCGACGAACAGTTTGTAGCTGGCTTCGGCGTTCAGCGCTTCGGTGAACACCTGGACCTGATGTTTACCGTTGGCCTTGGCCTTGTGCAGGGCGAGGCCGGCGTTGCGCATCAGGGTTTGCGGATCGCGACCGTGCAACGGTGCGCAGGCCAGGCCCACGGAGCCGGTGACGCTGATCAGCTGGTTGTCGACGAACATTGGCTTGTCGAGGGTCGCCAGCAATTGATTGGCAATCTGTTGGCCCGCACGCAGGTCGGTGTCGTCCAGCAGCACGGCGAATTCGTTACTGGCGAACCGCGCCAGGCTGCCGCTCGGGCTCAGGCTGTTGCGCAGGCGTCGGGCCAGGCTGATCAGCAGTTTGTCACCAGTCTGGTGGCCGAGGCTGTCGTTGATCCGCTTGAAGTTGTCGATGTCCACCAGCAACAAGCTGATCGGGGTATCGCTGTCTCGGGCGAAACGTTCATCGAGGTTGCGGATGAAGGCCGGGCGGTTGCCGAGGTTGGTCAGGTTATCGGTATACGCCAGACGCTCGATGCGTTGCTGAGCGAGCTTGGTCTGGGTGATGTCTTCGTAGATGCCGATGTAATGCGTCAGCTCGCGGTTGTCGCCGTAGACCTTGGAAATCGACAACTGGCCCCAGTAGGGTTCGAGGTTCTTACGGCGGCTTTTGAACTCACCCTGCCAGCTGTTGCTCTTGGCCAGCGCCGAGTGCGCGTCGAATAACAGTTCGCTGAGGTTTTCCAGTGCCGGCAGTTCCGACAGTCGCTGGCCGTGGACTTCTTCGGTGGTGTACTGGGTGATCGCCGTGAAGCTCGGGTTGACGTATTCCACCACACCGTCGCAATTAACCAGCAAAAAGGCGTTGGCGCTTTGCTCTACCGCACGCTGGAACAGGTGCAGGGCGCTGGTGGCGGTGCGGCGGTTGTGGTTGTTGATGACTTGGGCAAACTGATCCGCCAACTCACCGGCGAAAGCAATTTCGTCCGATTGCCAGGCGCGGGGCGTACCGGTCTGCTCCAGGCAGAGTACGCCGACCACTTGGCCGTCGACGCGAATACTGGCGTCGAGCATCGCATTCACATCGCGCGGGCGCAGGTGTTCGGCCATTTCCCGGGTGCGCGGGTCGCGCATGGCGTTGTGGGCGTCGATGGCGCGGCCGGTGTGCAAGGCATCCAGATAATCAGGGAAGAGACTGACGTCAATCGGCTCCGGCAGCAGGTATTCCTGGCTGGCGCGGTGATAGGCCGAAATCGGCACGAGCAGTGAACCTTCGAGGTTCCACAGGCTGGCGCAGTCGATTTCGTAAATGTCACAGGCACTGCGAGTGATCAGCTCGGCGGCTTCTTTCAGGGAGTTGTTGCTGCTATAGCGCTGGCGGGTCAGCAGCAGGATCAAGTCTTGCTGGGCGCGCACCCGGTCCAGGTGCAGAAGCTGTTCCTGCTGGGCGCGCTGATTGAGTTCCAGGGCGATTTGCAGGCGAGAGTTCTGGGTTTCGAGGTCCAGGGCCGGCAGCAGTTGCTCGCCCTCGAACAGGCCGTCGACTACCAGCAGGTAGCCGCGCAGCAGGTGTCGATTGTGTTGCTTGTAGGCTTCGCCCAGCTCCAGCAGGTTCAAGGAGCCGGCGGCGGTGTGCAGGGTGTAGCGGATCAGGTAATGCGGGCTTTCGGTGAGTTGTTGCTGAACCGCGTCATGCAGCTGATAACGCGCTTCGGGCTCCATCAGGCTGGCGTAGGGCGAGCCGACCAGAGCACAGAGTTCCACAGCCGGCAGGCCGAATTGTCGTTCGCAATTGGGATCAAGAAACAGCAGCGCCCAGCTCGCTTCATTCAGCCGTTCGAAACGAAGCATGCCGAGCCGCGAGGGCACAGGCAACTGCGTCACTACCTCGGCCACCATACGGCTGGCGGCATCGGGTTGGCTCTTCATATGGAAGGAAACTCACTTCGAATAGGCTGATCGCGCCGGGCTCTCGCCCTCTTTACTGTTACCTGCGGCAAGGTTGCATCATTGCGACACTGACTGACAAGAGACATGAAGGCCAAGTGCTATAAGAATATGTCGGCCGGCGCGAAGATTTCTCCAGCGCCGGGCCGAAACTAATGCATTTGGCCCTCAAGGGCTCAGCGGAGCGGGATGCTGGTCGACTGCAAAAAGTTGCCGCCCCGGTCGTGATAGCTGACACGAACCTGTTCGGCATCGACGATCAAATGAGCGAAATTGTCCTGGCTGACCACCCGGCTGGTCAGTTCATGCTGATAGTCGCCAGCGGTTGTTCGCGCCAACGGTTGGTCGAGGATGAAGGTGGATGCCTTGGCGTACGGCAGCAGTTTGCTGTTGCACAAGGGTGAGGAGACGATGGTGTGTACCTCGAAGTCCGGGTCCTCGCTGTGAGTCAGGCGACTGGTCAGGGAGCCGTGGACATCACCGGAAACGAAGAAGACGTTCTTGATGCGGTGTGTACGAATTGTCTCCAGCAGCCGCAAACGTTGTTCGGGAAAGGCCTTCCACGCGTCATCACCATGGGCTTTGCGGTCGGGGTAGAACATCACGCTGGTGACCACGAATTTGACCCTGGCCGGGCTGTGAATCAGCCATTTGCACAAGGCTTGTTCCTGCTCTTCGTCGAGGATGCGTCGATCATTGGCCGAGAGGTTGCGTCGGGTTCGACTGTCAGTGACAAACCATTCGATATCGCCTTCGGCGAATTGATACCAATAGTGTTCCAGTTTTCTATTTATTTGCCCGTTGGAAAGAAGTTTATGCGCCGGGCTATGACTGGCTTGATATAACTCATACGCTGCGATGGCGTTTTTGTATAAATAGGCATCGGCCTTACTTTCGTTGGCGGGCCAGTTATCTTCAATTTCATGATCGTCGAGGATCATGTAAGTCGGCACGCTCGACATTAACTTGGCAATATTGGGTTGGGAAAAAGCTGCGCGGTACTTACTGAGTATTTCCTTGTATTCCCGGTCAGGAGCAATGACGTTCAGGTCATCGACATAGATTTGATCGCCGGTCATCAACATGGCGCTGATGGGCGGTTCGGCCTGCTGCACCAGATTCGTGATCGAGGCGAAAATCCTGTCCCCCAGATGCGGTGCAGACGGGACGCCAGCGGTCATGCGCAGGTAACGACATGAACCGACGATATAGGCCCGTGGAATCTTGGTTTTGCTGGATTGTGTGCGAAACCGGTAGATACCCCGCGGCCATTGCAGCGGCAGTTCCTGAACCGTTTCCACGGTGTGCACCGGGCTCATGGGGCTGAACCAGCCTGCCTGGTATTCGTACTCGGTATCGGCGGCAAGGTTGTTGAGCGCAATCACATCGGACATATCACGCACTATCGTCAACTTTGCAAATACACCGTGGGACCAGCGCTCTTCACCGGGCCGGCGATAACGAATGCCTGCAAATACGGGTGCATTGTTTTGAAGTTCACCACGCAAGAAGACGCGTGCGTGGTTAGTTGTTGTGTGGCCAATAATAGGGCCGACAGTCGGTTTGAACATGTTCGAATCCATTCGAATTGATGCTAACTAAGCAAAATTGGCTTATGAAGGTTTAACGATAATTAGTTTAACTAATCTTGGCTCGCAAGAAATATCGAGCAGAAGTGGACAGGAGTTGTGGGCGACGTAAGCCGCTAATGTAGGAAAGGGGTGTTGGGTGTCTTTCTTTCAGGCAAAAAAAGCCCCGCCAAACTGGCGGGGTTGAGGTACGAGCGTGGCGCTCGGAAAACGTGGAACGCGACGGGCCCTCAGGTGTTGGAGGGCCGATCGGTGTTACAGCAGGATGGTGCGGATGTCCGCCAGCAGGTCGCTCAGACGCTTGGTGAAGCGTGCAGCGGCGGCGCCGTTGATCACACGGTGATCGTAGGACAGCGACAGCGGCAGCATCAGTTTCGGCTGGAAGGCTTTGCCGTCCCAGACTGGCTGGATGGTTGCCTTGGAAACACCGAGGATCGCCACTTCCGGCGCGTTGACGATCGGCGTGAAGCCGGTGCCGCCAATGTGGCCGAGGCTGGAAATGGTGAAGCAGGCGCCTTGCATGTCGTCAGCGGTGAGCTTTTTGTCGCGGGCTTTGGCGGCCAGCACAGCGGCTTCGGCTGCCAGTTGCAGCAGGCTCTTCTGATCGACGTTCTTGATGACCGGTACCAGCAGGCCTTCAGGGGTGTCGACGGCGAAGCCGATGTTCACGTACTTCTTGCGGATGATCGCTTTGCCGCTTGGTGCCAGCGAACTGTTGAAGTCCGGCAGTTCCTTGAGCAGGTGCGCGCAGGATTTGAGCAGCAGCGGCAGGATGGTCAGCTTGACGCCAGCCTTCTCTGCAACGGCTTTCTGAGCGATACGGAACGCTTCCAGGTCGGTGATATCAGCCGAATCGAACTGAGTCACGTGCGGAATGTTCAGCCAGCTGCGATGCAGGCTCGACGCGCCGATTTGCATCAGACGGGTCATCGGCACTTCTTCGGTTTCACCGAAGCGGCTGAAGTCCACGACCGGAATCGGCGGGATGCCTGCGCCACCGGTTGCGCCAGCAGCAGCGGCCGGTGCTTCCTTGGCCTTCTGCATCATGGCTTTGACGTAAACCTGCACGTCTTCTTTCAGGATGCGACCGTGTGGACCGCTGGCGCCGACGGCGTTCAGCTCGACGCCGAACTCGCGGGCCAGTTGACGCACGGCTGGGCCGGCGTGAACTTTGGCGCCCGGCTTGGCTGGAGCCGCAACCGGGGCAGCAGCAGGTGCGGCTGCGGCAGGTGCAGCGGCGGCTGGAGCTGGAGCACTAGGAGCAGCAGCAGCGGCTGGAGCCGGGGCAGCAGCCGATGCAGCGCCTTTGACTTTCAGCTTCAGGATCAGGTCGCCGGTACCGACTTCGTCATCCAGCTTGATGGAAACGCTTTCCACCACGCCAGCGGCAGGCGATGGAATTTCCATGCTCGCCTTGTCGGATTCCAGGGTGATCAGCGACTGATCGGCTTCAACGGTATCGCCGGCCTTGACCAGGACTTCGATGATCTTGGCCTTGCCCGAAGAGCCAATGTCCGGGACATGAATGTCCTGAACACTGTCGGCAACCGGTGCAGCCGGGGCCGCAGCGGCTGGCGCTGGAGCAGCGGCAGCAGGTGCCGCCGCCTGAGCTGGCGCGGCCGCAGCCGGTGCCGCGGCACCTGCCACTTTCAGGGCCAGAATCAGGTCGCCAGTGCCGACTTCGTCGTTGAGCTTGACGCTGATGCTTTCGACCACGCCAGCGGCGGGCGAAGGAATTTCCATGCTGGCCTTGTCGGATTCCAGGGTGATCAGCGACTGGTCAGCCTCGACGGTGTCGCCGACCTTGACCTGGATCTCGATGATCTGGGCCTTGCCCGACGAGCCGATGTCCGGCACGTGCACTTGCAGGGTGGTTGCAGCAGCAGGCGCAGCAGCTGGAGCTGGAGCGGCGGCGGCAGGAGCAGCAGCCGGTTTCGCTTCAGCTTTGGCAGCCGGCGCAGCGGCAGCCGCAGGGGCCGCAACAGCGGCACCTTCGACTTCCAGCTCCAGCAGTTCGTCGCCTTCTTTCAGGCGATCGCCCAGCTTCACTTTCAGGCTTTTGACGATGCCGGCCTTGGGAGCAGGGATTTCCATGCTCGCCTTGTCCGACTCAAGCGTCAGGATGCTCTGGTCAGCTTCCACACGGTCGCCGACTTTCACAAATAGTTCGATTACTTCACCTTCACCGCTGCCGATGTCAGGTACGCGAATGAGTTCGCTCACAGAGTGTCTCCTCAGCAGTCCAGTGGGTTGCGTTTTTCCGGGTTGATCCCGAACTTGGCGATGGCTTCAGCCACCACTTTAGGTTCGATATCACCACGGTCAGCCAAGGCTTCCAGGGCTGCCAACACCACGAAATGACGGTCGACTTCGAAGAAGTGACGCAGCTTCTTACGGCTGTCACTGCGGCCGAAACCGTCGGTGCCCAGGACTTTGAATTCCTTGGACGGGACCCACTGACGAATTTGCTCAGCGAACAGCTTCATGTAGTCGGTAGACGCGATGACCGGACCTTGACGGCCGTTCAGGCACTCTTCGACATAGCTCAGTTTAGGCTTCTGACCCGGGTGCAGACGGTTGCTGCGCTCTACGGCCAGGCCGTCGCGACGCAGTTCGTTGAAGCTGGTAACGCTCCACACGTCAGCGCCGACGTTGAACTGTTCACGCAGGATTTTCGCCGCTTCGCGAACTTCACGCAGGATGGTACCGGAGCCCATCAGCTGAACGTGGTGCGCCGCTTCGCGGGTGTCTTCCTCGAGCAGGTACATGCCCTTGATGATGCCTTCCTCGACACCGGCCGGCATGGCTGGCTGCTGGTAGGACTCGTTCATCACGGTGATGTAGTAGAAAACGTCCTGCTGCTCTTCGGTCATCTTCTTCATGCCGTCCTGAATGATCACCGCCAGCTCGTAGCCGTAGGTTGGATCAAAGGTGCGGCAGTTCGGGATGGTGGCAGCCAGGATGTGGCTGTGACCGTCTTCGTGTTGCAGGCCTTCGCCGTTCAGCGTGGTCCGGCCGGCGGTGCCGCCGATCAGGAAGCCACGGGTGCGGCTGTCGCCAGCGGCCCAGGCCAGGTCGCCAATACGCTGGAAACCGAACATCGAGTAGAAGATGTAGAACGGCAGCATCGGCTGGTTGTGGCTGGAGTACGAAGTACCGGCAGCGATGAAGGAGCTCATGGCGCCCGCTTCGTTGATGCCTTCTTCGAGGATCTGGCCCTTCTTGTCTTCTTTGTAGAACATCACCTGGTCTTTATCGACTGGCTCGTAGAGCTGGCCGACGGACGAGTAAATGCCCAACTGACGGAACATGCCTTCCATACCAAAGGTACGGGCTTCGTCCGGGATGATCGGAACGATGCGCGAACCGATTTCCTTGTCCTTGACCAGCTGCGCGAGGATCCGCACGAAGGCCATGGTGGTGGAAATTTCACGGTCGCCCGAGCCGTCCAGGATTGCCTTGAGGGTATCCAGCGATGGCGTCGGGATGTCGAAGCTTTTGGCACGGCGCTGTGGCACGAAACCGCCCAGTGCAGTGCGGCGCTCGCTCAGGTAGCGGGCTTCAGCGCTGTTTGGTTCCGGTTTGAAGAACGGCAGGTTTTCCAGTTCTTCGTCTTTGACCGGAATGTCGAAGCGATCACGGAACAACTTCAGGCTGTCGACATCGACTTTCTTGGTGTTGTGCGCAGTGTTCTTCGCTTCGCCGGCACCGGTGCCATAACCTTTGATGGTCTTGGCCAGGATGACGGTCGGTTGTTCTTTGTGGTTGACCGCTTCGTGGTACGCCGCGTAGACCTTGTACGGGTCGTGGCCGCCACGGTTGAGTTTCCAGATCTCGTCGTCGGACAGATCAGCAACCATCGCCTTGAGTTCTGGCGAGTTGAAGAAGTGTTCACGAACGAACGCGCCGTCTTTGGCTTTGTAGTTCTGGTACTCGCCGTCGATGACTTCGTCCATGCGACGTTGCAGGATACCGTCGACGTCTTTGGCCAGCAGTGGGTCCCAGAAACGGCCCCAGATGACTTTGGTCACGTTCCACTGAGCACCGCGGAACACGCCTTCGAGTTCCTGGATGATCTTGCCGTTGCCGCGAACCGGGCCATCAAGGCGCTGCAGGTTGCAGTTAATAACGAAGATCAGGTTGTCGAGCTTCTCACGGCCAGCCAGCGAGATCGCGCCCAGGGATTCTGGTTCGTCACACTCGCCGTCGCCCAGGAAGCACCAGACTTTTTGCTTGCCTTCAGGGATGAAGCCACGGGCTTCCAGGTACTTCATGAAGCGTGCCTGGTAGATCGCCTGGATCGGGCCCAGACCCATGGATACAGTCGGGAACTGCCAGAAATCAGGCATCAGCCAAGGGTGCGGATAGGACGACAGGCCCTGACCGTCCACTTCCTGGCGGAAGTTGTTCATCTGGTCTTCGGTGATGCGACCTTCCATGAACGCACGGGCGTAAACGCCTGGCGAGGTGTGGCCCTGGAAGTAGATCAGGTCGCCGCCGTGTTCGTCGGTCGGGGCCTGGAAGAAATAGTTGAAGCCGATGTCGTACAGGGTTGCGCTGGAGGCGAAGCTGGAGATGTGACCGCCCAGGTCAGAATCTTTCAGGTTCGTACGCATCACCATGGCCATCGCGTTCCAGCGTACCAACGAGCGAATGCGGCGTTCCATGAACAGGTCGCCAGGCATGCGTGCTTCGTGGGTAACGGGGATCGTGTTGCGGTATGGCGTGGTGATGGCGTAAGGCAATTGCGAACCGCTACGGGTTGCGAGTTCGCCCATACGGGTCATCAGATAGTGAGCGCGGTCTTCGCCTTCTTTGTCGAGAACCGATTCCAGGGCGTCCAACCATTCCTGGGTTTCGACGGGATCGAGGTCTTGCATGGCTTGCTCCAGGGCGGAAAGGCTTCCAGAATCGGTTGCCTGAGTTTGCGACTGGCCTTGTGGGCAGACGATATAAATTCTTGGATTGCCGAGAGGTTGTTCCGGCGGCGTGTAGTTTTACTACAAATCATCGGGCATTTCAGCCTTTCGAATGTATATACGAGTAGTAAAACTACAGATGAGCGGCTTGTGGCCTCCAGCCGCGTTGTGAGAATAATCGTTAAGGTTGGTCTTTTGCCAACCAGAAAAGGTGAAAGCTTGATGCTGTCTGCCAAAAATAAAGAAATTTCAGCTATTTCTAACCTTTGTTCGACAGTCGATCAGGTAGTGCATTCTCGCGAATCACTACATGCAGCCCTCTACACGCCGATCAAGGATAGACCATGAGCCTCCCTTCGCTTGCCGAACTGCCTGGCATCCTCCTGCCGTTTGTCACCCGCGCCGAGCAGTCGTTCCGTGCGGCCGTCGCGGGGCTTCCCGACGACCATGGCCTGGCCGGCTGGACGCCTGAACGCTGGGCGCAATTCGCCCGCGTCACCGCTGCCAGCGACTTCGTGATTGAACAAAGTGTCCGTGACCCATTGATGTTGCTGGAGCTGGTGCAGTCCGGTGAGCTGGACCGAAGTTTTGCGCCCGGCGAGCTGTGCGCACAGATTGCGGCCGCGGTGAATGCAGCGGAAACCGACGATGGGCTCGGTCGCGCCCTGCGTCGTCAGCGTACCCGTCATCAAGTGCGGATCATCTGGCGCGACCTGACGCGTCAGTGCGATCTGATCCAGACCTGCCGCGACCTCTCGGACATGGCCGATGCCAGCATCGATCAGGCCTATCAGTGGTTGTACTCACGGCATTGTCAGCAGTTCGGCGTGCCGACTGGCCGGCGCAGTGGCGAACCGCAGCAGATGGTCATTCTCGGCATGGGCAAGCTCGGCGCGGTGGAGCTCAACCTGTCGTCGGACATCGACCTGATCTTCGCCTATCCCGAAGGCGGCGAAACCGTCGGCGTCAAACGCTCGCTGGATAACCAGGAGTTCTTCATCCGTCTCGGCCAGCGCCTGATCAAGGCCCTGGACCCGATGACCGTCGACGGTTTTGTATTCCGCGTCGACATGCGCCTGCGGCCTTACGGTTCGGCCGGCGCATTGGTGCTGAGCTTCAACGCGCTGGAGCAGTATTACCAGGATCAGGGCCGCGACTGGGAACGCTACGCGATGATCAAGTCGCGGGTGGTGGCCGGCGATCAAGTGGCCGGTGCGCAATTGCAAGACATGCTGCGGCCGTTCGTTTACCGGCGTTACCTCGACTTCTCGGCGATCGAAGCGCTGCGCACCATGAAGCAGCTGATTCAGCAGGAAGTCCGGCGCAAGGGCATGGCCGACAACATCAAACTCGGCTCCGGTGGCATTCGTGAAGTCGAATTTATCGCCCAGGCGTTCCAGCTGATCCACGGCGGCCGCGACCTGAGCCTGCAACAACGTCCTCTATTAAAAGTACTGAGCACGCTGGAAGGTCAGGGTTACCTGCCGCCGGCGGTGATCAGCGAACTGCGCGAAGGCTACGAATTCCTGCGGTACACCGAGCACGCGATCCAGGCGATCGCCGATCGCCAGACCCAGATGCTGCCGGACGGCGCTCAGGATCAGGCGCGTATTGCCTTTATGTTGGGCTTCGCTGGTTGGACGGCTTTCCACGAACAGCTTATGTATTGGCGCGGTCGCGTGGCCTGGCACTTTGGCCAGGTGATTGCCGATCCCGACGAAGAGGAAGGCACCGAAAGCGAAGTGGTGGTCGGCGGTGAATGGCTGCCGTTGTGGGAAGAGGCTCAGGATGAAGAGGCCGCTTGTCGTCAGTTGGAAGAGGGCGGCTTCGTCGATGCCTCCAAGGCTTTGAAAGCCTTGGCTGGCTTGCGCAGCAGTCCGCAATTGCGCGCGATGCAGCGCTTGGGGCGTGAGCGCCTCGATGCCTTTATTCCACGACTGTTGGCTCAGGCCGTGGAGCACGCCAATCCGGATCTGGTGCTGGAAAGGGTTTTGCCACTGGTGGAAGCCGTGGCTCGTCGTTCCGCGTATCTGGTGTTGCTGACCGAGAATCCCGGCGCGCTGCGACGTTTGTTGACCTTGTGCGCCGCGAGCCCTTGGATCGCCGAACAGATCACCCGCTTCCCGCTGCTGCTCGACGAATTGCTCAACGAAGGTCGGCTGTTCAAGCCGCCGCTGGCGCCGGAACTGGCCGCCGAATTGCGCGAGCGTTTGACGCGGATTCCCGAAGACGACCTCGAACAGCAAATGGAGGCCCTGCGGCATTTCAAACTGGCGCACCGCTTGCGCGTCGCCGCTTCGGAAATCGCTGGCAGCCTGCCGTTGATGAAGGTCAGCGATTACCTGACCTGGCTCGCCGAAGCGATTCTCGAACAAGTGCTGGCCCTGGCCTGGCGCCAGACCGTGGCCAAATACGGCACGCCGCAGCGCACCGACGGCACCTTGTGCGATCCCGGCTTTATCATTGTCGGTTATGGGAAAGTCGGCGGTCTGGAACTGGGGCATGGTTCGGACCTGGACCTGGTGTTCATCCACGATGGCGACCCGCAGGCGGAAACCGACGGGCCGAAGCCTATCGACGGCGCGCAATTTTTCACCCGGCTGGGGCAGCGGATCATTCACTTGCTCACGGCCCAGACCAACTCCGGTCAGCTGTATGAAGTGGACATGCGTCTGCGGCCGTCCGGTGCGTCGGGGTTGCTGGTGAGTTCGCTCGGTGCGTTTGCCCGGTATCAGGAAAATGAAGCCTGGACCTGGGAGCATCAGGCGCTGGTGCGCGCGCGGGTGCTGGTGGGCAGTCCGGACGTCGGCCAGGCGTTCGAGAAAGTCCGCGCAGCGGTATTGGGCAAGCCACGGGACCTTGCAACCTTGCGCCAGGAGGTCAGCGAGATGCGCGCCAAAATGCGCGATAACCTTGGCAGCAAGAGCACCGCGGCGGGCACCGGGGCAAATGCCTTCGAGGCCACGGCGCCATTCGATCTCAAGCAGGACGCCGGAGGTATCGTCGATATTGAATTTATGGTGCAATACGCGGCCCTGGCGTGGTCCGAATCGCACCCGCCATTGCTGCGCTGGACTGACAATATCCGCATTCTGGAAGGGCTGGAGGAGGAAGGGCTGATGCCCGCCGAAGACGCCAGCCTGTTGCGCGAGGCCTATAAAGCCTACCGTTCAGCCGCTCACCGGCAGGCCTTGCAGAAGGACGCCGGGGTGATACCGGGCGACCAGTTCGTGGACGAACGGCGGCAGGTAGTGCGGATCTGGCGCGAGCTGGGGCTAAACTGAAACCGGAATTTGTAGCACCTGATACCCAATGTGGGAGCGGGCTTGCTCGCGAAGGGGCCATTAAATTCAACATTGATGGCGACTGACACTCCGCCTTCGCGAGCAAGCCCGCTCCCACAGTTGATCTGCGGTGTTTTATAGAAAATTGATCCGGCGGGCCTGTGCAGGCTCGTCCAAATGACCTGACAGCCAAGGCTGCAGGTGCTGGATTCTCGAGGCGGGGAGGCGTATGCCTCCCCGGCTCGTTTATGGAAACCACATGAAAATTCTGATCGTTGGGCCCAGTTGGGTCGGTGACATGGTGATGGCGCAGACACTGTTTCAGTGTCTCAAGCAGCGCCACCCGCAATGCGAAATCGACGTGCTGGCCCCCGAGTGGAGCCGGCCGATTCTTGAGCGCATGCCCGAAGTACGCCAGGCCTTGAGCTTTCCGCTCGGTCACGGTGTTTTGGAGCTGGCAACGCGTCGGCGCATCGGCAAATCCTTGGCCGGCCAGTACGACCAGGCGATTCTGCTGCCCAATTCCCTGAAGTCGGCATTGGTGCCGTTCTTCGCCGGCATCCCGAAACGTACCGGCTGGCGTGGCGAGTTCCGCTACGGCCTGCTCAATGACGTGCGCACGCTGGATAAAGAACGTTATCCACTGATGATCGAACGCTTCATGGCCCTGGCTTACGAGTCCGGTGCCGAGCTGCCGACGCCTTATCCACGGCCGAGCCTGCAGATCGACCCGGTCACTCGCGACGCGGCAATGGCCAAGTTTGGCCTGGCTCTCGACCGCCCGGTGTTGGTGCTGTGCCCCGGTGCCGAGTTCGGCGAGTCCAAGCGCTGGCCCTCCGAACACTATGCCAAGGTTGCTGAAGCGAAGATCCGCGAAGGCTGGCAAGTCTGGCTGTTCGGTTCGAAAAACGATCACGCCGTCGGCGAAGACATCCGTTCGCGGCTGATTCCCGGTCTGCGTGAAGAGTCGGTGAACCTCAGTGGCGGCACCTCCCTGGCCGAAGCCATCGACCTGATGTCCTGCGCCGACGCGGTGGTGTCCAACGACTCCGGTCTGATGCACGTCGCCGCCGCGCTGAATCGCCCGTTGGTGGCAGTCTACGGCTCGACGTCGCCGGGTTTTACGCCGCCACTGGCCGAGCACGTCGAGATCGTGCGCCTGGGCATCGAATGCAGCCCCTGCTTCGATCGCACGTGCCGCTTCGGTCATTACAACTGCCTGCGCCAGCTCATGCCGCAAGCGGTGAACGAAGCCTTGCAGCGTTTGCAGGGCACTGTGGTCGAGGTCAAATAGTTTGCGGGTACTGCTGATCAAGACTTCTTCGCTGGGCGACGTGATTCATGCGTTGCCGGCGTTGACCGACGCGGCACGGGCGATCCCCGGCATCCAGTTCGACTGGGTGGTGGAAGAAGGCTTCGCCGAAATCCCGAGCTGGCACCCGGCCGTGGGCAAGGTGATTCCGGTGGCGATCCGTCGCTGGCGCAAAAACATCTGGCAGACCATCAAGAGTGGCGAGTGGAAGCGCTTCAAGCAAAGCGTTCGCGCCAACAAATATGATTTGGTGATCGATGCCCAGGGCCTGCTGAAAAGCGCGTTGCTGACCCGATACGCCAAAGCCCCGGTGGCCGGGCTGGATAAAAACTCGGCCCGCGAGCCGATTGCCGCACGCTTCTATTCCCGGCGTCTGGCCGTGGCCCGTGGGCAACACGCGGTGGAGCGGGTGCGTCAGCTGTTCGCTGTAGCGCTGGGTTATGACCTGCCCAAAGGCTTGGGCGATTACGGCCTGAACGTCGAACGACTGGTGGAATTGCCGCGCAAGAATCCTTACGTGGTGTTCCTGCACGGCACCACGTGGGACACCAAGCACTGGCCTGAAGCCTACTGGCGCGAGTTGGCCGAGCGCGTCGGCTATCTCGGTGTCGCGGTGAAGCTGCCGTGGGGTAATCCGATCGAGAAAGCCCGGGCCGAGCGCATCGCCAAAGACATGAGGCATGTCGAAGTGCTGCCCAAGCTGAACCTGGCGGGTGTCGGCAAAGTGCTGGCCGGCGCGCAAGCCTGCGTGGCGGTGGACACCGGTCTCGGTCACCTCGCCGCTGCACTGGACGTGCCGACGCTGTCGTTGTTTGGCCCAACCAACCCGGGCCTGACCGGTGCCTACGGTAAAGCGCAGATTCACATCGCCAGCGATTTCCCCTGTGCGCCGTGTATGCAAAAGAAATGTACGTATCAACCGACGGCCCAAGATGCCCGTCAGTTTGACCTTAAGCGCGAGTGGCCCCTGTGCTTCACGCGTCTGAATCCCGAGCGTGTCGCGACCCGACTGAGCACGTTGTTACTGGCTGAGGAGCTGCGCTGATGCAATTGGCATTCGTCTTGTACAAGTACTTTCCATTCGGGGGCTTGCAGCGCGATTTCATGCGCATTGCCCTGGAATGTCAGCAGCGCGGCCACCAGATTCGGGTCTACACGCTGATCTGGGAAGGCGATATTCCACCGGGCTTCGAAGTGTTGGTGGCGCCGGTCAAGGCGTTCTTCAATCATCGACGCAACGAGAAGCTCAGCGAATGGATGGAAGCGGATCTGGCCAAGCGTCCGGTGGACCGTTTGATCGGCTTCAACAAGATGCCGGGTCTGGACGTCTACTACGCCGCCGACGGCTGCTTTGAAGACAAGGCGCAAAACCTGCGCAACTCGCTGTACCGTCGTTGGGGCCGCTACCGGCATTTCGCCGAGTACGAGCGCGCCGTGTTCGCCAAGGATGCCAAGACCGAAGTGCTGATGATTTCCGAAGTCCAGCAGCCGCTGTTCATCAAGCATTACGACACGCCGCTTGAGCGCTTCCATTTGCTGCCGCCGGGTATCTCTCAGGACCGTCGTGCGCCGGCCAATGCCGCCGAGATCCGCGCCGAATTCCGTCGCGAATTCAACCTGAAAGACGATGATCTGCTGCTGGTGCAAATTGGCTCCGGGTTCAAGACCAAGGGCGTGGATCGCAGCCTCAAGGCGCTGGCTGCATTGCCCGCCGATCTGAAGAAACGCACCCGGCTGTTTGTAATTGGCCAGGACGACCCCAAATTATTCCAGGTGCAGAGCGCCACACTGGGGCTCGGCGATAACGTGACATTCCTCAAGGGTCGCAGCGACATCCCGCGTTTTCTGCTCGGCGCCGATCTGTTGATTCACCCGGCGTACAACGAAAACACCGGGACTGTGTTGCTCGAAGCCCTGGTGGCCGGGTTGCCGGTGCTGGTGAGTGCGGTGTGTGGTTACGCCCATTACATCGCCGAGGCCGACGCCGGTCTGGTGCTGGACGAGCCTTTCGATCAGGCGCAGCTGACTCAGTACCTGACCGGAATGTTGAACGACGCTCAAGCACGGGCGGCCTGGAGCCGCAACGGTCTGGCCTTCGCCGAGACGGCCGATCTCTACAGCATGCCGCAGCACGCGGCCGATGTGATTCTGGCGGAGCACGCTTAATGAAGTTGATGCTGGCTGAACCGTTCAAGAGCCTCTGGGCCGGACGCGACCCGTTCGCTGAAGTCGAGGGCCTCCAGGGCGAGGTATACCGCGAACTTGAAGCGCGCCGGACCCTGCGTACCGAAGTCAATGGCAGTGGCTTTTTCGTGAAAATCCACCGCGGCATTGGCTGGGGCGAGATCTTCAAGAACCTGCTCACGGCCAAGTTGCCGGTGCTCGGTGCCGGCCAGGAATGGAAGGCCATCCAGCGCCTGCAGGAAGTCGGCGTGCCGACCATGACCGCCGTGGCTTACGGCGAGAAGGGCAGCAACCCGGCGGACCAGCATTCGTTCATCGTCACCGAAGAGCTGGCGCCCACTGTCAGCCTCGAAGACTTCAGCATCGACTGGGTCAAGCACCCGCCCGAGCCAAAACTCAAGCGCGCGCTGATCGCCGAAGTCGCGCGCATGACCGGCATGATGCACCGCGCCGGGGTCAACCATCGCGACTGCTACATCTGCCACTTTCTGCTGCACACCGACAAACCGGTGACGGCCGACGATTTCAGGCTCTCGGTGATCGACCTGCACCGTGCCCAGACCCGCCCGACGATTACCCAACGCTGGCGTAACAAGGACCTGGCGGCGCTGTATTTTTCGGCCCTGGACATCGGCCTGACCCGTCGCGACAAATTGCGCTTCCTCAAGGGTTATTTCCAGCAGCCCCTGCGCCAGATTCTGGGCGAGGAAGCCGGTTTGCTCGCCTGGCTCGAAGGCAAGGCCAACAAACTCTACGACCGTAAACAGCGATACGGGGATGCGCTCTGATGGCGGGTTGGAAACTGGAATCTGCGTACAGCGATCTGGCAGAAGATTTCGGCAGTCTTGAGGCTGTGTTTGCGCTTCAGGGCGAACGCCTGACGCGCGACCTGTTGTCCGAGGTCATTCGCGTCGAGCGCAATGGCGTCAACTATTACGTCAAACGCTACGTGGGTGCCGGCAAAGGTCTGCGCCGTTACCTGGGCAAGCCTCGGGTGAAAGCCGAGTGGCAGAACCTCAAGCGCTTCGCCAAGTGGGGCATTCCTACCGCCGAAGTGGTGGCCTGGGGCCTGGAACGTCGCGGAGCGGCGTACGATCGCGGGGCAATGATCACCCGTGAGCTGCCGCATACCGAAGATATGTCGGCCCTGGCCGAGCGGCATGATCCGAAACTGACGGACCGCGCCTGGGTCGACAACGTCAGCCGGCAGCTGGCGGGTTATACCCGGACCATGCACGACCATCGTTTTACCCATAACGATTTGAAGTGGCGCAACTTGCTGATCGACGATGAGCCCCGGCTGTTTTTGATCGACTGCCCCAATGGCGATTTCTGGCGCGGCTTTTGGCTCAAGTACCGGATCACCAAGGACCTGGCGTGTCTGGACAAGGTTGCCAAGTATCACTTGTCGGCTACCCAGCGCCTGCGCTTTTACCTGCAATACCGCCAGTGTGATCGGCTGAATGCCGCCGACAAAAAACGCATCCGGCACGTGGTGAGATTTTTCGAGGGACGCGAATGACTGATTTCCTGGCGGCTGAAGACCGTGCGCTGCTTGAGCGTCACGGCCTCGGCACCTTTGACGCACTCTGGGCCAAACAGCTCGACGCTGTGGACGAGCCCAACACAGCTCGCGGTGGCTGGAGCAGTGTGTTTCGGCTGGATCTGGAAGGTCATGGCTACTACCTCAAGCGTCAGAGCAACTACCAGATGCGCACCTTGCATGCGCCCTTTGGTGAGCCGAGCTTTGCCCGTGAGTTTCGCAATATCAGTCGCTATGAAAAGTTCGGTATTCCGGCGTTGAAAGCGGCGTTTTTCGGTGAGCGCAAAGTCGACGGCGAAGTCCGGGCGATTCTGCTGACCCGTGCCCTGGACGGTTGGGATGACCTGGATTCGCTGTTGCAGCGCTGGTCTGATCTGAGTTCGGCGCAGCATTCGGCCATTCTGAAGGCCTGTGGGCAACTGGCTCGGCGCCTGCACGGCGCGCGTCAGGTTCACGGTTGCTTCTACCCCAAGCACATTTTTCTCCAGGCCACCGGCGACGGTTACCTGGCCCAACTGATCGACCTGGAAAAGACCCGGCCGTTGCTGTTTGGTCTGCGTGATCGGGCCAAAGACCTGGAGCCGTTGCTGCGTCGAGCGCCTGAGTGGAGCGAAGCGCAGTTGCGCGAGCTGCTGGCCGCCTATCTGGATCAATCACAAGACAGTTCGCTGATCGACAGCTGGCTTGCGCGACTGACCGCGCGGCGCACTCATAAGGAGACGCGCTGATGCGTTTGTCCGAGCTGAAAAATGCTGGCCGCAGCCCGAGACTGCCGCTGAACATTCCACTGGCCGATGCCGCCGGCCCTGCCGAGTTGCAGTTGCTAAGTCTGTTGCGGGTGTTGCCGGGGCAGCGTTACGTCGGTGCCGGCGTCTGGCGTGGCCGGCCGGTGCTGGCCAAGTTGCTGGTCGGCAGCAAAGCGGCGCGGCATTTTCAGCGGGAACGCAACGGTGTGCATTTGCTCGCCGCCCAGGGCCTGACCACGCCGCAACTGTTGGCCGACGGCCTGAAGGACGGCGAGGGCGGCTGGCTGCTGTTCGAGTTCATTGAGGGCGCCGAAAGCCTTGGTGAAACCTGGAAACAGGTCGAGCATTTGCCGGTGCTGGCGGATATGCAAGGGGCTGTGTTGGCCGAGGCGTTGGGCGCTATCGGCCAAATGCATCGCAAGGGGCTCTGGCAGGAAGACCTGCACCTGGAGAACCTCTTGCGCCAGCGTGGCCGGTTGTATTTGATCGATGGCGGCGGCGTCTGCTCCGAAACCCCTGGCCAACCGCTCTCGCGACAGAAAGTCCTGGAAAACCTCGGGGTGTTTTTCGCCCAGTTGCCCAAGTCGCTGGAGCCCTTCACCGAAGAATTGCTGGTGTATTACCTGCTGAGCAACGGCGAGCATGCCTTGCCGATGGAAGCGTTGCAGAAGCAGATCAGCAAGGTGCGCAGCTGGCGCCTGAAGGACTTCCTGATCAAGGTCGGCCGCGAATGCACGCTGTTCAGTGTCCAGCGCGGAGCGTTCGGCTTGCGGGCGATTCGCCGCGAGGAAGAGGCCGCGATGCTGCCGGTGCTGGCGCAGGCCGATGCGTTGCTCGATCAGGGTCATCTGTACAAGACCGGCGGCGCGGCGAGCGTCGGCAAGGTCGAGGTGGCGGGTCGTACGCTGGTGATCAAGCGCTACAACATCAAAGGTTTTGCCCACTGGCTCAAACGCTTCTGGCGCCCGAGCCGTGCCTGGCACTCCTGGCGTGAAGGCAATCGGTTGGCGTTTCTCGGCATCGCCACGCCCAAGCCGTTGGCGTTGCTGGAGAAGCGTTTTCTCTGGTTGCGCAGTCGGGCTTATCTGGTGACCGAGTATTTGCCGGGGCCGGACATCATTGAGCGGTTTGCACCTTACGTTGAAAGCGGTGAGGCGCCGGAAGCCGAATTGCTGGCGCTGGATCATTTGTTTGCCGAGCTGATTGGCGAGCGGATCAGTCACGGGGATTTCAAGGGGCATAACCTGTTCTGGCAGCACGATCGCTGGGCGCTGATTGATCTGGATTCGATGTGTCAGCATGGCTCTGTGGGCAGCTTTGCCCCGGCCTATGCGCGGGATCGGGCAAGGTTCATGCGTAACTGGCCTGAGAGCAGTGCGCTGTATCGGGTCATTGATCAGCGTCTTCCCAAAGATATCTCCAGCGCTGCCTGAATCGCCTTCGCGAGCAAGCCCGCTCCCACATTGGGTCTGTGCGGCACACACATTTTGTGTTCACAGCAGATCAAGTGTGGGAGCGGGCTTGCTCGCGAAGAGGCCGACACATCCAGCGAAGAAGTCGTGAGTGTCACAAGGGGACAGGTTTTTATGAATCGTCCTACATGATCTACAGAGCCCGTGAACTGTGCTCTGAATAGCCGCGATGCTAGTTTGCCTGACGTTCACGGAGGGCAGATTTTGACAATAAAAATGACGGTGTTACTGAGCACTTTTGCACTGGTTTTATCAGGCTGCGGGACCGCTGTTACGGTCTTGCAGGATGACGAAGATTCGGCTCGTAGCCTTAGAAAGCAAAAGACCTACTGTCAGTCCATCCCGCGCATCTACAGCGGCCTGGCCTACGACTTTTGCGTATTAAATGCAGCGCCCGATCCCACGGGGATTCTTTTGCCGTTCGTATTGGTGGATTTCACCCTGTCGGGTGTTTTCGATACCGTCCTCCTGCCCTATACGGTTTACCGGCAAGCTACCGACGGCAATATCAGTATTTACTGGAGGTCAGGCCGCGGATGAGCAATGCCGCCTGCTTTCGCCCAAGTCATATTTACGGGGGTAATAAGCGCTGGGTCATTCCCGTCATGTTTACGCTATAATCCCGCCCTTTAGCTGCCTCTCGCCCTTTGCGAGGGCACATTAATCTTTGAGGCGCCTTGCGCCTGCATGCAGACTAAAGAGGCTAGACCCCTGTGGCATTGACGATTCTTGGCCTGTCCGGCGCCCTTAGCCATGATCCTTCCGCAGCGTTGTACATCGACGGCAAGCTGGTCGCGGCGGCTGAGGAAGAGCGCTTTGTGCGCGATAAACATGCAAAGAACCGCATGCCTTACGAGTCGGCGAAGTTTTGCCTCGAACAGGCTGGCATCAAGCCGTCCGACGTTGATGTGGTGGCGATTCCATTCGCACCGATCAGTCTGTTCGGCAAGGCTCGCTGGCAGTACGCCAAGCGTTACTGGTACGCCCCGGATCGCGCTCTTGATGCGATCCTGATGGGCAACCGTCGCTACAAGCGCTATCGCAACAAGATTGTCTGGTGCCTCGAGCAATTGGGCTTCGATCCGAAGAAAATCAAGATCGAGCCGGTCGAGCACCACCTGGCCCACGCCTCCAGTGCTTACCACTGCTCCGGTTTCAAAGAGAAGACCGCGATCCTCGGGATCGACGGCAAGGGTGAGTACGCCACGACCTTTTTCGGTTACGGCGAAAACGGCAAGATCCACAAGATCAAGGAATTCTTCGATCCAGACTCCCTCGGCGGCCTGTACGGCGCGATCACCGAGTTCCTCGGTTTCGATATGCTCGATGGCGAGTTCAAGGTCATGGGCATGGCGCCGTACGGCGACGCCAGCAAGTACGATTTCTCGCGCCTGGCTTCGTTCGAAAACGGCGAGTTGGTGATCAACACCGACTATGCCAACGTCATTGGCCTGCGTCGTTACAAAGAGAAGGGCAAAGGCTACTACTTCTCGCCGAAGCTGATCGAGTGGCTGGGACCGAAGCGCGAAGGCGACATCGCTGACGAGCCGTACATCCACTACGCCGCGAGCATTCAAGCGCTGTTCGAAAAAATCTCGCTGCAGATGATCGATTACTACCTGGGCGACGTACTCAAGGAAACCGGCAAACTGGCCTATGCCGGTGGCTGCGCATTGAACGTCAAGCTCAACCAGAAAATCATCGCTCGCGATGACGTTAAAGAACTGTTCGTGCAGCCTGCGTCCGGCGATGCCGGCACCGCGGTTGGCGCGGCGGCCTATGTGTCCCACGCCCGTGGTGTGCCGGTCGAGAAGATGGAACACGTCTACCTCGGCCCGTCGTACACCAACGAAGACGTGCTCGCCGCGTGTGCCCGTCACCCGAGCAAGCCGGTATGGCGCAAGCTTGAGAACATGCCGGAAAACATCGCCAAAATCATGGTCGATGGCAACCCGGTGGCCTGGTTCCAGGGCCGCATGGAGTTCGGTCCGCGTGCGTTGGGCGGTCGTTCGATCATCGGTTGCCCGAGCGCCGTTGGCGTCGCTGATCGCATCAACCACCAGATCAAGTTCCGCGAGCGCTGGAGGCCTTTCTGCCCGTCGATGCTCGACACCGTTGCACCGCAGATGATCAAGATCGATCACCCGGCGCCATTCATGACCTTCACCTTTGAAGTGGCGGAAGAGTGGAAGACCCGCGTGCCGGAAGTCGTCCATGAAGACGGCACGTCGCGGGCCCAGGTGCTCAAGCGCGAATACAACCCGCGCTACTACGACATGATGAAGGCGCTGGAAGTGCTGACCGGTAACGGCGTGTCGCTGAACACCTCGCTCAACCGTCGTGGCGAACCGATGATCTGCTCGCCGACGGACGCCCTGAACATGTTCTTCGGTTCCGATCTACAGTATCTGATCATGGAAGACATCCTGGTGGTCAAAGAGGGCGCGGACGCATATGACACGCTCGGCTGAACGCCATGTGCTGCAGTTCTGTCACGGCTATGACGGGCCGTTTCTGGACTGCGCCCGGCAGTACGCCAGCCTGTTCGCGGGGACCGGTTATCGAGTGACCACGGTGTTTCTGACCGGGGCTGCCGATGCCGAAGTTGCCGCGGGCTGCGCTTCCGATGAAGTGCTGTTCATGGAGTACAGCTCCAAGGCCATTCGTGGCCTGAAGCTGGGCGCCATCGGCGATCTGCGCAAGATCGCCGCCTCGCGCAATTTCAGTTTTTGCATCGCCCACCGTTTCAAACCTATTTATATCGCCTTGCTCGGCACGTCGTTGCCGGTGATTGGCGTGCATCACGCGTTTGACGATTACAAGCGCGGCACGCGCAAACTCTTCGCGAATATTTTCCGTAAGCGCCTGAGTCTGCTCGGGGTTTCCGATGCCGTGCGCGACGATATGCGCCATTGCCTGCCGAAGTGGCCGGCGGCGCGGATTCAGACGCTCTATAACCGTATCGATGTGCAGACCTTGCAGGACAGCCAGGTGTCGGTTCGCGAGGCCCGGGAAACCCTCGGCCTGGCGCCGGATGCCTGGGTTGTCGGCAATGTCGGACGGCTGCATCCGGACAAGGATCAGACCACGCTGCTGCACGGTTTTGCTGCGGCGTTGCCGGGTTTGCCGGTCAGCAGTCAATTAGTGATTCTCGGTGCCGGTCGACTGGAGCAGGACCTCAAGGCTCTGGCGCGTGAATTGGGTATCGGCGACCGCGTGCTGTTCCTCGGTCAGGTGCCTGAAGCCCGACGTTATTTCCGTGCCTTCGATGTGTTTGCCCTGAGTTCCGATCACGAACCGTTCGGCATGGTGCTGCTGGAGGCCATGGCTGCCGGCGTGCCGTTGCTTGCCACGGCGTGTGGCGGGGCAAAGGAAGTGGTCGAGGGCGTCGGTATTCTGTTCCCGCTGGGCGATGCCGAACACTTGGCTCAAGGGCTGCAACATCTGGCCGCGATGGACGAGCAGCAACGTCACCAGTGCGCCGAGCTGATGCTCGATCGCTTGCGTGAACGCTTCTCCGACCGCGCGGTACGCGATGCTTTCTGGCGTTTGCCACACGTTACCGAACTGGCGCCGAGGGGCTGATGCTCAACCGATTTCAAGGCTGGCGCGAACGTGGCTGGGCGGTAGTCGACGCCTCGACATATGCCGAGGCCTGGCAACGATATGGCGGCAGCGTCGCCACTCATCCCATGGTGGTCGAGCGACTGGCGCAGTTGGCCGACATTCCTGTGCGCTACTTGGCCTGGGAGCAAAACGGTGAAGTCAAAGCCGCGATCCCGACCTGGGGCCGCGACCTCGCCTTGTCCAAGGACGTGCTCAAGCGCTGCGGTAAAAAAGGTCTGTTCGATCTCGGTAATGCCGAGTTCATCCTGCCGGCCGCTGCCGATGCACAAGCGCCGCTGCGTCATCGTGGACGCTACCTGTCGGCACTGAATGAAGGCCGCTTCACCGGCATCAAGTTGCAGGCTGAACAGCTGGCGATGGCCCGTACTCCCGAAGAACTGTCGAAGAAGTTTCGCTACAACCAGCGCCGTGAATTGCGATTGCTGGAGGAAGCGGGCGGAGTGGTCCGGCCTGTCGCGGAGTTTTCCAGCAGTGAACTGGCGGCGATCTATTGCGACCTGTTCCAGCGTCGCTGGGGCTTCCCGGCGACGGGGGCCGAGCGCATGGCTGAGGTCATCGAGTTGCTGCGTGATTTGCTGATTGGCTCGGTGATTTTTCTCAACGATGCGCCGATAGCGATTCAACTGGTCTACCGTGTCGAGACACCGCAGTGGATCAGCGTCGAGTACATCAATGGCGGCGTCGACCCCGAAACCCGCGAATTCAGTCCGGGCAGCGTGCTGAGCTTCCTCAATACGCAAAGTGCCTGGGAGCATGCCCGGGCGTTGGACAAACCCTTGCGCTTTTCTTTCGGTCGCGCCGACCGTGAATACAAGGATCGCTGGTGCAATCCTGTGCCGGTGTTCACCGTATGAGTCAGCCCATGAGCCGCAAACAACAATTACTCAAGCGCCATCGGCGCACCAAACGCATCGGTCTGCTCATCGCGCTGGTGCTATTGATTGCCATGGGTGTGCTGGTGACCTGGTGGCTGCCGTTGGTGCTCGCGGTTCTGGGCTGGATTGCCCACGAGGCATGGTTCGCCGATCATTTGTTTTATTCGCCCAAAGACGATTATCAGTACAGTTTTCCACCGTACACCCAGCAGCCCAAGGTTCACCTCGACGGTGAGCGTTTGCGCCTGGACGACGGTGTCATGCTGGTCGACGACGCCACCCTGGTCCTCGCGCTGCGGATAAAAAGCACCTGGCTGGGACGCTTCATCGATCCCGTGGTCGAGTTGTCGGGAGGGGATAACCCGGACCGACAAACCTTCGAGCGTGGTGTGAACGGCCTGCGTTACCTCAACCTCAGTGGTCAGGCGCAGGTGCTGTCGCAAGGTGAGTTACGCCTGCGTGGGCGTTTCTGCCGACTGCTGGGTGAGCCGGTGCTCAGGGCGTTCGAGCATCCGGATTACAGCCGTCAACGGGTGATGGTGATCGCGCCCCACGCCGACGATGCCGAGTTGGCCGCCTTCGGGTTGTACAGCAGCGCCAGTCAAAGCTGGATCGTGACCTTGACTGCCGGTGAAATCGAGGCCGGGCACTATCAGCAGATGGGGCTCAATGGTGTCGAAGCGTCCCGGTTGAAAGGCTCGCTTCGCGCCTGGGATAGCATCAGCGTTCCATTGTGGGGCGGTGTACCTCAGGAGCGCTGTATTCAGTTGGGGTATTTCTGCCTGCAATTGCCCGCCATGCAAAGCACGCCGACCGAGGCCGTGGTGTCCCGTGAGGCACAACTTGGTGATACCCGATATTTTCGACGGTTCAATCCGTTTGCCCTGGGCAGTGACGTCGATGGCATACCGTCCTGGAACAATCTGCTGGCCGACCTGAGTGAGTTGATCGAGCGCATCCAGCCTCAGGTCATCGTTTTGCCACATCCGCGTTTCGACCCGCACCCAGACCATCTATGCTCACAGCAAGCGGTGATGCAGGCACTGAACGGTACAGCCTGGCAGCCCGAAACCTTGTTGCATTACGCCAATCATCTACACGACAACGATCGCTGGCCAATGGGTGATGCCGGGACCGGTGTGACACTGCCGCCACAGATCAATAATCACGAACCGTTGCGGCCCTGGGCGCTGTGTCTGTCGACCGAAAAACAGTGGCACAAGGCTATGTCGTTGGGCATGATGCACGACCTTCAGCCCCGACTTCCCCTCAAGCGTCTACTTCGCCGGGCGATCCAACGTTGTCTGGCGGCCCGACACTGGCCGGTTTTCGGTGAAAACGAGTTCTTCCGTAAAGCGGTGCGACGCCACGAATTATTCTGGGTCCAAGAGCTGTCTGGAAAGAGAGAGACCAATTGAAAGTTCTGTTTCTGGTGCAGAAAGAGCAGCGAGCGATCCTCGATCGACTGTATGACGGTATCGCCGAGCACTGCGACTGCGACAAGCGCGAGCTGACCAGCGCAGAGCAGGACGACTTGCGTGGATACTTTCGCAAGCATGTCGATGTGACCCGCTACGACCGGATTGTTTTTTTCCTGCGCTTCAAAAAAGAAATCAGACAGGTGAGGTTCATCCAAACCCTGCCCAACCTGGTTATTCTGGAACACGATGCGTACCAGAATTACATCCCGTGCAAGTACACCGGCAAGTTCAGTGCGCATTACCGCAAGCTGCCTTGGGCGCGGGTGATCAGCTCGGGTTTCATGGTCAGCCAGCGCTTGCGTGAGGAAGGGTTTGACGCGCATTTCGTGCCCAAGGGCTACGATCAGGCACTGTTGCAAAACTGCCAGCGTGAACGGGATATCGAGCTGGGTTTCGTCGGCAGTCTCAACAGCGTGGCGTATGCCGGACGCAAGGCCATGCTCGAGTCCGTGGCCGAAGTGGAGAACCTGCTGATCACCCGTACCAAGTCGGGTGAGGAATACTGCGAGACGTTGAGCCGGATCCGTTACTTCGTCAGTGCCGACGTCGGCATGGGCGAATACATGATCAAGAATTTCGAGGCGATGGCCTGTGGTTGTGTGCTGTTTGCTTACGATCAAGGGGAAGCAGAGAATCACGCGCTGGGGTTTGTCGATATGCACAACATCGTGCTCTACCGAACCCGCGACGAACTCAGGGAGAAACTGGCGGTGTTGCGCGAGTCCCCACAGCTGACCGAGACCATTTCATTGGCCGGACAGGCTTTGGTAGAGCAGCGTTACACCTTCCGGGCTGTAGGGCATGCGATTGTCGACGCCCTGCGTGAGCCGCTTCGTGAGCATGTCCCGCTGGGCTGGAAAGAAAAATTACGCTTGTCGCTGGGGCTGTGAAGCCGGGCGATTAAACAACCAATGGTGCGGTGCAAATAAATGCTGTTCAGCGAGACTAGCGACATTTCGGTAGTAATCACTAGTTGCGGTCGCTTCGATCTGTTGAAGCGTACCCTCGAGACGTTTGACCGGTACAACACGGCTCCGATCCGTAAAGTGTTCATTACAGAGGACTCCGGCGACAGCGCCGTAGAGGCCTGTATTCCGGAGCACTGGAGGGCGCATACCCAGTTTTTCATCAACAAGCCACGCCTGGGTCAGTTGCGGTCCATCGATGCCGCTTATGCTCAGGTGCAGACATCGTGGATTTTCCACTGTGAAGACGACTGGGATTTCTACCGCGAAGGGTTCATCGAAGAGTCCCAGTGCCTGCTGGAGGAAGATCCGCAGGCACTGCAGGTTTGGTTGCGCAGCTTCAATCATGACCTGATGGTTCACAGTCCTTACGTGTTCCTGAACGAGCGCAAAGTCAGCCATGGCATTCCTTTCTACGTACTGGGCTCGCAAAAAGCCGAGTGGCAAGGTTTTTCCTTTAATCCAGGGCTGCGCCGTCGTGTGGATTACTTGATGCATGCACCGTACTCCGGATTTTCGGGGGAGAAAGAACTGTCGCGTCTGTATGCTGGCGAAAATCGCTATGCGTTGATTCTGGAAAACGACGCGGTATTGCACACCGGTTTCGGTGAGCATGTGGTGGTTCCCAAGGAGCGGGAGAACAAATTACGGCGTAAACGTCTCGATCGGCTGAAGCTGATCGCAGCTCTTATCTTGGGTCTGGCAATAGGTTGGGTACTGCATGGAATTTAGCGGCATGAAGCCAGGAAAGAACACCATGGCGTATTTCGGAACGGTGCTCTGTCTGTTTCTTTTGAGCTTTGTGGTGGGCTGGTCGTCGAAGTGGACCAACAACCTGTTCTACGGCTTGATGGCATTGCCGGGCCTGGTCTTCCTGATCAAGGAGCGCGGTGCGGGCTTGCTCAAGGAACCGCTGGCATGGGGCTGGCTGGCGTTCATTCTATGGTTTCTGGTGCCTGCGACGATTGCAGGGCAGATGCAATTCTACAAACACGTCTTCTATGTACTGATGTTCGTCATGGTGACGGGCGCCCTTACCGATCCGCAGTTCTTCCGCAGTGCGGCGTTTATTCGCGCTCAGTTCTGGATTCTGACGTTGTACATCTTCGGCAGCGCGCTCTACGGTTGGGCAACCGGTGAGTTCGCCGTCGGCGGCCGGGTGGCGCTGCTTCCGGCGCGCCTGGAGAACGTCATCTACGCCAGCATTTGGCTGTTCTGTGCGTTGGCGCTGGCGCTGCCAATCTGGCTCAGGGAGCGAAAGTATATCGAGGGTGGCCTGGCCATCGTTTTGTCGGTGTTCGCGGTAGCCTTCGTCCTGCAGACGCGTACTGCGTTTGTGGGGGCTGTGTTCCTGTTTGGTATCTGGGTGCTTTACGGCATTTACCTCAAGCCGCGGCTGGTTGGCACTGCGGTGGCGATTGTCGCGATCATTTTAGGTCTGCTGTTCCTGGTGGTGCACAACGAAGCCTGGTACCAGTCCCTCTGGAATCGAGGCGATTCGTACCGTATCGAAATCTTCCAGATCATGGTCGGCGAGTGGCGCCACTGCGGCTGGGCACTGGGCTGCGGCATCGGCTTCCACACCACCCAGGTGCTCGATGGCTGGATGCCGATTCAGCATCCGCACAACATTTTCGTAGCGCTGGGACTTTACAGCGGCGGGGTCGCGCTGGTGTTGTTCGTAGGGCTGATGGCCACCTCCCTTTGGCAGGCCTGGCGTCTGCGCGACGGGTGGGGTATGTACCTGGCGTGTGCGCTGGTGATGCTGAATTTCGATGGCAGTTTGCTGATTGGTAACCCTGACGAGTTGTGGCCGCTGGTGCTGCTGCCCGCCGCGATGATCCTCTCTCGCGTGCTGAAGGCGCGACAACCCGCGCTGGCGTAATGCCTGACCTTCGCCTCCTCCCCGGAGGCGGAGGCAGTCAGATCATGTTTGCAGGGCGACGCTCAGCTCCTCCGGGGAGCAGATGCTCTGGGTCTGGCCATAATGGTGCATGAAGACTTCGCCGCGACCGTCGAGCAACCATTGCCGATCTTGTGGGTAACGCACCATATGCTTGAAGTTGCGCAGCCGCAGAGTCTTGCGCAACGGACGGCGATACACCCGCATGTCGGCGATGTCGATCAGGCCCAACTGATGCTCGGGTGTGAGCACGATGTTGCCCAGGTGCGCCGAGCGAAAGTAAATCCCCCGCTCATGCAAAGTGGCCATGAAGACCCCCAATTGACCGCGCAACGGATCGGCATCGCCCTGGATGTCCAGCAGCTGACGCAGGGTCTGGCCCGGCAGTGGATCGTAGTGCACGGCATCGCGCTCGATACTCGCAATACGGTAAACCTGGCGAATCGACGGGCAGGGGATGTGCCGTTCACGCAACGCATCGCAGTTGTCGGCAAAGCGTTTGGCGTACGGGTACCACGCGGCCGACGTCAGCAGGCGTTTGCGGCGAAACAGTTTGAGTATTGAACCGTCCGTCAACCGCAGAACCTTGTCCCCCGAACCATCCGCTTCAAGGACTTGTGCTCCCTCGCGCAGGGCGAGATATCGGGTGTGATCAAGCGCTTGCATCAATACTCCGGGTTGGGCGCCGTGAGGCATGGATAGCCGGCCATGTTACCGCAGCTCAGCGACTAAAATGGCCTGTGTTACACTCGCGGGCTCTTTTCTCATACAACGGGTTCTCATGACCAGCCCTGATTCGCCTGCGCCGTCGAGCTTGAAGATTTACCTGCGCCTGCTGTCGTATGTGCGCCCGTACTGGGGCATGTTTGCCATCAGTATTGTCGGCTTTGTGATTTTTGCCTCGACGCAGCCCATGCTCGCAGGGATTCTCAAATATTTCGTCGATGGCCTGAGCAACCCCGAAGCGGTGCTCTTCCCGACTGTTCCCTATCTGCAAGACTTGCAGTTGCTGATGGCCGTGCCGCTGCTGATCATCCTGATCGCTGCCTGGCAAGGCCTGGGGTCTTTCCTGGGTAACTACTACCTGGCCAAAGTCTCCCTTGGGCTGGTCCACGACTTGCGTGTCGAGTTGTTCAACAAATTGCTGGTATTGCCCAACCGTTATTTCGACACCCATAACTCCGGGCATCTGATTTCGCGCATCACCTTCAACGTGACCATGGTCACCGGTGCGGCCACGGACGCTATCAAAGTGGTCATTCGTGAAGGCCTGACCGTGGTGTTCCTGTTTGCTTACCTGTTGTGGATGAACTGGAAACTGACCCTGGTGATGTTGGCGATCCTGCCCATCATCGCGATCATGGTGAGCAGCACCAGCAAAAAATTCCGCAAGCAGAGCAAGAAAATCCAGGTGGCGATGGGCGACGTGACTCACGTCGCCTCCGAAACCATCCAGGGTTATCGCGTGGTGCGCAGCTTTGGTGGCGAAAGCTATGAAGAGCGTCGTTTCGCCGAAGCCAGCCAGGGCAACACCGACAAGCAATTGCGCATGACCAAGACCGGTGCGGTCTACACACCCATGCTGCAATTGGTGATCTACACCGCCATGGCCGTGCTGATGTTCCTGGTGCTGTTCCTGCGCGGTGACGCCACCGCCGGTGACCTGGTGGCCTACATCACCGCAGCTGGCCTGTTACCCAAGCCGATTCGGCAGCTGTCGGAAGTCAGCTCGACAATCCAGAAAGGCGTTGCCGGTGCCGAGAGCATTTTCGAGCAACTGGACGTCGAGCCAGAGATTGACCAGGGTACCGTCGAGCGCGATCGCGTCAGCGGCCATCTGGATGTGCGCAACCTGAGCTTCACCTATCCAGGGACCGAGCGTGAAGTGCTGAAGAACATCAGCTTCACGGCGGCACCGGGGCAAATGATCGCCCTGGTCGGTCGTTCGGGTAGCGGCAAGTCGACCCTGGCCAGCCTGATTCCGCGCTTCTATCACCACGAAACCGGCGAAATCATGCTCGATGACGTGGAAATCGAAGACTATCGTCTGCGCAATCTGCGTCGACACGTGGCGCAGGTGACGCAGCATGTGACCCTGTTCAACGACACCATCGCCAACAACATCGCTTACGGTGACCTGGCCGGCGCACCACGTGCCGACATTGAAAAGGCCGCCACGGATGCTTACGCGATGGACTTCATCTCGGAGATGCCGCAAGGCCTGGACACCCAGGTCGGGGAAAACGGCGTGTTGCTGTCCGGTGGCCAGCGTCAGCGCCTGGCGATTGCCCGGGCCTTGTTGAAGAACGCACCGTTGCTGATTCTCGACGAGGCAACGTCGGCGCTCGATACCGAGTCCGAGCGGCACATTCAGGCGGCACTGGATCAGGTCATGAAAGGTCGCACCACGCTGGTGATTGCTCACCGGTTGTCGACCATCGAGAAAGCCGACCTGATCCTGGTCATGGACCATGGTGAAATCGTCGAGCGCGGCACCCACGCTCAACTGCTGGCGCAAAACGGCTATTACGCGCGCCTGCATGCGATGGGCCTCGACGCCCCGGTTGGCGACATCGCCTGACCCTACAAAAGGGGTGAGCCTGGCTCACCCCTTTTGCACACCTGGCGTGCAATGCGTCCGGTGATGTGTACCCAGACCTTTACCCTTCTTGACCAAGTCTGAATAAATCTGCGCACCGCGGACGGATTTTCTGATCAATTAATGAGCAGAAAGCCCCGCCGAATCATCCCGTTGCAGCCGTCACACAAGCCCACGCCAACCCTGTGTTAATATCGCGCCCCTGTTCATTTTGTATGTGGGTTGCTCCATGAAGTTGTCCATGCCGCGATTCGATCAAGCCCCTGTGTTGGTGGTCGGCGATGTCATGCTCGACCGTTACTGGCATGGTGGTACCTCACGGATTTCCCCTGAGGCGCCGGTACCGGTAGTCAAGGTCGAGCAAATCGAGGACCGCCCGGGCGGTGCCGCCAACGTTGCGTTGAACATTGCCGCCCTCGGCGCACCGGCCTCGCTGGTCGGCGTGACCGGCGACGATGAAGCTGCCGACAGCCTGGCCAATAGCCTCAAGGGCGCTGGCGTGCGGGCGTTGTTCCAGCGCATCGCGCACCAGCCGACCATCGTCAAGCTGCGGGTCATGAGCCGTCACCAGCAACTGCTGCGTATCGACTTCGAAGAACCTTTCGCCACCGACGCGTTGGCGTTGGGCGAGCAAGTCGACGAGTTGCTCGAAGGCATCAAAGTGCTGGTGCTGTCCGATTACGGCAAAGGCGCGCTGAAAAACCATCAGGTGCTGATCCAGGCGGCCCGTGCCCGTGGTATTCCGGTGCTGGCCGATCCCAAGGGCAAGGATTTCTCGATCTACCGGGGGGCGAGCCTGATCACCCCGAACCTCAGCGAATTCGAAACCATCGTCGGCGGTTGCGCCGATGAGCACGAGCTGGTGAGCAAGGGCGCGCAGCTGATGCACGACCTCGACCTCGGCGCGTTGCTGGTGACCCGCGGCGAACACGGCATGACCCTGCTGCGTCCGGATCATCCGGCGCTGCACCTGCCGGCCCGTGCCCGTGAAGTGTTCGATGTGACCGGTGCCGGCGACACGGTGATTTCCACCCTGGCGGCCGCGATTGCCGCTGGCGAAGAACTGCCCCACGCGGTGGCCCTGGCCAACCTGGCGGCGGGCATCGTGGTCGGCAAACTCGGTACGGCGGCCATCAGCGCCCCGGAACTGCGTCGCGCCATCCAGCGTGAAGAAGGTTCGGAGCGCGGTGTACTCGGCCTTGAGCAGCTGTTGCTGGCGGTCGATGATGCGCGTGCGCATAAAGAGAAGATCGTCTTCACCAACGGCTGCTTCGACATTTTGCACGCCGGTCACGTGACCTACCTCGAGCAGGCGCGTGCCCAGGGCGATCGCTTGATCGTCGCGGTCAACGACGATGCGTCGGTCAGCCGCCTGAAAGGGCCGGGTCGTCCGATCAACAGCGTCGACCGTCGCATGGCCGTACTGGCAGGTCTGGGCGCCGTGGATTGGGTGATCAGCTTCGCTGAAGGCACCCCGGAAAACCTGCTGCGCGAGGTCAAGCCGGATGTGCTGGTCAAGGGCGGGGACTACGGAATCGAGCAGGTCGTCGGCGCGGACATCGTGACCGCTTACGGCGGAACGGTGAAAGTGCTGGGGCTGGTGGAAAACAGCTCGACTACCGCGATTGTCGAGAAAATCCGCAAGTCCGAGTGAAGCCTAAAAGATCGCAGCCTCGTTTCACTCGACAGCTCCTACAGGGAATCGCATTTCAATGTAGGGGCTGTCGAGTGAAACGAGGTTGCGATCTTTTGCTTTAAGAGCTGACTTTTTTACGCGGTACGATTCTCTTCAGCAATTGCTTCGCCTTCCCACGCAACCGCGCCAAACCTGAATCTTTCCCCGGCGGGCTCAAGCCCTGTTGTCGCACCCAATCCTTCCAGCGAATCCGCTCATCCCTCACCAGCCAGCCTTCCTGCTGGGCAAAACTCTCCGCCAGGTACAACCCGCGAGTACTCGCCGGGTACAGCTGATCCTTTTTCAAGGTATAGAGCTCGGCCATCGGTTGGCCATCCTGCAGCGGCATCAAATACAAATCGGGACGTTTTCGATCGAGCCGGGCCACCAGTTGATCGCCTTCCAGTCGTTCATCGACATGAAACAGGCTCAGGGATTTGGCCTCCTTGGGCACGTCCAGGCGCAAGTCATAGATCAATTGCAGCGAGGCCGTCGGCAAATGCACGTAAGCCCGCGGGCGTTCGATCAACTGCATCTTGGCGCAACGCACCGGCCGCGCCGAACCGGACAGCGGCGTCAGGCGAAACGGCAGGGCTTCGCGATAATGCAGCGCGGACGAGTAGGGCGCCGGCAGCCAAGTGTCATTGAAGCGCCCGCCGAGCCAGCCTTCCGGAGTTTCCAGCAGGCACTCTTCGGCAATTTCCTGAATCGCGGTGTGCAGCGGCAGGTTCAGCTCATGGGCGGGCACGTAGCCGGAGATCAGTTTGAGCACCACGTCGCCACGGTCTTGTCGACGCTGACGGACCAACACCCAGTAATCGCGGTTCTGCCAATGCAGGGTCAGGCGCACCGAGACCCCGAGGTTGGCCAGCTCAAGCGAAAACCGCTGAGTGTCGGCGACCGTCACCGGGCGCCGACGTTGCAGCGTCTGGGAGAAATTGAGCGGCATTCCGACGCTTTGATAACTCAGGCCTTCGGGAGTCGCTTCGACGAATAACGGCAGGGTCTTGAAGTTGCTCGGGTTCTTTCTTATGAGCGTACGCGGCATGTCGGCTCCTGCTTAAGGCCGCGTGGGCGGCATCAGTTTCTACGTAGGACCTGGGCAACGGTCGCGACGTTATGGGCGAGGTGCAGCGGATTAATGGTCCCGACAATAGCACTGGCAACACCCGGATGTTCAAACAACAACTCGAAGCTGGCGCGAACAGGGTCCACACCCGGACTCAGGCATACGTGGCCACTGGCGAGGGCTTTTTTGACCAGAATGGCTTTGCCGTGAGCAGCAGCATAGTCAATGACTGGCTTCTCGTTCTGCTCGTTCAGATTGTAGGTGACCATCGCGCAATCACCTTGTTCCAGAGCCTTCAAACCGCCTTCGACGGTTTTGCCGGAAAAACCGAAGCCGCGAATCTTGCCTTCGCTCTTCAACGCCGCGAGGGTCGCATAGACTTCGCTGTCGTTGAGGATCGCCAGGTCGTTGCCGTCGGAGTGCACCAGCACCAGGTCGATAAAATCCGTTTCCAGCCGTTGCAGGCTGCGCTCGACCGAGAGCCGGGTATGAGCGGCGCTGAAGTCGTGATGGGACTGACCGTCGGCAAACTCTTCGCCGACCTTGCTGACGATCACCCAATCCTGACGCTGACCCCGCAGCAGCGGACCGAGGCGTTCTTCGCTGCGGCCATAGGCCGGGGCGGTGTCGATCAGGTTGATGCCCAGGTCGCGCGCGAGTTTGAGCAGCATGCGCGCTTCGTCATCATCGGGAATCTGGAAACCGTTGGGGTATTTCACGCCTTGGTCACGGCCGAGTTTGACGGTGCCCAGGCCCAGTGGCGAAACCAGCAGGCCGGTGCTGCCCAGCGGGCGATGCAGATCGTGCAAGGTCGGTTGGCTCATGGCAGCAGTTGCTCCCAGGCAGGCACGCCCATCGGCGGTTTTGGCAGGTCGGGCAGCGGCGCCGGTTGGCTTGGCTGGATGCCGTCGCGCTGCAGGGAGGCGATGACACGATCAGCAAAGTCCGGCGCCAGCGCCAGTTTGGTTGGCCAACCGACCAGCAGCCGGCCTTCTTCGGCAAGGAATGCATTGTCAGGGCGGGTCAGTCCCGATTGCAGTGGCTCGGCGCGATCCACTCGAAGGGTGGCCCATTGCGCCGTACTCAGGTCGATCCATGGCAGCAACTGGCCGAGTTCTTTCTGCGCCGTGGCGATTTGCTCGGAGGGTTCGCGGGCAACACCTTCGGCTTCAGCGATATCGCCGCCCAGATACCAGACCCACTGGCCATCGGCGGCCGGATGGGTGGTCACGGTAATGCGCGGCTTGGTGCCGCCACCCAGGCAGTGGGCGTACAGCGGTTTGAGACCCGGACCTTTGGCGATGATCATGTGCAACGGTCGGCGTTGCATGGCGGGTTGGCTCAGCCCCAGTGCTTCGAGCAGCGCTGCCGTACCGGCACCGGCGCTCAAGACGATGCGCTGGGCGCGAATCTCGCGCTCGTCAACCTTCAGGCCGACCAGTTTTCCACCTTCCAGCAGCGGTTCGATGTTCTGACCGGCGAGCAGGCCATCACCCGCCAGATCGGCCAGGCGCTGGATCAGGCTCGGCACGTCGATCACCAGTTCCGCCAGGCGATAGACCTTGCCCTTGAAGCGCTTGTCTTGCAGGGCGGGCGGCAGTTGCTCGCCCTTGACCTGATCGACACGGCCGCGCACGGCCTTGCTGGCGAAGAAACTGGTGAGATTGCCGGCGATCGTGCCGGGGGACCAGAGGTAATGAGCTTCGGACAGCAGGCGCACGCCGGTCAGGTCCAGCTCGCCGTCACCGGCCAGGGCTTCACGCCAGCGCCGGGGCATGTCGGCGATAGCTTCCGAGGCACCGGTCAGGGCGCCATGCAATGCGTACTTGGCGCCGCCGTGGATGATGCCTTGGGACTTCACGCTTTGCCCGCCACCGAGACTGGCGCTTTCCACCAGCACGGTCGAAAAACCCTGGCGGCGCAGGCGCGCATTCAGCCAGAGGCCGGCGACACCAGCGCCGACAATCAGAACGTCGGTGGAAATAACGGATGGCATGCAGCGACCTCAGTGTTCAAGACGAGGGCGCAGTATACAGACTCGATGCGGAGGGGATTTGTCGGTATTCAATCGATGACCAACCACAAACCCTGTGGGAGCGGGCTTGCTCGCGAAAGCGGTGTGTCAGGCAACAAAGATGTCGACTGACACGGCCTCTTCGCGAGCAAGCCCGCTCCCACAATGAATCGTGTTTCGGCTTTAGTGGCCGGCGGTCTTGGAGAAGAGCTGGATCACTACGACGCCGAGCACAATCAGCGCCATCCCCAGCATCGCCGGCACATCCAGTTTCTGCCCGTAGATAAACAGCGCCGCAACGCTGACCATCACGATCCCCATGCCGGCCCACACCGCGTAAGCCACGCCCACCGGAACGCTGCGCACCACCAGCGTCAGCATCCAGAAGGCGATGCCGTAGCCGACAATAACCAGAATCAGCGGCAGCGGGGTGCTGAAGCCTTTGACCGCTTTCATCGAAACGGTGGCGATCACTTCGGCGCAGATGGCAATGGCCAGGTAGTAGTAAGCGGTCATAGGTGCATCCTCGTGTGAAGTGTTGCTTTCTGAGGTCGGCATTTTAGAGATTCTCCAGATGCGGTAAAGTCATTACCTATCTGTTCTGAAGATGGGTTAAGCCATGAACACGCAATGGAATCTGGAGCAGCTGCGGCTGTTTGTCAGCGTAGCGGAGCAGCGTTCGTTTTCTGCGGTGGCGCGGGATCAGCGCAAGGCGCAGTCGGCGGTCAGCAGTTCGATTGCGCTGCTGGAAGAGGACTTGGGCGTCAGCCTGTTCGACCGTAGCAGCGGCCGCCAGCCGAAACTCACCGAGGCCGGTAACGCGTTGTTGGACGAGGCGCGGGAAGTGCTGCGCCAATGTGAACGCCTGAACGGTCGGGCGCTGGCCATGATGCGCGGCCAGGAGGCGCGTTTGCGTGTGGCCCAGGATGAGGCGATGCCCTATCAGCCGATCATCGAAAGCTTCGAAGCTCTGGCTCAACAATTTCCCAGCCTTGAAGTGCAATTGACCAGCGCCGCCCAGGGCGATGTGGCGCGCAAACTGGTGGAGCGTCGGGCCGATCTGGGGTTGCTGTTTTATCACGACCAGATTCCTGAAGCGCTCGAGCGGCGGGTGTTGGGCAGCGTCGAAATGGTCACGGTGTGCGGCGTCGGCCACCCATTGGCGAAACAGGCTCAGGTCGACTGTCAGCAACTGGCGCAGCATCGACAGTTGCTGATGTCCACACAGTCGAGTGTCTATCCCGGCAGCGAGCCCGCCAGCCCGCAAGTCTGGCGGGCCGACAGTTTCTACGTGATGGCTGAATGGCTGGTGCGCGGACTCGGTTGGGCCTGGCTGCCGCGCCACGTGGTGCAGTACCCGGCGTACCAGGATTTGATGGTCGAACTGAACAGCGAATGGACCCCGCCGGCGCTGGTGGTGGAGCTGGTCTGGCGCCGCGATGAACCTCTGGGTCCGGCAGCTCGTTGGTTGGCCGAACGTTTTGCCGTGCACTTGCAGACGATCGGCGACAAAAGCCGATAAACTCCGCCGCCATGAATAGAACTCTCTACACCGCGCTGTTTTACCTGGGGCTGCCACTGGTAGCGATTCGGCTTTGGCTGCGGGCGCGCAAGGCGCCGGCGTATGCCAAGCGCATTGGCGAACGTTTCTCCCTCGGGTTACCGACGATGAAAACGGGCGGCATCTGGGTGCACGCGGTGTCGGTGGGCGAAAGCATTGCCGCGGCGCCGATGATTCGCGCCTTGCTGCAACGTTATCCACAGTTGCCCATTACCGTGACCTGCATGACCCCGACCGGTTCGGAGCGCATTCACGCACTGTTCGCCAATGAGCCGCGCATTCAGCACTGCTATTTGCCTTACGACTTGCCTTGCGCAGCGAAGCGATTCCTTGATCGGGTCCAGCCGAAACTGGCGGTGATCATGGAGACCGAGCTCTGGCCGAACCATATCCATCAGTGCGCCAGGCGCGGGATTCCCGTGGCCCTGGCCAACGCTCGACTGTCCGAGCGTTCGGCCAAGGGCTATGGTCGCTTCAGCAAACTGACCCAGCCGATGCTCGCCGAGATGAGCCTGTTCGCAGTGCAGACCGAGGCCGAGGCGCAGCGCTTCCGCGATTTGGGTGCGCGTTCGCAAACCGTGGAAGTGACCGGCTCGATCAAGTTCGATCTGACCATCGACCCGGCACTGCTTCAGCGTGCCGCCGAGTTGCGTGCGCAATGGCAAACCCAGGAGCGCCCGGTGTGGATCGCTGCCAGTACGCACGAAGGCGAAGACGAAGTGGTGCTGGCGGCTCATCGTCAGTTGCTGGCCAATCATCCCGATGCGTTGCTGATTCTGGTGCCGCGCCATCCAGAGCGTTTCAATCCGGTGTTCGAGTTGTGTCGGCAGCAGGGTTTCGCCACGGTCCGTCGTTCCGCTGGCGAACCCGTCACCGCCGATACGTCGGTGCTGCTGGGCGACACCATGGGCGAGTTGCTGTTTCTGTATGCCTTGGCTGATAGCGCTTTTGTTGGCGGCAGTCTGGTGCCGAACGGTGGGCACAACCTGTTGGAACCGGCAGCTCTGGCGAAACCGGTATTGAGCGGGCCGCACCTGTTCAATTTCCTCGAAATCGCCACGCAACTGCGCAACGCCGGGGCGTTGCAGGAAGTGGAGGATGCCGAAGGTCTGGCGCTGGCGGTGCAGCGGCTGTTCGAGTTGCCGCGCGATGCGCAGCGGATGGCGGAGGCAGGGTTGAAAGTGATGCGCATCAATCAGGGCGCGTTGCAGCGGTTGCTGGATGGGTTGGGGCGGTTGATCGAGCGTTAGACCGAGTCGCTTGACATAAAACGATCGCAGCCTCGTTTCACTCGACAGCTCCTACAGGATGAATACAAATCCCGTGTAGGAGCTGTCGAGTGAAACGAGGCTGCGATCTTTTGCTTTTTATTGCGTCGGATTTGCCTTCAACTGCGCCGCCGCAGCCTTCGCCAGGTCCGGCGGCAGGAAGTCTTTATCCGGGTTGTAATCAGCCTTGAGGTAACGCGCCAGGTCCTGCAAATCCCCCGGGTTCAAGGTGCCCGCGGCCTGTTTCAAGCGCAGGTTATCGAGGATGTAGTCATAACGCGTGTTGTTGTAGTCGCGCACCGAGGTGTACAGCTGACGCTGCGCATCCAGTACGTCGACGATGTTTCGCGTACCCACCTGATAACCGATTTCGGTCGCTTCCACCGCGCTTTGGTTGGAGATGATCGACTGCTTGCGGGCTTGCACCTGCTCGACGTCGGTGTTCACTGCGCGGTGCAGATTGCGGGTGCTTTCCACCACTTGCCGGCGCAGGGATTCACGTTGCTGCTCGGACTGGTCCAGTTGTGCATACGATTGGCGCACCTGGGAATTGATCAGGCCGCCGCTGTAGATCGGGATGTTCAGTTGCAGGCCAACCGTCGTTTGCTCGACGTTGCCACCGTACGGTTGGGGGAAGCCATTCGGGTTGCTGAAGCCCAAAGCGTCGTTGTCACCTTTCTCGTACTTCGCCACGGCGTCGAGGGTCGGCGCATGGCCGGCCTTGCGCTGCTTGAGGGTTTCTTCGGCGGCGCTGACGGCGTAGTTGCTCGCGAGCAGATTGAGGTTCTGTCTGGCTGCCGTATCGACCCAGGCCTTGGCGTCGTTCGGTGCTGGCGGCAGGATCGGCAAGGTATGGGAAATGCCCCAGATCGAGTTGTACTGACGGTTGGTCAGGGTGATCAGGGCTTCGAACGCATCATCTACCTGGCGCTGCGCGACGATTCGGTTGGCGCGTGCAGTGTCGTAGCTGGCTTGCGATTGCAGCACATCAGTTTTGTCCGAGAGACCGACGTCGAAGCGTTCGTTGGACTGATCGAGCTGGCGTTTGAACGCGGCTTCTTCGGCCTTGGTTGACGCCAGGTTGTCCTGGGTTCGCAAGACATTGAAGTAGCTGACGGCAGTTTGCAGGATCAGGTTTTGCTGGGTTGCCGAGAGCTGCAACGCGGCCTGTTCGTTAACGTCTTTGGCGGCCTGGAACTGGAACCAGCGATCAGCACGGAACAGCGGTTGCGCCAAGGTCGCCTGATAGGAATGAGCATTGCGGTTGGCGGTAGCTGAAGGCTGATCGATCACCGTGCGCACGTTGGCAAGTTCGGCGCCGCCAGAGAGGTTCGGCAGCAGCCCGGCGCGGGCCTGGGGCACGACTTCTTTCTGAGCGCCATATTGAGCGATGGCTGCAGCGAGGTCGGCGTTGTTGTCCACCGCTTCCTGATAGACGCTGACCAGATCGTTCTTGGTCGATAAGGGCGCTTCTGCTGCCCAGGCCATTCCATTGGACGCACAAGACACGGCAAGGGCCAGTGAGAGTTTGCGCAGCATGAGGCCATCCCTAAAAAATTACGCTGATAATTTGAGCGCCAAGGCTACGGCGCGGCTCATACAGCGTCAAGGCGCAGCATGGCATGGCGAGTGTAGTTGCGCCCACGTGCGGCAACAATCCTGTAATTACGCCATTCATCATGGTGTTTACTGCGGTGTTGGCGTTCTTTGCCAGTTGTGTCTAGACTGGCCGGGTTCTTGTCGGGGTGCCTTGCTATGAGGCTGAGATCGAATAATTTCGGATCCCGTTGAACCTGATCAGGTTAGCGCCTGCGTAGGGAACAAGATTTCTCGTCACCCGGCGAGTCCTCTTGTGCTTCGTCCGGGATGTTGTTCGACAATCGAACACCCCTCGAGCACTGAGCACAGCACAGCTGGTTTTCCCAGCGCCCGTGCGTCCATTCGTTTACAGGTTCGCTCCGACAAAAATCCACTGCCTGGATGTGTGTCTGGAGAGCCCGTGATGACGATAAAACTAAAAAACACTACGAACCTGAGTGATTCGGCCCAAGTCGATCAACAATCGGTTCAGCCGTTTACCCGCTCGCAAAAAATCTATGTTCAGGGCTCTCGCCCGGACATCCTCGTGCCAATGCGCGAAATCAGCCTTGATGTGACCCCGACCGACTTCGGCGGCGAGATCAACGCGCCGGTCGTTGTGTACGACACTTCGGGCCCTTACACCGACCCCAACGTCATCATCGACGTGCGCAAAGGCCTGGCCGATGTGCGTTCGCCGTGGATCGAATCCCGTGGCGACACCGAGCGTCTGCCCGGCCTCAGCTCCAATTTCGGCCAGGAACGCCTCGCCGATGCCGAGCTGACCAAGCTGCGTTTCGCTCACGTGAACAACCCGCGCCGCGCCAAGGCCGGTGCCAACGTCAGCCAGATGCACTACGCCCGCAAAGGCATCATCACCGCCGAGATGGAATACGTCGCCATCCGCGAAAACATGAAGCTTGAAGTGGCACGTGCCGCCGGCCTGCTGGACCAGCAACACGCCGGTCACAGCTTCGGTGCCAGCGTGCCGAAAATCATCACCCCCGAATTCGTCCGTGACGAGATCGCCCGCGGTCGCGCGATCATTCCGGCCAACATCAACCACACCGAACTGGAACCGATGATCATCGGCCGTAACTTCCTGGTGAAGATCAACGGCAACATCGGCAACAGCGCTTTGGGTTCGTCCATCGAAGAAGAAGTGGCGAAACTGACCTGGGGCATTCGCTGGGGTTCGGACACGGTCATGGACCTGTCCACCGGCAAGCACATTCACGAAACCCGCGAGTGGATCATCCGTAACTCGCCGGTGCCGATCGGCACTGTGCCGATTTATCAGGCCCTGGAAAAAGTCGGCGGCGCTGCCGAAGACCTGACCTGGGAGCTGTTCCGCGACACGCTGATCGAACAGGCCGAGCAGGGCGTCGACTACTTCACCATCCACGCCGGCGTACTGCTGCGCTACGTGCCGCTGACCGCCAAACGCGTCACTGGCATCGTTTCCCGTGGCGGTTCGATCATGGCCAAGTGGTGCCTGGCGCACCACAAAGAGAACTTCCTCTACACCCATTTCGAAGACATCTGCGAAATCATGAAGGCCTACGACGTCAGCTTCTCGCTGGGCGATGGCCTGCGTCCGGGCTCGATTGCCGACGCCAACGATGCGGCACAATTCGGTGAGCTGGAAACCCTCGGTGAGCTGACCAAGATCGCGTGGAAGCACGACGTGCAGTGCATGATCGAAGGCCCAGGCCACGTGCCGATGCAGTTGATCAAAGAGAACATGGACAAGCAGCTTGAGTGCTGCGACGAGGCGCCGTTCTACACCCTCGGCCCGCTGACCACGGACATCGCGCCAGGCTACGACCACATCACCTCGGGTATCGGTGCGGCGATGATCGGCTGGTTCGGTTGCGCGATGCTCTGCTATGTGACGCCGAAGGAGCACTTGGGTCTGCCGAACAAAGATGACGTGAAGACCGGGATCATCACCTACAAGATCGCCGCACATGCCGCCGATCTGGCAAAAGGGCATCCGGGCGCGCAGATCCGCGACAATGCCTTGAGCAAGGCGCGTTTCGAATTCCGTTGGGAAGACCAGTTCAACCTGGGCCTTGATCCGGACACTGCTCGTTCGTATCACGATGAGACCCTGCCGAAGGATTCGGCCAAGGTCGCGCACTTCTGCTCCATGTGCGGGCCGAAATTCTGCTCGATGAAGATCACCCAGGAAGTCCGCGAATACGCGGCCAACCAGCGCATCGAAACCGTCGACGCCGAAGTCGCCCAGGGATTGGCGGACCAGGCCGAGCGGTTCAAACAGGAAGGCAGTCAGCTGTACAAGAAGGTTTGATCTGACCTGTGATTGACGGCGCCTGTGCTGCCGTCTTCGCGAGCAAGCCCGCTCCCACAGTTGACCGAGTTGTCCGGGCGGACGCGGTCTAATGTGGGAGCGGGCTTGCTCGCGAAGGCGCCAGGTCAGGCACCGAATATCTCAATGACACACTTATCCCTCTGAGATAACACCCTTGAGCATTCAACCCAGCACGTATTCCCCTGATATCGCGGTGCCCACAGACAAACGTGTCTTCGGCGGCCGCGATCTGTTTTCCCTGTGGTTCTCCCTCGGCATCGGCCTGATGGTCCTGCAGACCGGCGCTCTGCTCGCGCCAGGTCTGGGCCTGTCCGGCTCGTTGCTGGCAATCTTCCTCGGCACCCTGGTCGGCGTTTTGCTGCTGGCCGCCGTCGGCGTGATCGGCAGCGACACCGGACTGTCGTCGATGGCCGCGCTCAAACTCAGCCTCGGTGCAAAAGGCGCGAGCCTGCCGGCCGTGCTGAACCTGCTGCAATTGATCGGTTGGGGATCGTTCGAAATCATCGTCATGCGCGACGCCGCCAGCCTGCTCGGCGCGCGGGCGTTCAGCGAAGGCAGTCTGTTGTCCAATCCACTGCTGTGGACCGTGTTCTTTGGTGGTTTGGCGACCTTGCTGGCCGTCAGTGGTCCGCTGACATTCGTGCGGCAGATCCTGCGCAAGTGGGGCATCTGGTTGCTGCTGGCCGCGTGCATCTGGCTGACCTGGAATCTGTTCGCCAAAGCCGATCTGGCGGCGTTGTGGGCGCAGGCCGGTGATGGTTCGATGCCGTTCGCCGTGGGCTTCGACATTGCCATCGCCATGCCGCTGTCCTGGCTGCCACTGATTGCCGACTACTCGCGTTTCGGCAAGCGTGCGAAAAATGTGTTTGGCGGCACGGCACTGGGCTTCTTTATCGGTAATTTCTGGCTGATGAGCCTGGGCGTGGCCTACACCCTGGCGTTCGCGCCGAGCGGTGAAGTGAATGCCTTGCTGTTGGCATTGGCCGGTGCTGGCCTCGGGATTCCGCTGCTGCTGATTCTGTTGGACGAGTCGGAAAATGCTTTCGCCGACATTCACTCGGCGGCCGTTTCCAGCGGGATTCTGCTGCGCATGAAGGTCGAACATCTGGCGCTGGCCATCGGTGTGATCTGCACACTGATCGCGTGCCTGGCGCCATTGGCTCAGTACCAGAACTTCCTGCTGTTGATCGGTTCGGTGTTTGCGCCGCTGTTCGGCGTGGTGCTGGTGGATCACTTCATCCTGCGCAAACGCGGTGCTCGCATGGCGTCAGCCGCATTGCGCTGGCCGGCGTTACTCGCCTGGTTGGGCGGGGTGAGCACCTATCATTTGCTGGCTAATCTGTATCCGGACATCGGCGCGACCCTGCCGTCACTGATTCTGGCAGGGCTGCTGCAACTCGTGCTGGGTCGGGCCTTCAGTTACGGCCAGGAAACAGCTCGGGCTTGATAATGCCGTTCAGGCGTGGGTAAGGGATCTTCAGTTCGACGTGACCCAGCGCGTAAGGCGCGATGGTGCTCACTTCGTACTTGAGGATCACCCCGCCGTACGTCAGCGCCACGTTCTGGGTTTTCTGGAACGGCCACTGCTTCACGAACTCCGGCTCCTGATCGAGCTTGGTGCTGATCAGCCAGCTGTTGTGCGCGACTTGCGCGGCTTTCCAGAACGCTTCTTCCTGCCCCGGCACCAACATGTCCGAGAGCGTCAGCACTTTGTGTTGCTGGCGCGAATAGTTGATGAAGCTGCGGCCCGGCGTGCCATGGTCGCCGCCGGTGTCCAGGTAGCTGGAGAATTCAACGATCACCAAGCCGTCATGCTGCTCACGTACCTTGGCTTGCAGATAACTGCTGTAACGCGGGCCGGCACTGCTCAAAAACTGCTCGCGATACGCTGCCAGCGTCGGCTCCACGGGGGCGTCGGGCGAGGTGCGGGTCATTTGCAGCAGGCGTTTTTCGATGATGCCGTCCAATTGCGGTTCGGCCGGGAAGCGCAGCGTATCGATGTTCACCAGCGGGCAGTCAGGTGTTGTGCAACCCGGTTTCAGCTGTTCGGATGCATCGCGGGTAGTTTCCAGCGGCGTCCGGTAGTTGGGTTGGAACAAACTCTGGCAGGCGCCCAGGGTCAGGGCGATTACCGCCACGGAGGCGATTTTAAAAAGCGACATGGGCGTCCTTCATAAAACAGGGAAAGGCAAAAAGTTATCCGCTTCGACTCTCAACGAAGCAGTCAGTTCGCCACTAAGCTAATTAGAGTTGGTTTCACCCTCACCGTCTATCCCGCTGACTGTAAAGGGGCTGCATCAAAGGTCGCGGGCGCGTTAGGATGGCGCGAAGTCGAGGTTGCAAGTAACAAAAAGGAGCCTCATAACGGATTTGCAGTAAAGAGGATAGTCATGACTGATTTTGCCAACGCCATTCCGACCGCCGTTGATATCGTTCGGCGCGAAAGGTGCTACGAGGGCTTCTACAAGCTCGATCGTGTGCACTTGCGTCACGAATTGTTCGCCGGTGGCATGAGTCGCGAGATCAATCGTGAAGTGTTCGTTCGTCACGATGCGGTGTGCGTGCTGCCGTACGATCCGCAGCGCGATGAAGTGGTGTTGATCGAGCAGTTTCGCGTCGGCGCCATGGGCAAGACTGACAATCCTTGGCTGATCGAACTGGTCGCCGGTCTGATCGACAAGGATGAAGTACCGGAAGAAGTTGCTCACCGCGAAGCGCAGGAGGAAGCTGGGCTTGTGTTCGGGGCGCTCTGGCCGATGATCAAATACTTTCCATCGCCGGGCGGCAGCAATGAATTTGTGCACTTGTACCTGGGGCGCTGCGACAGCACCGGCGTCGGCGGCCTGCATGGGCTGGAGGAAGAAGCAGAAGATATCCGCGTCACGGTCTGGGCGTTCGAAGATGCCCTGCAGGCCGTACGCGACGGACGAATTGCCAACGCGGCCAGCATCATTGCCTTGCAATGGCTAGCTTTGAACCGCGCTGAAGTGAGGGGGTTATGGTCGTAAACAAACTGCGCGATCGCTATCGGGTTGACCTCGTGGGGCTGCAAGCCTCCTGCGAGGCCAACTACGCGCGCCTGATGCGACTGTTGCCGGACATGCGCAACGAGCCGGAGGCGCGGCGCATTGCCGTGACCCACGGCGACCAGATGCTCGGCGTGCTGGCCCTCGAAGTGCTGCAGGTCTGTCCGTACACCACAACCCTGCAAGTGCGCCAGGAACACAGCCTGCCGTGGCTGCCGGTGCCGCAACTGGAAGTTCAGGTCTATCACGACGCGTGCATGGCCGAAGTCGTCAGCGCCGAACATGCGCGACGCTTTCGCGGCATCTATCCTTACCCGAATGCCTCAATGCATCAGCCGGACGAAAAGGCCCAGCTGAATATGTTTCTGGGCGAATGGCTGAGCCATTGCCTAGCCTGCGGGCATGAGTACGCCGTCGTACGATAGATGTGAACTGCGTCAGGTTCACAAGTTTCCCCTTTTGATCATCCCCCAGCATAATTGCGGCACTCATCCATCCCGTGATTCAGCCCTGGGAGAACGCCTTGCCGAGCGTATCCACATTGACCACCGCCGATTCGGCGTTGCTGGTGCAACTGTCCGACAGTCATCTGTTTGCCGAAACGGACGGGACGTTGTTGGGCATGAATACCCGGGACAGCCTGCAAAAAGTCATCGAGCTGGTGCGGCTTCAGCAGCCGCAGATCGACCTGATTATTGCCAGTGGTGATCTTTCTCAGGACGGGACGCTGGAGTCCTATCAGCAGTTTCGCGACCTGACGCGGCAGCTCGATGCGCCGGCGCGCTGGATTCCCGGTAATCATGATGAGCCGCAGATCATGGCCGAAGCCACCGTGCAGAGTGCGTTGCTTGAGCCGGTGGTGGATGTCGGCAACTGGCGCGTCACGTTGCTCGATTCGGCTGTGCCGGGTTCAGTGCCGGGGTATTTGCAGGATGAGCAGCTACAGTTGCTGGCCCGCTCGTTGAGTGAGGCGCCGGAGCGCCATCATCTGGTGTGTTTTCACCATCATCCGGTGTCGATCGGGTGTGCGTGGATGGAGCCGATTGGATTGCGCAATCCAGACGCTTTGTTTGCCGTGCTGGATCGGTTTCCGCAGGTGCGCGCTGTTTTGTGGGGGCATGTGCATCAGGAGATCGACCAGGATCGCAACGGTGTGCGGCTGATTGCCTCGCCTTCGACGTGTATTCAGTTCGAACCGGGCAGTGATGATTTCAAGGTCAGTGACCAGGCGCCGGGGTATCGCTGGTTGCGGCTTTTGCCTGATGGCCAGCTGGAAACCGGCGTGGAACGCGTCAGGGGTTTTGACTTTCAGATCGATTACGGCTCTAACGGTTACTAGAAACATCCCGGGAGACCGAGGTGCGGCCTTCGCGAGCAAGCCCGCTCCCACATTGAACCTCGGGTGTTCACAAATCGTATGTACGCTGCAGATCTCCTGTGGGAGCGGGCTTGCTCGCGAAGGCGTCCGCACAGACGCCCATGAACTCCGTGCATATCCCGATTCCCCCGACACCCTGTAAACTGCGCCTCTTTACCCGACGCACAGGGAGCTCAAATGTCTGGTTCGATCCTTTATATCCACGGTTTCAACAGCGCGCCTTCGTCTAAAAAGGCCACGCAGTTGGTACAAGTAATGGAACGTCTGGGCTTGAGCGATCAGTTGCGCGTTCCGGCCTTGCATCACCATCCGCGTGAGGCCATCGGTCAGCTAAACAAGGCGATTGAGGAGCTTGGGCGGCCACTGCTGGTCGGCAGCTCACTCGGCGGCTACTATGCGACTCACTTGGCCGAGCGCCATGGCCTCAAGGCCCTGTTGATCAACCCTGCCGTCAGTCCGCACCGGATGTTCGACGGGTATCTGGGGACGCAGAAAAACCTGTATACCGATGAGGCTTGGGAATTGACCCACGACCACGTGACGGCCCTGGCCGAGCTGGAAGTGCCGGCGCCCCAGGACCCGCAGCGGTATCAGGTGTGGTTGCAGACCGGCGACGAAACGCTGGACTATCGCCTCGCCCAGCAGTATTACCGGGCCTGTGCCTTGCGCATCCAGGCCGGCGGCGACCATAGTTTCCAGGGTTTTGCCGAGCAATTGCCGGCAATGCTGAGTTTTGCCGGCATCGGCGCAGATTTGTATCAGGCGATCGATTTCACTGCACTGTGAGTCGTCGCCTCTATTTCACAGAACATTTGACGACGAGACCCCATGGCCACTCCCAGCGCTAGCTCTTATAACGCAGACGCCATCGAAGTCCTCTCGGGCCTCGACCCGGTGCGCAAACGCCCCGGCATGTACACCGACACCAGTCGGCCGAACCACCTCGCCCAAGAAGTCATCGACAACAGCGTCGACGAAGCCTTGGCCGGGCACGCGACCTCGGTGCAGGTCATCCTGCACGCCGATCACTCCCTGGAAGTCAGCGATGACGGCCGCGGCATGCCGGTGGATATCCACGCCGAAGAAGGCGTGTCGGGCGTCGAGCTGATCCTCACCAAGCTCCATGCGGGCGGCAAGTTTTCCAATAAGAACTACCAGTTCTCCGGCGGTCTGCACGGGGTGGGTATTTCCGTGGTCAACGCCTTGTCGAACGAAGTCCGGGTGCGCGTAAAGCGTGACGGCAACGAATACCAGATGACCTTCGCCGACGGTTACAAGAAAACCGAGCTGGAAATCATTGGTACCGTCGGCAAGCGCAACACCGGTACCAGCGTGTTCTTCGCGCCGGACCCGAAATACTTCGATTCGCCGAAATTCTCCATCAGCCGCCTCAAGCACGTACTCAAGGCCAAGGCTGTTCTGTGCCCGGGGCTGCTGGTCAGTTTTGAAGACAAGGCCACTGGCGAGAAAGTCGAATGGCATTACGAAGACGGCCTGCGCTCCTATCTGGTGGACGCGGTCAACGGATTCGAGCGTCTGCCGGATGAGCCGTTCTGCGGCAGCCTGGCCGGTAACAAAGAAGCGGTCGATTGGGCGCTGCTGTGGTTGCCGGAAGGCGGCGACAGCGTTCAGGAAAGCTACGTCAACCTGATTCCGACGGCGCAGGGCGGTACCCACGTCAACGGTTTGCGTCAGGGCTTGCTCGATGCGATGCGCGAATTCTGCGAATTCCGCAGCCTGCTGCCTCGTGGCGTGAAGCTGGCGCCGGAAGACGTCTGGGAACGCATCGCCTTCGTGCTGTCGATGAAGATGCAAGAGCCGCAATTCTCCGGCCAGACCAAAGAGCGTCTGTCGTCCCGTGAAGCGGCCGCGTTCGTTTCCGGTGTGGTCAAGGACGCCTTCAGCCTGTGGCTCAACGCCAACCCGGAAACCGGCATGTTGCTGGCGGAACTGGCGATCAACAATGCCGGCCGTCGTCTGAAGGCCAGCAAGAAGGTCGAGCGCAAGCGCATCACGGCGGGTCCGGCACTGCCGGGCAAACTCGCCGACTGCGCCGGGCAGGACCCGATGCGTTCCGAGCTGTTCCTGGTGGAAGGTGATTCCGCTGGCGGTTCGGCCAAGCAGGCGCGGGATAAAGAATTTCAAGCGATCCTGCCGTTGCGCGGCAAGATTCTGAACACCTGGGAAGTCGACGGCAGCGAAGTGCTGGCCAGCCAGGAAGTGCACAACATCGCCGTGGCCATCGGTGTCGATCCGGGCTCGGCAGACATCGCCCAGTTGCGTTACGGCAAGATCTGCATCCTCGCCGACGCCGACTCCGACGGTCTGCACATCGCCACCTTGCTGTGCGCGTTGTTCGTCCAGCATTTCCGCCCGTTGGTGGATGCCGGTCACGTCTACGTCGCGATGCCGCCGCTGTACCGTATCGACCTGGGCAAAGAGATTTACTACGCCCTGGACGAAGCCGAGCGCGATGGCATCCTCGATCGTCTGGTGGCCGAGAAGAAACGCGGCAAGCCGCAGGTCACACGATTCAAAGGTCTGGGTGAAATGAATCCGCCGCAGCTGCGCGAAACCACCATGGACCCGAACACTCGGCGTCTGGTGCAGCTGACGCTGGACGATTTCGAAGCGACCTCGGAAATGATGGACATGCTGCTGGCGAAGAAACGCGCCGGTGACCGCAAATCCTGGCTGGAATCCAAAGGCAACCTGGCCGAGGTTCTTGGCTGATGCGGGTTGGCTTTGCCCTGGCGTGTGCGTTACTTCTGACCTCGATTTCGGCGTTTGCCGAACCGGTGCCGGAACTGCGCCTGTTGTCCGAGCATCCCGTTGAGGGTATGCGCGGCGGTAACCTGTCGGGGCTGGCCCAGTGTGGCAAGGATATGTGGACGGTGTCGGATCGCGACGACGATCAGATTTACCGGCTCGATACCCGCGACAGGGTATGGCAAGCCGAAACCGTGGGCATCGGCGTGCCACCGGTGCCAGACAGCGGTTTACCCTGGGGCCTGCGTTCGCGGACCTGGCTGGCGTCGTTTGTCCGTGGCGGGGATCTGGATTTTGAAGGCATCACCTGCGACAGCGCCGGTAATCGCTACATCGTCAGCGAATCCCATGCCGCGATTCTGCAAGTGCCACCCGTTGGGCCATCGTCCTGGCTGAAGATTTCGCCGATTCTGATTCGCGAAGCGCGGGCCAGCGGCATGCTGCTGCACTTCAATGCGTTGTTTGAAGGCTTGGCGATCAATCCGGCGGGTGATCAATTGTGGCTCGCCGCCGAGCGTCAAAGCCGTGGATTGTTGCTGATCAAGCGCAAACAAACGGTCTGGGATTGCGATGGTGGCTGTGTGTTGCTGAGCGAAGCCGGGAAAGAAATGCAGCCGGCGCAGTTTCCCCGAGCCAAAGCAGTGTCCCGAGACTTTGCCGATCTGTCGCTGTTCAACGGCAAGCTGTTTACCCTTGAGCGCAACGCTTACCAGATCTGCCGCCGTGATTCGGTGACGGCCAAGGTCGAGCGCTGCTGGTCGTTTGCCGATGAAGCCTTGCAGGCGCATCGCCGCTATTCGAGTCCTTACGGCCTGACCGAAGCGTTGATTATTGACGCCGAGGGCGCGTGGATTGGCACCGACAACAACAACGATACCCGCGCCGATGGCGAGGAACGTCCGATCGTCTGGCGCTTTGCCGCGCCTGAAGGTGGCTGGAGCGCCAAGCCATGAGTCAGCAGCCGCCAGGCAAACGCGCCGGTCGAGTGTTGATGGTGCTGGCCTGGTGCGCGGCGCTGTTTCTGGCGACGCGGTTTTTCGGCCAATGGGAAGCGCGTCAGCAGAACCCCAACACCGTCGTCAGCTCTGAGCAGGGCGAAGGGTTTATCGAAGTGAAACTGGCCAGCAACACGCAGGGCCACTTCGTCGCCAGCGGCCAGATCAACGGCCAGCCGGTGGATTTCATGCTCGATACCGGGGCGACCGACGTGTCGATCCCGGCGGAAATGGCCGAACAGCTAAAACTGGAAAAAGGCTTTGGGGTGACCCTGAGCACGGCCAACGGTCGCACCCAGGGTTACCGAACCCGCATCGACCGGCTGCAACTGGGCGACATTGTGTTGCGTGATGTGCGCGCCCTCGTCGTGCCAGGCCTGGATGGCAAGCAAGTGCTGCTCGGTATGAGCGCGCTGAACAAACTTGAATTTACCCAGCGCGGTGGCACCATGCTGCTGCGCCAGACAACGAACCGATGAGGCCCGCATGAGCGACTCCCTTGATCTCAGCCTGGACGGTGTAGAACGCCGGTCACTGGCTGACTTCACCGAAAATGCCTACCTCAACTACTCCATGTACGTGATCATGGACCGTGCCTTGCCGCATATCGGCGACGGCCTGAAACCGGTACAGCGGCGCATTATCTATGCGATGAGCGAGTTGGGGCTGGACGCCGATTCCAAGCACAAGAAATCGGCGCGTACCGTCGGTGACGTGCTTGGTAAGTTCCACCCGCACGGTGACTCGGCCTGCTACGAAGCCATGGTCCTGATGGCCCAGCCGTTCAGTTACCGCTACACGCTGGTCGACGGCCAGGGTAACTGGGGTGCGCCGGATGATCCCAAGTCCTTCGCCGCCATGCGTTACACCGAGGCGCGGCTGTCGCGTTATTCCGAAGTGCTGCTCAGCGAGCTGGGCCAGGGCACTGCGGATTGGGGCCCGAACTTCGACGGCACCCTCGACGAGCCGCTGGTGTTGCCGGCGCGGTTGCCGAACATCCTGCTCAACGGCACCACTGGCATCGCCGTGGGCATGGCCACCGACGTGCCGCCGCACAACCTGCGCGAAGTCGCGACGGCGTGCGTGCGTTTGCTCGATGAGCCGAAAGCCACGGTCGAACAGCTCTGCGAGCACATCCAGGGCCCGGATTACCCGACCGAAGCGGAAATCATCACGCCGCGCGCCGACCTGCTGAAAATCTACGAAACCGGCAAGGGTTCGGTGCGCATGCGCGCCGTCTACCACATCGAAGACGGCGACATCATCGTTACCGCGCTGCCACATCAGGTTTCCGGCGCCAAGGTGCTGGAACAGATCGCGGCCATGATGCAGGCCAAACCGTCGAAAGCCCCGCAGATCGCTGACCTGCGAGACGAATCCGACCACGAAAACCCGTGTCGGATCGTGATTATTCCGGGCGCACGCAAAAACTTTGATCACGACGCGCTGATGCAGCACCTGTTCGCCAGTACCGAGCTGGAGTCGAGCTACCGGGTCAACATCAACATCATCGGCCTCGACGGCAAGCCGCAGCTGAAAAACCTGCGCGCGCTGTTGGTCGAGTGGCTGGAATTCCGGGTCCAGACTGTGCGTCGTCGCCTGCAATTCCGCCTCGACAAGGTCGAGCGTCGTCTGCACCTGTTGGACGGTTTGTTGATTGCCTACCTCAACCTGGATGAAGTGATTCACATCATCCGCACCGAGGAGCACCCGAAAGCCGCGTTGATCGAGCGTTTCGCCCTGAGCGAAATCCAGGCTGACTACATTCTCGACACCCGTTTGCGTCAGTTGGCGCGACTGGAAGAAATGAAGCTGCGTGCCGAGCAGGATGAACTGCTCAAGGAACAAGCCAAGCTGCAAGCCCTGCTGGGCAGCGAAGCCAAGCTGAAAAAACTGGTCCGCACCGAACTGATCAAGGACGCCGAAACCTACGGCGACGACCGTCGTTCGCCAATCGTCGAGCGCACCGAAGCCAAGGCCCTGACCGAGCACGATCTGCTGCCGAACGAGAAAGTGACTGTCGTCCTGTCGGAAAAAGGCTGGGTTCGATCCGCCAAAGGGCACGAAATCGACGCCACCGGGCTTTCCTACAAGGCCGGGGATGGTTTCAAGGCTCTGGCGCCCGGACGCTCCAACCAGTTTGCGGTGTTTATCGATTCCACCGGTCGCAGCTATTCGGTGGCCGCGCACACGCTGCCATCGGCCCGTGGCCAAGGCGAACCACTGACCGGTCGTCTGACGCCGCCACCAGGGGCGACGTTTGAATGCGTGCTGATGCCGGAAGACGATTCGCTGTACGTGATCGCGTCCGATGCCGGTTACGGTTTCGTGGTAAAAGGTGAAGACCTGCAAGCCAAGAACAAGGCGGGCAAGGCGCTGTTGAGCCTGCCGAACAACGCCAAGGTGATTCTGCCGCGTCCGGTGGCTGATCGTGAGCAAAACTGGCTGGCCTCGGTGACCACCGAAGGTCGCCTGCTGATCTTCAAGATCAGCGATCTGCCACAATTAGGTAAAGGCAAAGGCAACAAGATCATCGGGATCTCCGGTGAGCGTGTCGCCAGTCGCGAAGAATATGTCACGGACATCGCCGTTCTGCCGGATGGCGCCACATTGGTGCTGCAGGCCGGAAAACGTACCTTGTCACTAAAAGCAGACGACCTCGAACACTATAAAGGTGAGCGTGGACGTCGTGGTAACAAATTGCCACGTGGCTTTCAGAGGGTAGATGCGCTGCTCGTCGAAAACCTCAATTAGGCGTCCTAGAGCGCTCGATCTACGATTTAACGCGTAGATCGACGCTTTGGCGCTGGAGTCGGAACGCATATTCACGGATGATATGGCCTTTCAAGCGCCGGCGTGGCCGAGCGTTCTTCACATTTATTGAGTATTTTCACTGTGGTTAGCCTTGTGGCAACCACCTGGATGGGACGATGACTGCTCTGCGCCTTCCTTTTATTCTGATGCTCGCTGGCGTTCTTGGCCTGGCGGGTTGCAGCGTTCACCAACCGGTGTCGCTGTATCAACTGGACAGCGGAAGTCCGGCTCAGCCTGCGCAAAGCGCGGGCATGGCTGTATTGCTGGGTCCGGTAACGGTCGCCGATTACCTGCAACGCGAAACGTTGTTGCAGCGACAGGCGGATGGCAGCCTGCAAGCTTCGGTGGATGGTCGTTGGGCGGGTAGCCTTTCGTCGGATATCGACCAGCTGTTGCTGCGTCAGGTCGCCGGTCATCTGGACAGCCAGCGCGTGGTGCTGGCGCCAGCGACAGTGGGCTTCACGCCGGATGTGCAGGTTCTGCTGACGATTACTCGTCTGGACTCGGGTGAGGCGCAACCGGCGATCCTTGATGCGCAATGGCGTCTGATCGACCGTCGTGGCCAGGTTCGTGATAACCGCATCATTCACCTGCAAGAGCAACATGCGGGCGGGACGGCGGCTCAGGTTCAGGCTCAGGGTGTGTTGCTGCAGCGTCTGGCCGAGCAACTGTCGACGGCGCTCAAGCCGCTGGCTAATCAGCCACCGATTGCCGAAGCGCCAAAAAAACCGGCTGCCAAGCCGGCGGCACCTGCGGCGGAAGCGGAAAAGCAGCCGAAGATCCCGATGGCTTCGCCGATCCGGACCGATATGGAAGTGTTCAGGTTCTAAGCCTGGATTGATCCAAGAACAAAGCCCGCCATGTGCGGGCTTTGTTGTTTCCGTAGCAGCTGTCGAGCCTGCGAGGCTGCGTTCGAGGACGAAGTCCTCGCAAATCCTGTTCACGCGATTGCATGACTCCTCGCGCTGACTGATTTTACGACTGCTGCGCAGCCGAACGCAGCCTCGCAGGCTCGGCAGCTGCTACAAGAATCAGGTAGCAACAAAAAGCCCGCAGGCGAGTGATCACCTGCGGGCTTCGTTATTGCTGGGCTAAGATTTACGCCCGACGCTCATGCATCCGCGCCAGTTGCCGCTCGAGCATCGACGGATAAGGCTCCATCAACCGCTCCACACAGCACGCACCCTCAGGGCTTGCGATCGGTCGGATTCGTGCGCGCTGGCGGATCAGCGCGTCGTCGCCGATCTTGCGCTCCACCAGCAGCAGGTTGCGGCTGTGTTGCGACAGCGCCAGCGCATCCTGAGCGGTTTCGGTCAGCAGCAGATCAATCTGGCTCAAGCCGAACAGCTCGTCACCCAGGGTCAGGCCCAGTTGCAATTGCAGGGTGATGCCACTGTCAGCGACTTCGATCTGCAACTGATGGCCCAGAGCCCGCAACAATTCACCGCAGCAGATGGCGTTGGTCAGGTAGTCGTCGCCGCTGTCTTCGGTGTGGAACAGCATCAGCGTGCTGCCATCGTTCAGGGTGTGCAGCTCGCTCTGGTAGAGCGAGGCGGCCTGATCGAGGCAGTCGCGATAGCGTTTGAGCAGTTCTTCCAGACGTGTGCGGGGCAGGCGACGCAGCTGATCCTGAGCGCCCAGTTGCACGGCCAGCACCGCGCTGTGCTGCGGGACGTTCGATGGTTGCGGTTTTGCTACCGGTTTCGGCGCGGTCGCAGCTGATTCATCACGCAAGTCGGCAAATGCATCGTCGTCATCATCGTCTTCAACGGTGCTGACAATGCGCCGTGGCGCGGGTTTGAGGCCGGCCACAGGCTTGGATTCATCGAAACTCGGGTCACGCAAATTGCGCACTTCGAAGGTTGGCTCGTTATCGTCCGCGTCTTCGTAGTCGCTTTCGTCGTACTCAGGCTCGGGAGCGGGTTCCGGTTCGGCGGGCTCTGGCGCGAAGTCGGCGTGCAGCTGGCGAGCCAGGTCGCCGATCTCATCCTGACGCTCGGTGGCCGGGGTGTATTCGTCGATATGGCGCAGCCACACCCGCAATTGCAGCAGCGGCGTGGAGATGTGCCGACCCAGGCGCAGGCTCAAGGCCAGGGACAGCGCCAGCAGAATCGCGCTCAAAATGCCCATGCTTTGCAGGCTGATGGTCATCGGCTGCTGGAACTGATCCATGTCCAGGCTGATGCGCAGTTGCCCGGCGGTCACGTCCTGGAAAGTGATCTTGCTCTGGTACATGCCTTCGGCTTCGCCCAGCAGGCTATGCTTGGGGCGCTGACCGGCTTCGGCGAGGATGCGGTTATCCACGCTGTAGATGGCAGCGTGAGCCACCAGCTTGTTTTTGGTCAGGTTGTTGAGCAGCACGTTGAGGCTGAGGATGTCGTTGGACACCAACAGCTCCGTGGCGGACGTGGCAGTCTGCGTGGTCAGGCTTTCGCCCAGGGCATCTGCCTGCTCGTGCATGGCCTGCTTGAACTGCAAACCCATCACACAGGCATAGATCACCAGGGCCAGAGCGACCAGGATCACGTTATGGCTGGCAATGCGCAATGCAATCGGTACACGGCGGTGGCGCAGTGCACGGAAGATCAGCAGAAAGAAGTTATCGGTTTTTACTGGCGTGGGCCGGTTCACTTGAGCTCGGCTCTTTTGTCCGTGAAGTTGACGCGCAGTATAGCGACAGGCCCTAGACCGTCAAAGCGCTCACGGTGCCCGATGGTCACTGAATGTGGGTAGAATGCGGTTTTTTTCCACCTGCGGGGGTGCGCCTTGCGCGAAATCGTCCTGATAAACATCACGGGAGTCGACCGTCCGGGTCTGACTGCGGCCATTACCGGCGTTCTGGCCCAGGGTGGTGTGAACATTCTCGACATTGGTCAGGCGGTGATCCACGACACTTTGTCGTTTGGCATTCTGGTTGAAATTCCTGACACCGAGCAAGGCAAGTCGGTGCTCAAGGACATCCTGTTCACGGCATATAAGCTCGATCAGCAGGTGCGTTTCACGCCGGTGTCCGAAGAGGATTACCAGCAGTGGGTTGGCAATCAGGGCAAGAAACGCCACATCGTGACCCTGCTGACCCGCAAAGTGACCGCCGGGCAATTGCAGGCCGTGAGTTCGATCACCGCCAAATATGGCCTGAACATCGACCACATCGATCGTCTGTCCGGGCGCATGCCGCTGGACACCCCGGCCGATCAGGGCAAGGGCTGCATCGAGTTTTCCGTTCGTGGTGAAGCGGCTGATCCGCAAGCGCTGCGGGCCGAATTCCTTAGCGTCGCGCAGGAACTGAACGTCGACATCGCCTTCCAGGAAGACTCACTGTTCCGTCGTAACCGCCGTCTTGCGGTGTTCGACATGGACTCGACGCTGATCGAAGCCGAAGTGATCGACGAACTGGCCAAGGCTGCCGGCGTGGGCGATCAGGTGTCTGCGATCACCGAGCGGGCGATGGCCGGCGAATTGGACTTCCGCGCCAGCTTCAAGGAACGCCTGGCCTTGTTGAAAGGGCTGGACGTCAGCGTGCTGGATTCCATCGGCGCCTCCCTGCGCCTGACCGAAGGTGCCGAAACCCTGTTCGCCGAACTCAAGCGTCTGGGCTACAAAACCGCCATCCTGTCGGGCGGCTTTACCTACTTCGCCAAGCAATTGCAGGCCAAGTTGGGTATCGACTATGTGTTCGCCAACGAACTGGAAGTGGTCGACGGCAAGGTCACCGGCGTGGCGGTCGAGCCGATTGTTGATGCGCAGCGCAAGGCGGATCTGCTGAAGGAGCTGGCGCACAAGGAAGGTTTGCGTCTGGAGCAGACCATTGCGGTCGGCGACGGCGCCAACGATTTGCCAATGCTGGCGATTGCCGGGTTGGGCGTGGCGTTCCGTGCCAAGCCGCTGGTCAAGCAGTCGGCGAAGCAGGCGATTTCCACCCTTGGGCTGGATGGCGTGCTGTATCTGCTGGGCTTCCGGGATCGCGACAGGCAACTCTGAGGTATTTGCTGCCTGATCTGGCCCCTTCGCGAGCAGGCTCGCTCCCACATTGATCGTGTGATGGACATAGATCAATTGTGGGAGCGAGCCTGCTCGCGAAGGCCGCGCCGCGGTCTTACAGATTCACCCTCAAAGCGACTTCCACAACGAATCAAAATCCTCCTCCGCGCCGCTTTCCGCGGCGTTGTCGTTTCTGGCGGTCTCCAGTGGGCGGTAGGCGAACTGATTGAAACTGTTGGTGCTCGCCACCCGCCGCTCCAGCCCGACCCGGCGTTCCTCGCCGTGGGTATTGATCATGACCTTGTTGCCCTCCTGAAAGGGTAGGCGCGGCGCGAGCAGGGTGGCCGGCACGTCGATGGCGCTGATTTGCGGCAGCAACAGACCACGAAGGTATTGGCTGTGGTCATCACGGGTGCGCACCAGTTGCAGGCCGCAAGGCTCGGCGCAGGGCGCAACCTGCTCGATGCCCATCTGCGTGCCGCCGCCGCGCACCTGGCGGATCCAGCGCACCACCGCGATGCTCCAACCCTGACCGGCAGAATCCTCGATACCGACCATCTCACCCGCCTGCAACTCGGCCGGCACAGCGCCGGGCCAGGCCAGGCAGTAACCGCCGGGGCTGTGATTGACTACTGACAGGACATGGGTCGGGAAGTGCTGATTGCGGTCGGATGCTTCGTGGCTGTCGTCATTCTGAAGCTGCGGGTATTCGATCTCTTCGTAGGGCAATAGAGCGTCTGCATTGCCTTGGGGGGCGGCGTCGAAGGCCTGGTGCCATTGGTCCTTTTCCCGGCCGGCCACTGACGTTACCGAAAACTGTGCAGGCCGGGTGCCGGGGCTTTTCAGGATGTCGCTGAATGAGCGTTGCCCTCCCAGATAAAAGTGCAGCGCGCTCATGCCTATGCACAGGGTCAACGTGCCTTGGCCGACGGTGCGCTGGAAACTGCGCTCGGCAGTCTGGCCCCAGGCGGCATGAAGGTGTTGCAACGTATCCAGGCTTAACTCTGCTGGCACGGGCAGCGGTGATGAATTGTCGTTTTTTTGCAAGTGAGCTTCAATCGCCGCGACCAACGGCTGCGGATCAATCCCCAATAAGCTCTCTTGCTGCTCGGCCCGGAACTTGGTGCGGTAACGCGGTCCGGTGTCGAGGTCTGGCGCGACGGCAAACAGCCCGGTGGCCGGTTTGCCGGGTTGCAGCTTGATCCATTGGCTCCAGGGCTCCAGCACCTCGGCAACCCGGGCAATCTGGTGCTGGCGCAGTTGGTTGCAGCGTGAGGCGCCCAGCAGCAAGGCGACCACGTAAGTCTGTTCGATGCTCAGGTTTTGCGTGTGGCTGGCCAGTTCATCGCGCAGGCTCGTGTGCTGGAGCCGGTGCGCACAGGCGATCCGGTATAGCTCATGCAGCTCCAGCCACAGGCCCTCCGGCACGGGGCAATAGAGTTTGGTCGCGCGAATCAGCGGCCCGTTCAGACAATGGATCGCCCGTTGCAGCGCCTGGGTCAGCAGCGGCGCACGGTCCTTGCTGAATTTCGGGGTGATGCGCACGACGATCTGTTTATAACCAATGGCCAAGTGACTTTGCAGCGCCTGGCAGAGGTTGGCGATCTTGCGGGAACGCTCGTCGAGGACAATCGACTGATGCAGAAAATGCTGCTCAAGGTGTTTGCAGACGTAATACACCTCGGGCCGCAGCAGTTCGAGCAATTGCAGGCGATTGTCACTGGGCGTGAACAGCTGATTGAGTTCGCTCAAGCCTTGATACAACTGGCGAGCGGTTTCACCGATGTTGGCTTTGGGCAGATTGGCGATCCAGCGCTTGAGATCGCGCGGGGTGGCTTCACAGAACGACAGACGCACCTGCAGCGGGACGGGCGCGCGTAGCAGAAGATGGGGGCTGGTCTCATTCATGCCGTGGAAAAACTCCAACCGGTAAATGGGCAGTGAATGACCTGACTGTAGCATCTATGGATTTCTACCGTTTGTCTGTCAGTCGAATGCCCTCCGGGCGTACTACTAATCTGACAGTCGTGCGACTGGATACGCACAGTCGTACGGCCTGCTGCCTACGCAGGGCAGGTCTCTTTGTAACTTCAAGGAGATGAAGTTTATGTCTAGATATGTAGTAGCAAATCAATGGGGCGGTAGTTCGGCACCCTGGCATCCGGGCGGAGACTGGACGCTAGGCGCACGGGACAACCAGAACGTTGTCGCGATCGAGATCAAGTCGGGCGATGGCGGGAAGAGTTTCACCGGCACCATGACGTATGCGGGTGAAGGTCCCATTGGCTTCAAGGCTCAGCGCACGGGCCAGAACCAGTACAACGTTGAAAATCAGTGGGGCGGCAACGATGCCCCGTGGCATCCGGGTGGCAAATGGGTCATCGGAGGTCGGGATAATCAGAACGTTGTGGCGTTGAGCGTGACCTCCAGCGATGGAGGGAAAAACCTCAGTGGCACCAATACCTACGCCAACGAAGGGCCGATCGGCTTCCGAGGACAGATAGAGTAACGGCACCCACCGAAATGTCCGACCCCGCGAAGACGTTCGCGGGGTTCGGATCAGGGATCAGGCTTTTGCCAGACCCATGCCCTGGCCCATCTGCACCGGCGAACCGGCCGCCAGCTCTTCAGCCCACTTCACTTGATCAGGCCCGAACAGCACGACAGCGGTCGAACCCAGTTTGAATCGACCCAGTTCTGCACCTTTCTCCAAATGGATCGGCGCACGGGCGGCTTCGTCGTAGCGGAAGGTTTTCAGCTCGCGTTTTGGCGGAGTGACCAACCCGGCCCAGACAGTTTCGATCGACGCCACGATCATCGCGCCCACCAGCACCACGGCCATCGGCCCGCGCTCGGTGTCGAAAATGCATGCCACACGCTCGTTGCGGGCGAACAGTTCCGGAACGTTTTCAGCAGTGGTCTGGTTGACCGAGAAGATCCGGCCCGGGATGTAGACCATCTCGCGCAGGGTGCCGGCCAGCGGCATGTGCACGCGATGGTAGTCCTTCGGCGACAGATAAATAGTTGCGAAATCACCGCCCATGAACGGCGCTGCGTTGGCAGCGTCGCCGCCCAGCAATTCCAGCACGCTGAAGCTGTGACCCTTGGCCTGGAACACGCGACCGTGTTCGATCGGGCCCAGTTGGCTGACCGCGCCGTCGGCCGGGCTGAGAATCGCGCCAGGCGTCTGGTCCAGCGGGCGAGCGCCATCCTTCAAGGCGCGAGTGAAGAACGCATTGAAGTGCTCGTAGGCCGTCAGGTCTTCGACCAGCGCCTGCGACATGTCCACTTGATAACGCTTGGCGAACCACGCGGTAAACGCGTTTTTGAACCAGCGCACGCGGCATTCGGCAATGCAGCCGGCCAGTCGCGACAGCAGGTGATGGGGCAGCAGGTATTGGCTGAGGATAAACAAACGCTTATTCATTAACTGTCCTTAAAAACCTTAAATCTCTACGGGCGTGTCGGGGTGGTTGCCCCATTCGCCCCAGGAACCGGCGTAGCCTTTGACCCGCGGATAACCGAGGGATTTGGCCACCAGATAGGTGAAGCCAGAACGATGGTGAGTCTGGCAGTGGGTAATCACTTCTTTGTCTTTGCTGATCCCGAGTTTTTCCAGGATCTGCGGCATGTCGGTGCGGATGCGCAGGTTGCGCGTCTGATCCATGCCCGCGGTCCATTCGAAATTGACCGCGCCGGGAATGTGCCCGGCCTTGGCCGCCAGGACTTTCTCGCCGGAGTACTCCAGCGGCCCGCGTGCGTCCCAGATTGCCAGGTCGGCGGCGCCGAGACGGCTTTGCAGGTACTCGCGGGTGGCAGTGGGTTCGTCGTGCAAGGTCAACGCAACCGGGCCGCCGACCGGAGCTGGGATCTGGATCGACATGGGTAAGCCTTCTGCCAGCCAGGCCTTCAGGCCGCCGTCGACATAGTGGTACTTGCTGTGGCCGATGACATCCAGCAGCCAGATAAAGCGTCCGGCCCAACCGCCGCCTTCGTCGTCATAGACCACGTAGACCGCGTCCTTGTTGTGTCCCAGCTCACCGAACAACACTTCGAGTGCCGCTTGCGGCGGCATCAGTCCCGGCGCAGGAGCCTGACCGAGTTGCGTGCGTTTCGGATCGACAAAACGCGCACCGGGGATATGCCCTTCGGCATAGCGGGCGCTGCTGGTCAGGTCCACCAGAATCAGTTCGCGGGAGTCGAGACGGGCGAGCAAGTCGCTCGGCTCGATGACCAGCGGCAAGCCAGAGAAGTCAGACATGTGAGGTCTCCAGAACACAAAGGGGAGGATTGTATAGCAGCGTCATTGGCCGCGGTGACTAAAGCTGTGCAGGGCTTTCTCGATGCACTGCGCGGTTTTGCCGAAGGCTTGCACGGTGATTTCCGAGAACGGTCCGCCGCCCTGATCCGCCACCACAATCATGATCACCCGACCATTATTGACCACTGAGCGCAACAGCACGTGTTCGCCGCCGAACTGTGAGCGCAGGCTGGCCGGCAACAGGGCGGAAAATTGTGCGTTGTTGGCCGGCGTCAGGCGCACCTGGGCTTGCTGCGAGAGCAGGCGTTGCAGCACGGTGCTCTGGCTGACGGCGAAGTTCAGGCCGGCCAATTCTTTTGGCAGCCCGGCCGTCTGGTGCACCCGCAGATTGTCATGGGTACGGTCGGCCATCAGGATCATCACCCGACGCATGCCGCACGCGACCAAAGCGTCCCGGGCAGACGTGGTCAAGTGCATGGCATTGGTGAAGCGACTCGGCTCGACCAGCAGCTCGGCGCACTGTCTGCGCCATTTCGCCAGGTCTTCGGCCGTCGGTGCCGGGGCCGGCAGCAAGCCTGCGTGAACGCGGTTCATGCCCCACGGCCAGATCAGTGAAACGGCCGGGTGCCAAAGGTCTGGCATTGCATGATGACGGGCGCTGTTGGCGGCCTGTTGGTGCAACTGCTGCTGCACTTCGTCCATCGACATTTGCAGGTAAAGGCTGGTCAGGTACTGCCAACGCTCACTGTGCGGGCTGTCCCAGGCCTGTTGTGCCGACAGCGCCAGACCGTTGGCCAGCAGCACTGTATTAGCCGGTTGATTGAGCCAGCGGCGCAGGGTCGGATCGTCATCGAGGCGGTTCTGCTGGCGCAATGGATGATCGCTGTCGCGAGCGATGCGCAGGACTTTCACCAGCTCACGTTGCTCGTTGAGCAGCAGCCGATAACCCTGTTGCACCCAGATCGGCAGGCGCCAGATGTCCACGAGCGCCAGGCAGATATCCAGCAGGCGAGCGCCGAACAATTGCTTTTCGACTTTGCGCGCCGACTCGCCTTTGTGGATGACCCGCAGCTCCCATTCTTCGAGCAGCTGCGGATGGGTCAACGCCATCGGCCAGAGCGGCGAGAGAAACAGCAGGCTGCCCCAGTGGATGTCCTGCCACAGCCGCGCCAGGCGACTGGCAAAAAAACCGTTGGCCTGTTGGGTCGCGTGCTGGCTGATCAGTTGCAGCTGACGCAGGGCGATCGGGATCTCCGATTGCGGCTGGGCAGGCAGGCGGGCGAGCAGTTCTTCGGTGCGCTTCAAACCGAGGCGATTGATCGCCACCTCAAGGTTTTCCGCAGGCTCGGTCATGCTGCCATGGGTGTGGCGATTGGCTTCGCGAATCACGCTCAAGGCCAGCGCGGGGCTGTCCTGTATCAGTTCGGCGATATCGCGCAGGGAGCTGCGGCTGTTGGCGATGGCCTTGCAGACACGGTCATGACTGGCTTGCGGAACCGGCAGGCGCACGCCATCGAGAAGCTTGACCCAGCCTTCGAGAGTGGTTGGTTTTGGAGATGGAACGTTCGTTTCGTTAGCCATGGTTGGACGCGATCATCGTCTGCATTACCTATGCCCGGAGCGGGCCAAATTGGCTTTTCGCCTGAACTGGCTATAGTCTGGCGCAGTTTTGCCGATAAGTAGAAGAAGAGATTTTTTAACTTCCGAATATGACCTTGAACCCGACTCAGTAAGTGCTCTCCTACCTATGGCTAAATTAATCGGCATCATCGTCGTATTCGCGAGCGTGCTCGGCGGATACGTGCTCTCCCACGGCAAAATTGCCGCCCTGATTCAGCCCTTCGAGGTGATGATTATTGGTGGTGCGGCACTCGGTGCATTTCTGCAGGCCAACCCCGGTTACATGACCATGCACGTGCTCAAGAAATCCTTGGGCATGTTCACTTCGCGTTTCAACCACACGTTCTATCTGGAAGTGCTGGGCCTGATCTACGAGATCCTCAACAAGAGCCGCCGCGAAGGCATGATGGCGATCGAAGGCGATATCGAAGATGCCGCCGCGAGCCCGATTTTCGCCAAGTACCCGGCCGTGCTCAAAGACGAACGCATGACCGCGTTCATCTGCGATTACCTGCGCATCATGTCCTCCGGCAACATGGCTCCCCATGAGCTTGAAGGCCTGTTCGACATGGAGCTTTACAGCCTCAAGGAAGACCTCGAGCATCCGTCCCACGCGGTGAACGGCATTGCCGACGCCATGCCGGGTTTCGGTATCGTCGCGGCGGTACTCGGTATCGTGGTGACCATGGCTTCCCTGGGTGAAGGCGATCAGAAATCCATCGGCCTGCACGTCGGTGCGGCACTCGTCGGTACCTTTTTCGGTATTCTCGCGGCGTACGGTTTCTTCGGTCCGCTGGCCCATTCCCTGGCCCACGATGCCAAGGAAGAACTGAACGTCTACGAAGCCATCAAGGCCTCGCTGGTGGCTTCCGCTTCCGGCATGCCGCCATCGCTGGCGGTAGAGTTCGGTCGTAAGGTTCTGTACCCGGCGCACCGTCCTAGCTTCGCTGAGCTGGAACAAGCGGTTCGCGGTCGCTAAGTCATGGAAAATAACCAGCCGATAATCATCAAGCGCGTCAAGCGCATCGCCGGCGGGCATCACGGGGGCGCCTGGAAAATCGCCTTCGCGGACTTCGCGACGGCGATGATGGCGTTCTTCCTGGTGCTGTGGCTGCTGTCCACCGCAACGCCTGAACAGAAGATCGCCATCGCCGGTTACTTCAAGGACCCGGTCGGCTTTTCCGAAAGCGGCACGCCGTACATCATCGACCTGGGCGGCACGCCGACCCTGGCGCCGGAGAACACCCTCAACCCCGAGGTGAAATCCCAGCCGCAGCCAGACAAGGTGACCATCGACGCCGAGCAGGTTGAAGGCATGGCCGAGCAGGTCGAGAAGGAACGTCTCGAGTTGCTGCTGCAAGAACTGCAGACCAAGGTTGAAGAGAACCCGCAGCTGAAGAAATTCAAAGACCAGATCAGTTTCGAAATCACGCCGGACGGTTTGCGCATCCAGATCGTGGACGCCGAAAACCGGCCGATGTTCGACTCCGGCAGTGCTCGTCTGAAGCCGTACTTCGAAGACATCCTGCTGGCCATGGCCGACACCATTAAAGCGGTGCCGAACAAGATCAGCATCAGCGGCCACACCGATGCCAAGCCGTACACGGGCACCGGTGACTTTGGTAACTGGGAGCTCTCGGCCAACCGTGCCAACGCTGCACGTCGTGCGCTGGTCGCGGGCAGTTATCCGGATACTCAGGTGGCGCGGGTCGTCGGTTATGCCTCGTCGGCGTTGTTCGATCGCGAGCACCCGTTCAATCCGATCAATCGCCGTATCGACATCGTGGTGCTGACCAAGAAAGCCCAGCGTGCCATCGAAGGTTCGCAAGGTGCGGAATCGGCTCCAGAGCAAACGCCAACGCAAGGGCAGGGCGGCCCGGGCGAAGTGCCCGTCACGCCAGCCGATCCGAATGCGTTGCCGGCGGATAAGGAACCGTTGCCGGCGCATGAGCTTCGCGAGCGCTTGAATTTGTTCGATAACCCGGCGCCTAAACCGGGTGAGCCGCCCAAGCAGTGACCCATGAAAAAGCCGACAGCGATGTCGGCTTTTTTGTGCCTGTTGTCTAGTCCTGAAATAGGTTTACACCTGTCACCCTAACGCTCGATGCATCGCATCGGGCGTTTGTATTTTAAGGACGGTTGTCTCTGCTTTGATTGGGGCGCCAGTGCCTGACTGCAGTTGATGAGAAGTCCTCAACCCTTACAATCGCCCACAACACGGCCCCTATCGGTTGAAGTGCTTCGGTGCTGAGACCGCTTAGGGGGTTCTTATTACCTAGGATTTTTCCGTCTTGCCGGTCGCGTTTCTGTCAGTCTTGGTCATTTTCATCCGTCCAGGCCCAGAAGAATCAGATTCAGGAAGCCATCTTCCAGCTGGGAGCATCAGTTGGCCGCCATGCGCTTGGGGTGTGGACAGGGCCGATGAGTCAGGATTCAGGGTTGCTTTCTTTTGCGCGGTATCATAATTTCATACCATGAATAACAAACAGCTCAGCACCCTGAAAGCAGTATTCTCAAGGCCGACCCCAGCCGCGCTGGAGTGGACCCGTATCGAGTCTCTATTCGGTGCCGCTGGCGCCAAGACCATTGAAGGCAATGGCTCCCGGGTGCGCTTTGAGCTGAACGGTGTGGTCGCCACCTTTCACCGACCACACCCGGACAAAGAAGCAAAGCCCTACCAGGTTCGTGATGCTCGGGCTTTCCTTGAACAAGCAGGAGTCACCCCATGAGCGTAATGAATTACAAAGGCTATGCCGCCCGAATTGAATACAGCGAGGAGGATGGCCTGTTTGTCGGCCATATTGCTGGTATCAGAGATATTGTCGGGTTTCATGGCGAGTCAGTACAGGAGCTTCGAGATGCATTTGAAGAGGCTGTTACTGATTATCTGGAGACTTGCGCCAAGCTCGGGCGCACGCCGCAGAAGCCCTATTCTGGCCACCTCAGTCTGCGTTTAGCGCCGGCACTCCACGCAACTGTCGCCGTAAAAGCGCAGCTAGCCCACAAGAGTATCAATCAGTGGGTAGCCGACGTTCTTGATCGTGAGGTGCATGCCTGACCACTGCCACCTACCTGAAAAAAAGCCAGAAGGTGTAAACCTTGTTCAGGGCGAGACACGAGACAAAATACAAAAAAAAGCCGCATCCGACGCGGCTTTTTTACACCTGTCAAAAACCGCGTCGGATGCGGTTCTTGAGTTGGTCGTGGAACAGGTCTGCATTTCCTTTGTAGGTGCCGCGAACCGACTCACTGATCGATTCCAATCCTATCGAGCGTTTGGTTATCGCCTCCTCACGATAAGCATCAATGAAAAAATCGATGTCCGTATCGCCGCTCAGTTTTGGCCATTTGTCGAGGTACAACGGTAAAGCGCTGGGGCCAACCTGGTACGAGCAGATGCGGCGATTGCTGATGGTCGCTTCTCCGATTTCGAACGGAACCCACCAGGACTGTGCGGTGTTCTCCGAAATCACGGCGAGCAAGTGTGTGCATGCGGTGATGTTGCGGGTGATGACCCCGGTGATGTCGTCAGTGGTTTGTGATTCCGGATCCAGCACGTCGAAATAGGTCTTGATGTTGGCTTGAATAAGACGGGTGTTGATGGCGATGGCGTGGGGCCGATCGCTATGGCGGTAGCTGATGAATACGGGCATCAGAAATGTCCTTTGATCGCGAGTTCGCGGTAATAGGCGCCGAGGGCGGTCAGGCGGCAGCCGGTGGAGTTGATGGCGGCGTAGTACATGTGCTCGGCGTCCACCGGTTCGATCAGACTGTGGCGGTTGCACTTTTGCAGTTGGGAGAAGACATCGCCGTGGTCTGGATCGAACGATGTTTCGGTGGGTTCGTAGCTTGGGTCGAGCGGGAACACCGATTCAGCCTCGGCGAACCAGTCGGGGAGCTTGCGCAGTATTTCTTTGGGGATCAGTGGCGAGACTTCACGCAATGAAATGAACTCAGACACATTGGTCTTGAAAACAGGTCGTTGTTCCCAGGCATCGAGCGCGTTGTCGACAAAGGAATAGAGGCTGCCGGGGGTGATTTTCCCCAGAATATTGGCGGCGCCACCGTGCAGTGCCTGCAGCAACAGCCCGGTGAAGATGCCGTGACTTGAACCTTCCATTGCTGGCTGTTCTTTTTTACAGGCAGTGAGAATGGTCATTCCCTCGCCAATTACGCTACTTTCGCTACGCAGGGCCCGCATTTCACCGGCAGCGCCGCCTTGGCAGCAATCGAGAATGATGACTTTGTTTTTGATTTTAGTAGCTTTGGTGGCCCAGTTCAGAATGTCACTGAGCCGTATCCCGTCCTTGGCTGACTTGTAGTCCTGGGGAAGCAGCATGCCTTCGTCGGTATCGGTGTCGAAATTACCGTGGCCGGCGAAATACAGCAGAGCAACATCACAGTCCCCGGAAAACAAATCCTGGATGTGGCCTTCGAGCACCTCGCGGCCCAGGTAATCTTCGGCTGAGGTCAGCACTATATTCTTGAAGTTCGGGTCTCCGTCGGCATCGGTTTTCAGCACCGAAGCCATGGCCATCGCGTCGTTGTTGCAGCCACTCAATTGCGAAACATGGCTGTAGTTATTAATGCCGATGAACAATCCCTTGCGCATGGTTCAACCCGCCGCGTGAGTGCGAATGGCACTGATGATGCTGTTGGTGTTCCACGCACACTCCGCGTGTGCTGCCCGGCGCACCACGGTAGAAATCCGCTCCGCACCAAACGGCTTCACCGCAATGATCACCTTGCCCATTCGCCTGGCGATCTCGATTTCCTTGTTGATCCACTTGCTGTAGGTCGAATACATCCCCGCCATGATCAGCACTGCCGAGCAGGGGCGGATTTTGTTTTCGATGGCTTCTTCCAGCTGTATGTCGGTTTTCGCGCCGGTGATCGGGTTGTCCGGCGGCACCGAAAAATTTTTGAAGGTGAAGCCGGGTTTAGCGTTGAGCAGCCGCATGAGGTTGTCGTGGGCGTGGGGGTAATTCCACGAATGGCTGATGAACAAATGATAGGTTTGCATGGGTATCCCTCGGTATCACCAAAATGCGCAGAGGGCTCGAATGTATGCACTTGAGTGGTCGCAACAAGACCTGCACGGATAAAGAGAATTCCCCTACAAACAGGCGTGCAAGAGCCTTACAGAAGTCTCTGACGTTTAAAGGGTGAGGATATTTGTAGGATGCTACAAGCGGCGCGCCGCCCCGTCAGTGTCGAGGCAGCGGGCGCGTCTGTTTAGTAGCTGGTTTCGGGCAGGCTGGCGATGATCGAGCGATAGCTGTTCATCCGTTGCTGCTGTACGCGGCCTTCTTCAAGCGCCTTGAGCAGGGCGCAACCCGGCTCGCGGTCGTGCTTGCAGTCGCGAAAGCGGCAGGTGCCGATCAGGTCGTTGAACTCGATGAAACCGGCTTCGACGTCGGCACGGCTGACGTGGCCCAGGCCGAACTCGCGGATACCCGGGGAGTCGATCAGCTCACCGCCACCGGGGAAGTGGAACAATCGCGCGGTAGTGGTGGTGTGAGTGCCCTGGCCGGACAACTCGGACAGCGGGCCGACACGGGCTTCGACTTCCGGCAACAGGCTGTTGACCAACGAAGATTTGCCGACGCCGGACTGGCCGACGAATACGCTGATGCGTCCGTCCAGCTGTTCTTGCAGTTGCTCCATACCATTGCCGTGGTGCGCCGAGACTTCCAGCACCGGGTAACCCAGCGTGCGGTAAACCGCCAGCAAGGCATTCAACGCCGGGGCGTTCTGCTCGTCGATCAGGTCGAATTTGTTGAGCAACAGCAGCGGACGAATCCCGGCGTGCTCAGCAGCGACCAGATAGCGGTCGATCAAGTTGGCATGGGGCTCGGGCAGTGGCGCGAAGACGATGACGATCATGTCGACGTTGGCGGCTACAGGCTTGAGCTGACCACGGCTGTCCGGACGGCAGAGTTCGGTTTTACGCGGCAGTTGCGCCACGATCACACCGATGCCCTGGTTGCCGGCACGCCAGACCACCTGATCGCCGGTCACCAGCGCCGGCAGGTTGGCGCGCAAGTGACAGCGGAACACCTGGCCGGCCAAATCGCCATCGAGGGCTTCGACTTCGACCTGCACACCGAAGTGCGCGATCACCAGGCCCGTCTGTTCCGGACCCAGATCGCCACCCTCAAGTGCCTCGACAGCCGAGGACTCGCGTTTGGCGGCGCGGGCAGCGCGTTCGCCCTGAATCTTTTCGATGCGCCAGTTTTGACGACGATTGAGTTGGCGTTTGGCCATGGGTGTTCCGTATCAAGAATGCAGCGATTAGGTAAAACGGCCGCGAGTTTAGCACGCCCCGCCGGTTGCCTAGGCTAAACTGCGCAGCATTGCCTAGGAGCCGACACATGCAAAACCCGCAGAATCTGATCTGGATCGACCTGGAAATGACCGGTCTGAACCCTGATACCGACGTCATCATCGAAATGGCCACCATTGTCACCGACAGTGACCTGAACACCTTGGCCGAAGGTCCGGTGATCGCCATCCATCACAGCGACGAAATTCTCGCCGGCATGGACGAGTGGAACACCCGTCAACACGGCGGCTCCGGGCTGACCCAGCGCGTTCGCGACAGCCGTATCAGCATGGCCGAAGCCGAAGCCGAGACCATCGCCTTCCTGGAACAATGGGTGCCGAAGGGCAAGTCGCCGATCTGCGGCAACAGCATCTGCCAGGATCGTCGCTTCCTTTATACCCACATGAAATCGCTGGAAAGCTTTTTCCACTACCGCAATCTCGACGTCTCGACCCTTAAAGAGTTGGCCGCACGCTGGGCGCCGGACGTGCGCGACAGTTTCAAAAAGGGCAGCACTCACCTGGCCCTGGACGACATTCGCGAATCGATCGCCGAGCTGCAGCACTACCGCAAGCATTTCATCAAGTTCTGATCCTGCGGAGTCTGTTCCGGCCCCATCGCGAGCAAGCTCGCTCCCACAGGATTGCGCGGTCCCTGTGGGAGCGAGCTTGCTCGCGATGGGGCCAGTACAGTCACCAGTGATGATTGGCTGGATTCTCTGGCGCCCTCTTTTGGTGCTTCGGCGAAGTGAGTAGACTGCGCGCCTTCCTGCAAGGACCGCCGCCATGTTGCTGATGCTCTACCTGATCGCCATTACCGCCGAAGCCATGACCGGTGCCCTGTCTGCCGGTCGTCGCGGGATGGACTGGTTTGGCGTGGTGCTGATCGCCTGCGTCACGGCGTTGGGTGGGGGTTCGGTGCGTGACGTGCTGCTCGGCCACTATCCGCTGACGTGGGTCAAACACCCGGAATACCTGGTGCTGACCTCGGTGGCGGCGATGTTCACGGTCTTCGCTGCACGCTGGATGCGGCATCTGCGCTCGCTGTTTCTGGTGCTCGACGCCGTGGGTCTGGTGGCGTTCACCCTTATCGGCTGCATGACTGCGCTGGAAATGGGCCACGGCATGCTGGTGGCTTCGGTCAGTGGCGTGATCACCGGGGTTTTCGGCGGCATCCTGCGCGATATCTTCTGCAACGACATCCCCCTGATCTTCCGTCGCGAACTCTACGCCAGCGTCTCGTTCGCAGCAGCGTGGTGCTACATGCTCTGCATTTACCTGCAATTACCGGGTGAACAGGCGATTTTGATCACGCTGTTTGGCGGCTTCCTGCTGCGTTTGCTGGCGATCCGGTTTCATTGGGAAATGCCGAAGTTCGTTTATAACGACGAAGCCTGACATCACTCGGTCCCTGTAGGAGCTGCCGCAGGCTGCGATCTTTTGACGTTGATTTTTAAGATCAAAAGATCGCAGCCTGCGGCAGCTCCTACGCCAGACCGTGTTGTTTCAGGGCCCACTCGACATGCTCACGCACCAGCTCCGACGGGTACTCACGGCGGGCCTTCAACGCTTCCAGCACCGGAATGCTAGACGGCGCGTTCCCCAGGCCTACCGCCAGGTTTCGCAACCAACGCTCATAACCCGCCCGGCGTAACGGCGAACCTTCGGTACTACTAAGGAACTTCTCCTCATCCCACATGAACAGCTCTGCCAACTCCGCGTTGTCCAGGTTGTGCCGTGGCTTGAAGTCGCTTTCGCCGGACGGACGGGCGAAGCGGTTCCACGGGCAGACGATCTGACAGTCATCGCAACCGAACACCCGATTGCCGATCAGTGGCCGCAAATCTTCCGGGATCGCGCTTTTCAGTTCGATGGTCAGGTAGGAAATGCAGCGTCGGGCATCGAGTACATAAGGACCGACGAAGGCGTTGGTCGGGCAGATGTCGAGGCATGCGGTGCAACGGCCGCAATGTTCGGTGCTGTGTGGCGGATCGACGGGCAGCGGCAGGTCGACGAACAGTTCGCTGAGGAAGAAGTAACTGCCGGCCTTGCGATTCAAGACCAGGGTGTTTTTACCGATCCAGCCAAGACCGGCCTGTTCCGCGATGGCTTTTTCCAGCACCGGCGCACTGTCGACGAAGGCGCGGAAACCAAACGGGCCGATCTCGGCCTGAATTTTATCGGCCAGTTGTTGCACGCGTTTGCGGATCAATTTGTGGTAATCACGGCCCAAGGCATAACGCGAGACGTAGGCTTTTTCCGGTTGTGCCAGTCGTTTGGCCATTTCGGTGTCGCCCGGCAGGTAGTCCATGCGTAGGGAAACCACCCGAAGCGTGCCGGGCACCAGCTCCTCCGGGTGTGAGCGTTTGCTGCCGTGGGCGCCCATGTAGTCCATTTCGCCGTGGTAGCCGGCCGCGAGCCAGCGCTCCAGGTGCTGCTCATGCTCGGCCAGGTCGAGGCCGCTGATGCCGACTTGCTGAAAGCCCAGCTCGCGGCCCCAGTCCTTGATGGATTGGGCGAGGGCGGGCAGGTCTGTGGTAATTGCGGGCATGAGGCGAGAGAAACCGGAGCTGAGGTGCGTATAATTCTGCCAGACATCGGAGCCCGAAGACGCATGCCGCACACTAAAGATGATTTACCCGACGTGCTGTATAGCGCCGCGCAAGTGCGAGCACTCGATGCGAGCCTGATTGCGGCCGGCACACCAGGCTTCGAATTGATGCAGCGCGCGGCGCGGGCGACCTGGCGTGCGCTGGTCCGTCATTGGCCGACGGCGAACGAATTGAGTGTTGTGGCCGGCCACGGCAATAACGCCGGCGACGGTTATCTGGTGGCCGTGCTGGCCCGACGTGCAGGTTGGCATGTGCGGGTGCTGGCGGCCGGTGATCCCAAGCGTTTGCAGGGTGATGCGGCATTAGCCCATGCCGAGGCCGTGTCCGAAGGTGTCGCGGTTCAAGCCTGGAGCGCACAGTCCGAGTTGCGCGGTATCGTGCTGGATGCCTTGCTCGGCACCGGTCTGACGGGAGAGGTGCGAGAACCCTACGCGGGCGTCATCGCAGCGATCAATGGCAGCGGGCTGCCGGTTGCGGCAGTGGATATCCCTTCGGGGTTGTGTGCTGATACCGGCCGAATACTCGGCGCTGCGGTGCGGGCTGACCTGACCGTGACGTTCATCGGCCTGAAACTGGGTCTGTTCACCGGCGATGCTGCAGACGTGGTCGGCGAGTGGGTGTTCAACGATCTACAGGCCTCCGCCGAGTCGTTTAACGGAGTCGCCATCAGCGCACGTCGCCTGACGGCCAGTTCCTTGCCGCGTCTGGCGAGCCGGGCTCCAACCTCCCATAAAGGCAAATTCGGCCATGTATTGCTGATCGGCGGTGATCGCGGTTTTGGCGGCGCCATCCTGCTGAGCGCGCAAAGTGCCCTGCGCAGCGGTGCGGGCATGGTGTCCGTGGCTACGCGCAGTGAACATGTTCCGGCCGCGCTGGCGAGAATCCCCGAAGCCATGGTGCTGGGCACTTCGTCGGCCAACCAACTGATGGAACTGCTGCAAAAGGTTTCCGTGCTGGTTGTCGGCCCAGGCTTAGGTCAGGCTTCCTGGGGGCGCAGTCTTTTGTCGGCGGCTGCCAATGCGCCGCTGCCGCAAGTCTGGGACGCCGACGCATTGAATCTGCTGGCCACAGCGCACGTGAGCTTGCCCAAGGATTGTGTGATCACTCCGCATCCGGGCGAAGCGGCGCGCTTGTTGGGGATGAGCACTGCCGAAGTGCAGGCCGATCGTCCTGCGGCGGCTCACGCATTGAGCAAAAAATATACAGCTGTCGTGGTGCTGAAAGGCGCAGGCAGCCTGATCGCCAGCCCCGATGGGCGCCTGGCGTTGTGTCATCAGGGCCATCCGGCCATGGCCACCGCCGGTTTGGGTGATGTGCTGGCCGGTCTGGTCGGCGCGTTGCTGGCGCAAGGCATGGAGGCGTTCGACGCCGCCTGTCTGGCCGTCTGGCTGCACGCCAATGCTGGCGCGCAAGAGGGTAAATCGGGCCGTGGGCTGGCGGCCAGTGATCTGATTCCAGCCATTCGTCAGTTGTTGGAGGAGCAAGCACCGTGTCTGAAGTAACCCTGTACCTGGCTGATGAAGAGGCGATGACCGCGTTTGGCGCACGCATCGCACAAACCACCGAAGGGCACGGTCTGATTTTTCTCGAGGGAGACCTGGGTGCGGGGAAAACCACGCTGTCCCGGGGCATTATCCGTGGCTTGGGGCATGTGGGCGCGGTAAAAAGTCCGACCTTCACCCTGGTTGAGCCCTACGAGATTGGCGACATCCGGGCCTTTCATTTCGACCTCTATCGCCTGGTCGATCCTGAAGAGCTGGAGTACCTCGGCATCCGCGATTACTTCGAAGACGATGCGTTGTGCCTGATCGAGTGGCCCGAAAAGGGTGCAGGCTTTTTGCCAAAGCCCGACCTGACCATTACCATTAGCCCGCAAGATGGCGGGCGTTCGCTGAAAATTTTGTCCCAGGGCTCGCGTGGCGAGTCGTGGTGTGCCGCTTTGGCATTGGAAACCAATTAAATGATGGGGTTAGGTATGCGCTTTCGCGCGATGGTAGCTGCCGTAGGATTGTTGTTTTTGGCGGTGACCGTCGACGCTGTGGCCGAGACGAAGGTCAACAGCGTTCGCCTGTGGCGGGCTCCGGACAACACACGACTGGTGTTCGACCTGAGTGGTCCTGTCCAGCACAGTGTCTTTACCCTGACCGCCCCGGATCGGCTGGTCATCGACATCAATGGCGCAACTCTGGGGGCGCCGCTAAACGTCAACAGCTCGAACACTCCGATCACCGCCATGCGCTCGGCTCAACGTACGCCGACCGACCTGCGGGTGGTCATCGACCTGAAAAAAGCCGTGACGCCGAAAAGTTTTACCCTGGCGCCAAACGCCCAGTACGGCAATCGCCTGGTGGTCGACTTGTTCGACAACGCCGCCGACGCCGCGCCAATTCCGGCGCCGACCAACGTCGCGACGGTCGCCCCGGTGCCGGTCACGCCGGTGGAGCCTGCGGTGAAGCTGCCGCCAGCCCCGGCCGGCAAGCGCGACATCATTGTGGTCATCGATGCTGGCCACGGCGGCGAAGACCCGGGTGCCTCGGGCTCTCGCGGTCAGCGTGAAAAAGACGTGGTACTGGCCATCGCCCGCGAACTGCAGCGTCAGGTCAACGGCATGAAAGGCTTCCGCGCCGAACTGACCCGCACCGGCGACTACTTCATCCCATTGCGCGGCCGTACTGAAATCGCCCGCAAGAAGGGCGCCGACCTGTTCGTTTCGATCCACGCCGACGCCGCGCCTTCGGCCGCAGCCTTCGGTGCCTCGGTGTTCGCCCTGTCTGATCGCGGTGCGACCTCGGAAACGGCCCGTTGGCTGGCCGACAGCGAAAACCGTTCCGACTTGATCGGTGGTGCCGGCAACGTCAGCCTCGACGACAAGGACCGCATGCTGGCGGGCGTGCTGCTCGACCTGTCGATGACGGCTTCCCTGACCTCCAGCCTGAACGTCGGTCAGAAGGTGCTGAGCAACATCGGCCGCGTCACGCCGCTGCACAAACAGCGCGTGGAGCAGGCCGGGTTCATGGTGCTGAAGTCGCCGGACATTCCATCGATCCTGGTGGAAACCGGGTTCATCTCCAACGCCAACGAAGCGTCCAAGCTTGCCGCAGCGAACCACCAGCAAGCGCTGGCGCGTTCGATCAGCAGCGGCGTGCGCCAGTTCTTCCAACAGAACCCGCCACCGGGCACTTACATCGCCTGGCTGCGCGACTCCGGCGGGATCGCCCAAGGCCCGCGTGACCATCGAGTGAGCCCCGGCGAGACGCTGGCGATGATTGCCGTGCGATATCAGGTGTCCCCGGCCACGCTGCGCAGCGCCAACAACCTGTCGAGTGATGAGCTCAAGATCGGTCAGCACTTGACCATCCCCGGCACTGAACTGGCGGCCAAAGAATGAACCAGGTGCTGACCAACACGGCTCGCATCGAGCTGCTCAGCCCGCGACTGGCGAACCAGATTGCCGCCGGTGAGGTGGTTGAACGCCCGGCCTCGGTGATCAAGGAGCTGCTGGAAAACAGCCTCGACTCCGGCGCCAGGCGTATCGATGTCGATGTGGAGCAGGGCGGCGTCAAGCTGCTGCGGGTGCGCGACGATGGCAGCGGCATTTCGGCCGATGACCTGCCGCTGGCTCTGGCGCGACACGCCACCAGCAAAATCCGCAATCTGGAGGACCTCGAGCAGGTCATGAGCCTCGGGTTTCGTGGTGAAGCACTTGCCTCGATCAGCTCGGTGGCGCGTCTGACCCTCACCTCTCGCACTAAAGATGCCGATCAGGCCTGGCAGGTGGAGACCGAAGGCCGGGACATGGCGCCTCGCGTGCAGCCGGCGGCCCATCCGGTGGGCACATCGGTGGAAGTGCGCGACCTGTTCTTCAACACCCCGGCGCGACGCAAATTCCTCAAAACCGAAAAAACCGAATTCGATCACCTGCAAGAAGTGATCAAGCGTCTGGCACTGGCACGTTTCGACGTGGCGTTCCATCTGCGCCACAACGGCAAGACCATCCTCAGCCTGCACGAAGCCCATGACGACGCGGCCCGTGCCCGGCGTGTGGCGGCGATTTGCGGTTCGGGTTTTCTCGAGCAGGCGCTGCCGATCGAGATCGAGCGCAATGGCCTGCATTTGTGGGGTTGGGTCGGTTTGCCGACGTTCAACCGCAGCCAGGCAGACTTGCAGTATTTCTTTGTGAACGGCCGTGCCGTACGCGACAAACTGGTGGCCCACGCGGTGCGCCAGGCCTATCGCGACGTGCTGTTCAACGGTCGGCACCCGACATTCGTGCTGTTTTTCGAAGTCGATCCGGCAGGCGTGGACGTCAACGTGCACCCGACCAAACACGAAGTGCGCTTCCGTGACGGGCGGATGGTTCACGATTTCCTCTACGGCACCCTGCACCGCGCCTTGGGCGATGTGCGGCCGGAAGACCATCTGGCCGCGCCTGTCGCGACGGCCATCGTTCGACCGACCGGCATTGACGCTGGCGAGTTCGGTCCACAGGGCGAAATGCGTCTGGCGGCCAATGCCTTGCTGGAACAGCCTCAGGCTCAGCCGTCGTTCAACACGCCGGCCGGCTCGGGCGCTGGTGCCGGTTATCAATATCAGTACTCGCCGCGCCCTCAATCGGGTGTGCCTGTGGCTGAAGCTCAGGCCGCCTACCGCGAGTTTTTTGCGCCGTTGCCAGAAGCCAACGCGGTCGCGCTGCCGGCCGGACAGGATGATATTCCGCCGCTGGGTTATGCACTGGCGCAGCTCAAAGGCATCTACATTCTTTCGGAAAACGCCCAAGGGCTGGTGCTGGTGGACATGCACGCCGCTCACGAGCGGATCATGTACGAACGCCTGAAAATCGCCATGGCCAGCGAAGGCCTGAGCGGTCAGCCGCTGCTGGTGCCGGAGTCCCTTGCGGTTAGTCAGCGCGAAGCCGATTGCGCTGAAGAGCACGTCGCGTGGTTCCAGCGCCTGGGCTTTGAATTGCAGCGTCTGGGCCCGGAATCCCTGGCCATCCGGCAGATTCCGGCCTTGCTCAAGCAAGCTGAAGCCAATCGATTGGTCAGTGACGTTCTGGCGGATCTGATGGAGTACGGCACCAGTGACCGGATTCAGGCGCACTTGAACGAATTGCTCGGCACCATGGCCTGCCATGGCGCGATTCGTGCGAATCGGCGTCTGGCCCTGCCGGAAATGAACGGTCTGCTGCGCGACATGGAAAATACCGAACGCAGCGGTCAATGCAACCATGGCCGACCGACCTGGACCCAATTGGGCCTGGACGATCTGGACAAACTGTTCTTGCGCGGTCGTTGATGAACCAGCTCCCTCCTGCGATTTTCCTGATGGGGCCGACCGCCGCCGGCAAGACCGACCTGGCCATCGAACTCACCAAAGTCTTGCCTTGCGAGTTGATCAGCGTCGATTCGGCGCTCGTCTACCGTGGCATGGACATCGGCACCGCCAAGCCCTCCAAAGAGCTTTTGGCTGAATTTCCACACCGATTGATCGACATTCTCGACCCGGCAGAGAGCTATTCGGCCGCCGATTTCCGTCGTGATGCCCTCGAAGCCATGGCCGAGATCACCGCGCGGGGCAAAATTCCGCTGCTGGTGGGCGGCACAATGCTCTATTACAAGGCTTTGGTTGAAGGTCTGGCAGACATGCCGGCGGCCGATCCGGACGTTCGCGCACAGATCGAAGAAGAAGCTGCACGCCTTGGCTGGCAAGCCTTGCACGAACAATTGGCCGTCATCGATCCGGAATCTGCGGCGCGTATACATCCGAACGATCCGCAGCGACTCAGTCGAGCGCTGGAAGTTTATCGCGTCAGTGGTCAGAGCATGACTGCACTAAGGTTGCGACAATCTGCGCAAAGTACTGAAGCAGCCGCCTCGGGACTGCAACAATTGCCCTATACTGTCGCGAACTTGGCCATTGCTCCGGCAAATCGCCAGGTATTGCACGAGCGAATTAAACAAAGATTCACGAATATGTTGGAACAGGGATTCATTGACGAGGTCGTAGCCCTGCGTAAGCGAAGTGACCTGCATGCCGGGTTGCCGTCTATACGTGCAGTAGGCTACCGACAAGTCTGGGACTACCTGGATGGCAAGCTGACGCAAGCCGAGATGCAGGAGCGTGGAATCATTGCCACGCGCCAATTGGCAAAGCGCCAGTTCACCTGGCTGCGCAGTTGGGCTGATTTACACTGGTTGGACAGCCTCGATTGCGACAATCTGCCGCGCGCCTTGAAATACCTTGGGACCATCTCCATATTGAGCTGAGTCCTTGCATTTGCCGTCTATCCTTGGGGGTGTGACGGCCACAAGCCATTTGTTTACCTATTTTTTATATTGAATCCTTAAAGGAGTGCGGCACATGTCAAAAGGGCATTCGCTACAAGACCCTTACTTGAATACTTTACGTAAAGAGAAAGTGGGGGTTTCCATCTACCTGGTCAACGGGATCAAGCTGCAAGGCACGATCGAGTCTTTCGACCAGTTCGTTATCCTGCTGAAAAACACCGTCAGCCAGATGGTTTACAAACACGCTATCTCTACAGTGGTGCCGGTTCGTCCAATTCGTCTGCCTAGCGCAACCGAATCCGAAGCAGGTGACGCTGAGCCAGGTAACGCCTGATAGGAGTCTCCTTTGTTCTTTGAGCGCCACGGTGGTGGTGAGCGAGTAATCCTCGTTCACTTGGATGGACAGGACCCTGAGGCGCGCGAAGATCCGCAGGAGTTTCAGGAATTGGCTAATTCGGCCGGCGCCGAGACCGTTGCGTTTTTTAACGTGCCGCGTCATCGGCCAACCGCCAAATTCCTGATTGGCAGCGGCAAGGTCGAGGAGCTGCGCGATCTGGTCCATGCCGAAAAGGCAGATCTGGTCATCTTCAATCACATCCTCACGCCCAGTCAGGAACGTAACCTCGAACGTGTTTTCGAGTGTCGCGTGATCGACCGTACCGGTCTGATTCTCGATATTTTCGCCCAACGCGCCCGTACCCATGAGGGCAAGCTCCAGGTAGAACTGGCCCAGCTTGACCACATGAGCACCCGGCTGGTTCGTGGCTGGACTCACCTTGAGCGTCAGGGTGGCGGTATCGGTATGCGTGGCCCGGGTGAAACCCAGCTGGAAACCGACCGCCGTTTGCTGCGGGTTCGCCTGCGGCAGATCAAGGGCCGACTGGAAAAAGTGCGCAGTCAGCGCGAACAGTCGCGACGCGGTCGTTCACGTGCGGATATTCCTACCGTGTCCTTGGTGGGGTATACCAACGCCGGCAAATCCACGCTCTTCAATAACGTGACGAAATCCGACGTGTACGCGGCTGACCAGTTGTTTGCCACGCTGGACCCGACCTTGCGCCGTCTGGAACTCGACGATCTGGGGCCGATTGTCCTGGCCGACACGGTGGGTTTCATACGCCACTTGCCCCACAAACTGGTCGAGGCGTTTCGGTCTACGCTCGAAGAGTCGAGCAACTCGGACCTGCTGTTGCACGTGATCGATGCGGCCGAACCGGATCGCATGTTGCAGATCGAGCAGGTGATGGTGGTGCTGGGCGAGATCGGGGCCCAAGACTTGCCGATCCTCGAGGTCTATAACAAACTCGATTTGCTTGAAGGCGTTGAGCCACAAATCCAGCGCGACGAAAACGGCAAGCCCCAACGGGTCTGGCTGTCGGCGCGTGATGGCAGTGGTCTGGAATTGCTTGAGCAAGCCATTGCCGAGTTGCTGGGCGGTGATTTGTTTGTTGGCACCTTGCGCTTGCCGCAACGTTTTGCTCGACTGCGTGCGCAGTTTTTCGAACTCGGTGCGGTGCAGAAAGAAGAACACGACGAAGAAGGCATCAGCCTGCTGGCCGTTCGCTTGCCGCGGGTCGAGCTGAATCGACTGGTGAGCCGCGAAGGACTGCAACCGATGGAATTCATCGAGCAACACACTTTGCAATAAAAGCCTGGTAAAGCGGTTGTGCCGCGGTGACAGGCATTCTGTAGCATTGGTCGGCGCGCCGTGGGTGCGTCTTTGCTTTATCAGATGGAGAGCGCTATGGCTTGGAATGAGCCGGGTGGCAACTCGAATAATCAGGATCCTTGGGGTGGCAAACGCCGCAATAACGGCGACCGCAAGGGACCACCGGATCTCGACGAGGCCTTCCGAAAGCTGCAGGAAAGCCTGAACGGGTTGTTCGGTGGTGGTAAGAAACGCGGTGATGACGGTGGCGGTTCGGGCAGGAGTAGCGGCTTCGGCGGTCTGCTCGGCATCGGCCTGGTCGTGTTGGCGGCCGTGTGGCTGTACAGCGCGGTCTATGTAGTCGACGAGCAGGAGCAAGCCGTGGTGCTGCGCTTCGGCAAGTACTACGAAACCGTTGGCCCGGGCCTGAACATCTATTTCCCGCCGATCGATCGCAAGTACCTGGAAAACGTCACGCGCGAGCGTGCCTATACCAAGCAAGGTCAAATGCTGACTGAAGACGAGAACATCGTCGAAGTGCCGCTGACCGTGCAGTACAAGATCAGCAACCTGCAGGATTTCGTGCTGAGCGTTGATCAGCCGGAAATCAGCCTGCAGCACGCGACCGAAAGTGCCTTGCGCCATGTGGTGGGTTCCACCGCGATGGACCAGGTGCTGACCGAAGGTCGTGAATTGATGGCCAGCGAAATCAAGGAGCGTCTGCAACGCTTCATGGATACCTATCGCACCGGTATCACCGTCACTCAGGTCAACGTACAGAGCGCAGCCGCACCGCGTGAAGTGCAGGAAGCCTTCGATGACGTGATCCGCGCCCGTGAAGACGAGCAGCGTTCGCGTAACCAGGCTGAAACCTACGCCAACGGTGTCGTGCCGGAAGCCCGTGGTCAGGCCCAGCGCATCATCGAAGATGCCAACGGTTACCGTGACGAAACCGTCTCGCGCGCCAAGGGTGAGGCTGATCGCTTCACCAAGCTGGTGAGCGAGTATCGCAAGGCACCTGAAGTGACCCGTCAGCGTCTGTATCTGGACACCATGCAGGAAGTCTTCAGCAATACCAGCAAGGTTCTCGTGACCGGCAACAAGAATGGCCAGAGCAATCTGCTGTACTTGCCGCTGGACAAGATGGTCGAAAGCGGTCGCAACACCAGCACTCCGGTGACCGGCGCGGCAGCCTCCAGCAATGAAGCGAATGTGCGTGCAGCCGATCTGCAGCAACAGCAAGCACGTACCAGGGAGAGTCGCTGATGAGCAATAAATCGCTGATCGCCCTTATTGTCGGCGTCGTCGTGGCGATCGCTGCCTGGAACTGCTTCTACATCGTGGCTCAGACCGAGCGTGCGGTGCTGCTGCAGTTCGGTCGTGTGGTCCAGGCAGATGTTCAGCCGGGCCTGCATGTGAAAGTGCCTTACGTTAACCAGGTGCGCAAATTCGACGCACGCCTGATGACGCTGGATGCACCGACACAACGCTTCCTGACGCTGGAAAAGAAAGCCGTCATGGTTGATGCTTACGCCAAGTGGCGCGTGAAAGATGCCGAGCGCTTCTACACCGCGACTTCCGGCCTCAAGCAGATTGCTGACGAGCGACTTTCCCGTCGTCTGGAATCGGGCCTGCGTGACCAGTTTGGTAAGCGCACGCTGCACGAAGTGGTTTCCGGTGAGCGCGATGCGCTGATGACCGATATCACCGCTTCGCTAAACAAGATGGCGGAAAAAGAGCTGGGCATCGAAGTTGTCGATGTTCGGGTCAAGGCCATCGATCTGCCGAAAGAAGTGAACCGCAGCGTGTTCGAGCGCATGAGTTCCGAGCGTGAGCGTGAAGCTCGCGAGCACCGCGCCAAGGGTAACGAACTGTCAGAAGGCATTCGTGCCGACGCTGATCGTCAACGCCGCGTGTTGCTGGCTGAAGCCTATCGTGAATCCGAAGAGGTTCGCGGTGATGGTGACGCCCAGGCCGCTGCGATCTACTCCAAGGCCTACGGCCAGGATCAGGAGTTCTACGGTTTCTACCGTAGCCTGCGTGCCTACCGTGAAAGCTTCGCGAACAAATCCGACGTCATGGTCCTGGACCCAAGCAGCGACTTCTTCCGTTACCTGGAAAAAGCCAAGCCTTGATACGACGTTGACCTGAATCATCCCCCGCCTGACGGCTAACACCTCGGGCGGGGTGATCCTTTGGGAAAACGTGTGTATGATGCGGCAGCCGGGAAATTCCCGGCTTTTTTGCGTCTGCACGTTTGATTGCTGTTTTTTAGGCAGGCGTCCGAGTTGAATGACTCGACAGGTTTTTCGAGGAAAGTGGTTGGTGAAGCCGATTTCAGGCTTTTCGCCGCGTTGTTCATGCGCGTGGTTTGCGCATGAGCCGATCATTTTCTGCTTCACTCAAGGCTCGCCCAAAGGCTTGCCGCCCGGATCATAGGGGAATGGCGTAATGGCAACGGTAGACCGCTGGCTGCTGCCAGATGGCATCGAAGAAGTACTGCCACCAGAAGCGGCGCGCATTGAAGTCGCGCGTCGTCAGGTGTTGGATCTGTTCCAGAGCTGGGGTTACGAGTTTGTCGTGACTCCCCATATCGAGTACCTGGAATCCCTGCTGACCGGCGCGGGCCAGGACCTCGATCTGCGTACCTTCAAGGTCATCGACCCGCAATCGGGCCGGCAGATGGGTTTCCGTGCTGACATCACGCCGCAAGTGGCGCGCATCGATGCGCACACCTTGCGTCGCGAAGGCCCGAGCCGTCTGTGCTATGCCGGTAGCGTGCTGCACGCTCAGCCGCGCGCCTTGTCGTCGTCGCGCAGCCCGATCCAGCTGGGCGCCGAGTTGTACGGCGATGCCAGCCCGAGCAGCGACGTGGAAGTCATCAGCCTGATGTTGGCTATGCTGCAACTGGCCGATGTGCCGGATGTGCACATGGACCTCGGTCATGTGGGTATCTACCGCGGCCTGGCTCGCGCCGCCGGTTTGTCCGGTGAAGTTGAACAACAGTTGTTCGATGCATTGCAACGTAAAGCCATCGACGAGGTCATTACCTTGACCGAAGGCTTGCCTGTCGATCTGTCGGATATGTTGCGGGCGCTGGTCGATCTGTGTGGCGGCCGTGAAGTATTGAGCGCTGCCCGCGAGCGTCTGGCGAATGCCCCAGCGCCGGTATTGGCTGCTCTGGACGACTTGCTGGCGATTGCCGAGCGTCTGTCCACGCGTTTCCCTGAGTTGCCGTTGTATTTCGACCTGGGCGAGTTGCGCGGCTACCACTACCACACCGGTGTGGTGTTTGCGGTGTTCGTACCGGGTGTTGGCCAGTCCATTGCTCAGGGCGGTCGTTACGACGACATCGGTGCCGACTTCGGTCGTGCCCGTCCGGCAACCGGCTTTTCTACCGATTTGAAAACCCTGGTGACCCTGGGGCGTGCTGAGATCGAGTTACCGTCTGGCGGTATCTGGATGCCTGACAGTACGGATGCGGCACTCTGGCAGCAGGTTTGCCAGTTGCGCAGTGAGGGTCAGCGTGTCGTTCAGGCGTTGCCTGGGCAACCTTTGGCCGCCGCCCGTGAAGCGGACTGCGACCGGCAATTGATTCAGCAGAACGGGCTTTGGCAAGTATCGCCACTGGCTTCTTGAGTTTTCCTGTCGGCCGCGGCCGGCACCAAGTTTGCGCGAATGAGGACAAGTGTTATGGGTAAGAATGTCGTAGTCCTGGGCACCCAATGGGGTGATGAGGGCAAAGGCAAGATCGTTGATCTGCTGACCGAACATGCTGCCGCCGTAGTGCGCTACCAAGGTGGCCACAACGCAGGCCACACCCTGGTGATCGACGGCGAAAAAACCGTCTTGCACCTGATCCCGTCGGGCGTGCTGCGCGAAGGCGTGCAGTGCCTGATCGGCAACGGCGTGGTGGTTGCACCGGACGCCTTGCTGCGCGAGATCGTCAAGCTGGAAGAGAAAGGCGTACCGGTGCGTGAGCGCCTGCGTATCAGCCCGTCCTGCCCGCTGATCCTGTCCTTCCACGTTGCGCTGGACCAGGCCCGTGAAAAGGCCCGTGGCGAGCTGAAGATCGGTACGACCGGTCGCGGCATCGGCCCGGCCTACGAAGACAAGGTTGCGCGTCGTGGCCTGCGTGTTGGCGACCTGCTCAATATGCCGCGCTTTGAAGACAAGCTGCGTGAACTGGTGGATTACCACAACTTCATGCTGGTGGGTTACTACAAAGAGCCGGCTATCGAGTTCGAAAAGACCCTGACTGAGTGCAAGGAATACGCTGAGCTGCTCAAGCCGCTGATGCTGGACGTGACGGCCGAGCTGCACGACCTGCGTCGCGCCGGCAAAGACATCATGTTCGAAGGCGCCCAGGGCTCCCTGCTGGACATCGACCACGGTACCTACCCGTACGTGACCAGCTCTAACACCACCGCTGGCGGCGTTGCTACCGGTTCGGGTGTTGGCCCGATGTTCCTGGACTACATTCTGGGCATCACCAAGGCTTACACCACGCGTGTAGGTTCGGGTCCATTCCCGACTGAACTGTTCGACGAAGTCGGTGCACACCTGGCCAAACAAGGTCACGAGTTCGGCGCAACGACTGGCCGTGCCCGTCGTTGTGGCTGGTTCGACGCCGTTATCCTGCGTCGCGCTATCGATGTGAACAGCATCTCGGGCATCTGCCTGACCAAGCTGGACGTACTCGACGGTCTGGAAACCATCAACATCTGCGTCGGCTACAAAGATGCCGAAGGTAACGATGTTGCCCCGACTGACGCTGACAGCTACGTGGGCCTGCAGCCTGTGTACGAAGAAGTGCCGGGCTGGACCGAGTCGACCGTGGGTGCCAAAACCCTGGAAGAGCTGCCGGCCAACGCACGTGCCTACATCAAACGCGTCGAAACGCTGATCGGTGCGCCGATCGACATTATTTCGACGGGCCCGGACCGCAACGAAACCATCGTTCTGCGTCACCCGTTCGCTTAATAAGTCGTTGATGTAAAACACAAAGGGCCCCTAATGGGGCCCTTTGTCGTTTATGCCTGTTGGACGGCATGACCTTTGCTGTGATCTTCATTAAGTGCATCTTTTCTGGGGTGCCATCAATTTAATGGCGTCAACGCAGAGGGATATCAAGTGTCGGCCGTTCTCTCACTGTTACAAAGCCGTCTATTACGGCCCGTGTTCGTTACCCTTGGTATCGCACTGTTGGTGCAGGTGCTGGTGGCTGTCGCCCTGACTCGGAGCACAGTGACCGCGCTGGAAGCCGATCTGGGTGTACGCCTGGGTGCCGACAGTCAAAAACTCTCCGGGGAACTTGAGCAGGCAGGGCGTGAAGTCACGTCGAGCCTCGACAGCCTCTCTACCAGCACGCGTCAGCGCCTTACGGCGGGCTTGTCCTCGCGATTGAAAGACGAGCAGGCACAACTGCGTGCGACGCTGGAGAAGGATCTGAAGGACTCCGCCAATGATATGGCGCAGCTTTTGGCTTCGGTCGCACCCCGCGCCATGTGGGACAGCGACGTTCCAACCCTGTCCGAATTCGCCCGCCGGGCTCAGCGTAATCCCAACGTGCTATTCGTGGTCTACGACGACGCGACGGGGCAGCATCTGACGCGCTACCTCAACCGGGAAAACCCGATCAACAAAGCCCTTCTGGAAAAAGGCCAAGGCGAACGGGCGCTGGACAAGGTGCTGGATGCGGCGAAGAACGATCCGTCGGTCTATTACCTGGAAGCCTCGATCAATCCTAACGGCGTGGAAATCGGCAAGGTCTTGATGGGCGTCTCGACCGCCTCGGTGGAAACCGATCTGGCGGCCCTGGACAAACGCTTCTCGGCGCTGATCGCCAGCAGTGATCAATTGGTGGGCGACAGCCTCAAGGGCGCCGCAGCCGATAGCGCAGCCGCGATGGGCGCGCGCTTGCAGTCGGCGCAATCCACGGCCTCTGAAATGCAAGCCAACACCACCAGCACTGTTCAGGAAGCGGCGGGCACTTTGCGCTGGCGCATCGGCATGGGCCTGGCGCTTGTGGGTTGCGGTGTGCTGCTGTTGCTCGCGGTGGTGCTGGGTCGTCGGGTGGTCAACCGCTTGAAATTGCTCATCGCTGCCATGGACGACCTGGCGGCGGGCGAGGGTGACCTGACCAAGCGCGTGCAGATCAACAGTCAGGACGAAATTGGCGACATGGCCTCGGCGGTCAATCGCTTTGTGGATAAGTTGCAGCCGATCGTACGCGAAGCGGGCGATGTAGCTCAGCGTACCGGTGTGGAAATCGGCGCGATGACCTTGCGCAATGCCGGGGCCGATAAAGCGGCGGGCATGCAGCGCGATGAAGTGGCCGAGAGCCTGCGTGCGTTGTCGCAAATGGCTGACGAAGCCCAGTCTGAAAGTCATGCCATGCAGGCAGCCTTGCAGCAAGTGGTGGACATTCGTTCGGCCACGGATGAAAACACGCGGACCTCGGCGAAAGTCGGCAGCCTGATCGAGGCGTTGGCCGGGCAGGTCGACACCGGGGCAAAAGTCATCGAGCGGCTGGCGCAGCAGAGTGAGCAGATTGAAGTGGTGCTGACGGTGATTCACGGGATTGCCGAGCAGACCAACTTGCTGGCGCTGAACGCGGCCATCGAAGCCGCGCGTGCGGGCGAGACCGGTCGCGGGTTTGCTGTGGTAGCCGATGAAGTGCGGGCGCTGGCGAGCAAGACTCAGAGCTCCACCGGCGACATTCAGGCGCACATCGTTGCCTTGCAGCAAGGAGCGCGTGAGGCGGTGGCCGCGATCGGTCAGGCCGGGCGTCAGGCCAGTGAAGGTTTGCTGGTGCTGCGTGACAGTGCGCGGTTGCAGCAATCGGTGCAGGCGTCGGTCGAGCAAGTGCATGCGGCAATAGGTCTGGCAACGCAGGCAGCGGCGCATCAGGCGCAAGGCGCGCAAGCGGTGCGTGGTCGGGTTGAGACCATTCATGCGCAGGCTGAGAAAGCGGCTCAAGCGGTGGTGGAAACCACGGCCAGCGGCAAGGTGCTGGATGGATTGGCGGCACAGTTGAAGGCGAGCCTGGGGCAGTTCCGGGCTTAGGATTTTCTTTGTCCGAACTGGCCTCTTCGCGAGCAGGCTCGCTCCCACAGGAGAATGCATTCCAATGTGGGAGCGAGCCTGCTCGCGAAGGCAATGTCAGCGGCTCAGATACATCCGAGTCGTAAGCAAATAGACCGGCAACCCCGACACCAATATCAACAACGCCGCATAAGGCGCCGCCGCCGCAAACTCCACATTCGCGGTATGCGCCCAGACTTCCGTCGCCAGCGTATTGAGCCCGGTCGGACTCAGCAGCAAAGTCGCCGTCAGCTCCTTCATCGCATCCAGAAACACCAGCGCAAACGCCGCGCCTAGCGCCGGGAAGATAATCGGCAACGTCACCCGACAAAACGCACTGAAGGACGACGCTCCCAGCGTGCGTGCAGCCTCTTCCAGTTGCGGCGCAGCCTTGTTCAGTGCCGTGCGAATCGGTGCCTGCGCCAGCGGCAGAAACAACAGCGCATAAGCGATCAGCAACAATGCCGAAGTCTGATACAGCGCCGGCACATAGTGCAGGGCGAAATACACCAGCGTCAGCGCGATCACCAGTCCTGGCAGCGCATGCAGCAGATACGGCAAGCGCTCGGCCCAGATTGCCAATTGGCCTTTGTAGCGCACCACCAGCAACCCCACCGGCACTGCCAGCACCAGGCACAGCGCTGCGCCGCCCAGCGACAGCGCCAAAGACGACAACAGCGCTTCGCTGATCGCGGCTACCGGGAACGCAGCCGACGAGCCCACGGCCAGCCAGTACGCCAGCATCCCCAACGGTATACCGCTGCCGATGATCGCCAGCGCCAGGCAATAAAGTTGTCCGGCAGCAGCCCAGGGCCCCAGCCGAACCTGTTCCGCATGCCGAGCCGCGCCCTGACCGGTACGCACGTGTCGGCCCTTGCCGCGTACGCGCAGCTCCAGCCACAGCAGCATCAGACACAGCGCTAGCAACACGGCAGAAAGCATCGCCGCATTCGCGTTACTGAATTCCAGTTCGAACTGTTGATAGATCGCGGTGGTAAAGGTTTGCAGTCCAATGATCGACAGCGCACCGAATTCCACCAGCATGTGCAGGGCGATCAGCAGTGAGCCGGCGAGCAGTGACGGCCAGAGCAGCGGCAGAGTGATTCTGAAAAACACGCCCCAGCGATTCTGCCCCAGCGTGCGGGCGGACTCTTCGAGGGAGGGGTCGAGATTGCGCAGGGTCGCCGCGACCGGCAGAAAGATCAGCGGGTACTTGGACAGGGTCATCACCAGGATCGCCCCGCCCAAGCCTTCGAAATGAGCGCTCAGCGATACCCAGGTAAAGCTGCTGACAAATGCCGGTACCGCGAACGGTAGGCACAGAATCACGCCCCACAAGCGCCGCCCCGGCAAGTTGCTGCGCTCAAGCAGCCAAGCCAGCGACAGGCCGATCACGCCACAGGCAAGCGTCACACCGACCATCAGCGCCAGGGTGTTGCGCAGCAGGCCAAACACATAAGGGCGCCACAACAAATGCAGCGCCTCGGCCCAGCCGGCCTGCCAGGTCTTGAGTCCGACATACGCCAGCGGCAACAGGCTGAGCACCACCAGCAGCAAAACCGGTAGTAACAGCCAGACCGATGGCCGCTTGCGCCGTGGCACGTAACCCCCGCGCGCGACGGGGGCGGATAACGATGCGCTCATCAGTTCAAGCCAACGTCACGTTCCAGGTCCAGGGCTTCTTCGGCATTGCCAAGATCGGCTGGCGTGACCTTCGGTGCCTCAAGTTCGCTGAACGGCTTGAGCCCGCGATCCGATTCCATGCCTTTGTGCAGCGGGTATTCGGCGGTGGTCTGGGTGATCACGCGCTGACCTTCTTCGCTGGCCATGTAGGCGAGAAATTGCTGGGCTTCTTTTGGATGTTTGCTGGATTTCAGCACGGCCGCGCTGGAAACAGTGATCAGCCCGCCGACGTCGCCGCCAGTGAAATAATGCAGTTTCGAATCGAGCTGACCTTTTTCACGCTGCAAGGCAAACCAGTAATAGTTGTTCACCAGCACGGTAGCGACTTCGCCGTTTTCCACCGCCTTCAGTGCAACCATGTTGTTGCTGTAGGTCTTGCCGAAAGCACGCAAACCGGTCAGCCATTCTTCGGCCGCGTCCATGCCGTGCACTTTGATGATCGCCACGGCCTGTTCCTGGAAGGCGCCGCTGGTAGGCACGAAGCCGACCTTGCCTTGCCATTTCGGATCGGAGAACCCCATGACCGACTTGGGCAGGTCTTTTTCGTCAATCAGCTTGGGGTTGTAGGCGACGACGCGGACTCGTGCGGTGATGCCGATCCAGGTGCCATTGCCGGCGACGTAGTCTTTCGGCAGAACGGCAAGGGTCGCGGCATCGGTCTGTGCCAGCAGGCCTTGTTCGCCGAGTTTGTTCAGTGGTGGTGATTCTTCGGTGTAGATCACATCGGCAGGGGAGCGATCGCCTTCTTCGACGACCTGGCTGGCGAGCTGGTTGCTGCTGCCTTTGCGCACATTGACGTGAATCCCGGTCTTGGCTTCGAAGGCTTTGGCGATAGCGTCGCCGACTTCTTTGTGTTGACCGTTATAGAGTGTCAGGGAAACCGGTTCGGCGGCTTGGGTGAGGGGAGTGGCGAGTGCCAGGCCGAGCAGGGTGATGGTCAGGCCGCGGCGCAGGGTATTTCGAAACATCATTCGCAAGGTTCCTCACTGTCGCATTGCAAAAACTTGAAACAATGATAAACGATATTGTTTCTCAAGTGCGCCTTGCGGGGCTGACGGGGAGTTGCTAAAGCGGTTCGCTGTAACTTTTCAAACCCCGGAAACGCAAAAACCCGCTTTCGCGGGTTTCTGTGAAATTCAAGATCGTGACCTTGAATTTGAATTGGTGCCCAGAAGAAGACTCGAACTTCCACGACCTTGCGGTCACCAGCACCTGAAGCTGGCGTGTCTACCAATTTCACCATCTGGGCATAATCTTCAGCGTTGCCGCTGTTGATGTGGCGCACTATACGGAGAGCTTTTTGATCTGTAAACCCCTGATTTAGTTTTAATAAATCAGAGGCTTAGAATGCAAAAAACCCGCTTTCGCGGGTTTTTGTGTGAGCCTTGAAATTGAACTAATCTCAAGCTCGAAATTGGTGCCCAGAAGAAGACTCGAACTTCCACGACCTTGCGGTCACCAGCACCTGAAGCTGGCGTGTCTACCAATTTCACCATCTGGGCATTATCGGCAATGCGTCTGCGTCGTCGATGGCGCGCACTATACGGAGCGTCTTTTTAACTGTAAACCCCTGAAGTCGAAAAAACCTGGAATATTTTACCAATGGCATTTAATTCAGCTTCGCGCTGTCGATAAAGGGCTTTAGATGGGCTGTCATAGCCTGAAATTTCCCGTTTCATTACGCCTATGCCAAACTAACCCGCATATAGACAAGGTGAAAACTCTCTAATGGCCGATTGGCAGTCCCTCGATCCCGAGGCCGCTCGTGAAGCGGAAAAATATGAAAACCCTATTCCTAGCCGCGAACTGATCCTTCAGCACCTTGCTGATCGGGGTTCGCCTGCTAACCGCGAGCAACTGGTCGAAGAGTTTGGTCTGACCACAGAAGACCAGATCGAAGCCCTGCGCCGCCGCCTGCGCGCCATGGAGCGCGACGCTCAACTCATCTATACCCGTCGCGGCACCTATGCGCCGGTGGATAAGCTCGACCTGATCCTGGGCCGCATCAGCGGTCATCGTGACGGCTTCGGCTTCCTGGTCCCGGACGACGGCAGTGACGACCTGTTCATGAGCCCGGCGCAAATGCGTCTGGTGTTCGATGGCGACCGTGCCCTGGCCCGTGTTTCCGGTCTCGACCGTCGCGGTCGCCGCGAAGGCATGATCGTCGAAGTGGTGTCTCGTGCCCACGAGACCATCGTTGGCCGTTACTTCGAAGAGGGCGGCATTGGTTTCGTCGTTGCGGACAATCCGAAGATCCAGCAAGAAGTGCTGGTCACGCCGGGCCGTAACGCCAACGCCCAGATCGGTCAGTTCGTTGAAGTGAAGATCACTCACTGGCCGACGCCACGCTTTCAGCCGCAAGGCGACGTGGTCGAAGTCGTGGGCAACTACATGGCGCCGGGCATGGAAATCGATGTCGCCCTGCGCACGTACGATATTCCCCACGTCTGGCCTGAGGCTGTGCTGAAAGAAGCCGCCAAGCTCAAGCCGGAAGTCGAAGAGAAAGACAAAGAGAAGCGCATCGACCTGCGCCATCTGCCGTTCGTGACCATCGACGGCGAAGATGCGCGCGACTTCGATGATGCGGTCTACTGCGAAGCCAAGCCGGGCAAGCTGCGCCTGTTCTCCGGCGGCTGGAAGTTGTACGTGGCGATTGCCGACGTTTCCAGCTACGTGAAAATCGGTTCGGCGCTGGACAACGAGTCCCAGGTTCGCGGCAACTCGGTGTATTTCCCCGAGCGCGTCGTGCCAATGCTGCCTGAGCAGCTGTCCAACGGCCTGTGCTCGCTGAACCCGCACGTCGATCGTCTGGCCATGGTTTGCGAGATGACCATCTCCAAATCCGGCGAGATGACCGACTATTGCTTCTACGAAGCGGTGATTCACTCCCACGCTCGCCTGACCTACAACAAAGTCAGCTCGATGCTGGAAACGCCGAAACTCACCGAGGCGCGTCAGCTTCGTGGTGAGTACAACGACGTTCTGCCGCACCTCAAGCAGCTTTATGCACTGTACAAAGTGCTGCTGGCCGCTCGTCACGTGCGTGGCGCGATCGATTTCGAAACGCAGGAAACCCGGATCATCTTCGGGACCGAGCGCAAGATTGCCGAAATCCGTCCGACCGTTCGTAACGATGCCCACAAGCTGATCGAGGAATGCATGCTGGCGGCCAACGTGGCCACCGCCGAATTCCTGAAAAAACACGAAATCCCTGCGCTGTATCGCGTCCACGATGGCCCGCCGCCGGAGCGTCTGGAAAAACTGCGCGCCTTCCTTGGCGAGCTCGGCCTGTCCCTGCACAAAGGCAAGGACGGCCCGTCGCCGAAGGATTACCAGGCATTGCTGGCGAGCATCAAGGACCGTCCGGATTTCCATCTGATCCAGACCGTCATGCTGCGTTCGTTGAGTCAGGCGGTGTATAGCGCCGATAACCAGGGCCACTTCGGCCTGAATTACGAAGCCTATACCCACTTCACCTCGCCGATCCGCCGCTACCCGGACTTGCTCACGCACCGTGCGATTCGCAGCGTCATCCATTCGAAAATGGACACCCCGCACGTTCGCCGTGCTGGCGCGATGACCATTCCGAAAGCGCGCATCTATCCGTACGACGAAGCGATTCTGGAACAGCTCGGCGAGCAGTGCTCGATGAGCGAGCGCCGTGCCGACGAAGCGACCCGCGACGTAGTGAACTGGCTCAAGTGCGAGTTCATGAAAGACCGTGTGGGCGAGTCGTTCCCGGGTGTGATCACTGCCGTGACCGGTTTTGGCCTGTTCGTCGAGCTGACCGATATTTACGTCGAAGGCTTGGTGCACGTCACCGCGCTGCCGGGTGATTACTACCACTTCGATCCTGTGCACCACCGCCTGGCCGGTGAGCGTACCGGTCGCAGCTTCCGCCTTGGCGATACCGTTGAAGTGCGCGTCATGCGCGTCGACCTCGACGAACGCAAGATCGACTTCGAGATGGCTGAAAAAACCATCAGTGCGCCGATCGGTCGCAAGAAGCGCGGGACTGAAACCGCTGCACCCGCTTCCAAAACGGCTGCAGAGCCGGCCCCGGCGAAAACCGGTCGTCGTCCTGCCAAGGAAAAGGCTGTCGAGGCCTATCGCCCGAGCGATGCGGCGGCGAAAAATGCCGAACTGCGCAAAAGCCGTGAGATGAAGCAGGCGTTGCTGTCTGAAGCGAAAAGCGGCGGTAAAGCGGCGTCTGGGGGAAAGACCGGACGGTCGGCGCCTGACAAGGCTCCCGGCGGCAAGCCAGCCAAACCGAGCAAACACCGTAAAGGCCCGCCAAAAGCGGGTTCTGCTCCAGCCGCCAAAAGCGGCGGGGCGCGTAAACCGAAGGCCAAGTCATGAGTCAGTTGGAAAAGATCTACGGCGTGCACGCTGTAGAAGCGTTGCTGCGTCACCACCCGAAACGTGTCAAGCAGATCTGGCTGGCCGAAGGCCGCAGTGATCCGCGTGTTCAGACGCTGATCGAGTTGGCGAACGAAAATCGCGTGGCCGTCGGCAACGCCGAACGCCGTGAGCTGGATGCCTGGGTTGATGGCGTGCACCAGGGCGTGGTGGCGGACGTGAGTCCGAGCCAGGTCTGGGGCGAGGCGATGCTCGACGAACTGCTCGATCGCACCGAAGGCGCGCCGCTGTTGCTGGTGCTCGACGGCGTGACTGATCCGCACAACCTCGGCGCTTGCCTGCGTTCGGCTGATGCGGCCGGTGCGCTCGCTGTGATCGTTCCGAAGGACAAGTCAGCGACGTTGACCCCGACGGTACGTAAAGTGGCTTGCGGCGCGGCGGAAGTGATTCCGTTGGTCGCCGTGACCAACCTGGCGCGCACCCTGGAGAAGCTCAAGCAGCGCGGGCTGTGGGTCGTGGGTACGGCAGGTGAGGCTGAGGTCAATATTTATGACCAGGACATGACCGGGCCGACCATCCTGATCATGGGCGCCGAAGGCAGCGGCATGCGCCGCCTGACTCGCGATCTTTGCGACTACCTGGTGCACCTGCCGATGGCCGGTAGCGTCAGCAGCCTCAACGTGTCTGTGGCGACTGGCGTTTGCCTGTTCGAGGCTCAGCGTCAGCGCAGTGTCAAGGCTGCGGCGACTACCAAAAAGCCTTAAGTCGCACGCGATCCAAATGTGGGAGCGGGCTTGCTCGCGAAGAGGGAGTGTCAGTCGACATCAATGTTGACTGATGTACCGCATTCGCGAGCAAGCCCGCTCCCACATTGGTTCTGTGTCAGGGCAAAGATCGGTGGTGTGAACGAACTGTTCAAATAATCACCAATTGCCTTGCACCTCTTCTGTCCCTTCTCTACAATTGCGCCCCTTGCTGTGACGGCAGGCACGCATGTGTCTATCGCAAGCAAGTCCATAAGTGTCATTCACTCCTTGTCTGACCGCTTTTGAGCGGCAGGCTACAACCCGTAAGGAGCATTCATGCGTCATTACGAAATCATCTTTTTGGTCCACCCGGATCAAAGCGAGCAAGTCGGCGGCATGGTAGAGCGTTACACCAAGCTGATCGAAGAAGACGGCGGCAAAATCCACCGTCTGGAAGATTGGGGCCGTCGTCAACTGGCCTATGCAATCAACAATGTTCACAAGGCTCACTACGTGATGCTGAACGTTGAGTGCACTGGCAAGGCCCTGGCCGAGCTGGAAGACAACTTCCGCTACAACGATGCAGTGATCCGTAACCTGGTCATCCGTCGCGAAGAAGCCGTTACCGGCCAATCCGAGATGCTCAAGGCTGAAGAAAACCGCAGTGAGCGCCGTGAGCGTCGCGACCGTCCTGAGCACGAAGGCGCTGAAAGCGCTGATAGTGATGACAGCGACAACAGCGATAACGCTGACGAGTAATCCACGGACCTTTTGAGGAGCCTATTACATGGCACGTTTCTTCCGTCGTCGTAAATTCTGCCGCTTCACCGCTGAAGACGTGAAAGAGATCGATTACAAAGATCTCAACACTCTGAAAGCTTATGTATCCGAGACCGGCAAAATCGTTCCAAGCCGCATCACCGGTACCAAAGCACGTTATCAGCGTCAGCTGGCCACCGCTATCAAGCGCGCCCGCTTCCTGGCCCTGCTGGCCTACACCGACAGCCACGGCCGCTGAGACCGGGCAGTCGACACGTAGCAAAGGATTGAAAGCATGCGTGCCATAGCTGAGTTCATCATGCGCGGCCGTATGCAGGCCACTCTCGTAGTGGCTGGATGCGCAACATTGCCGTTGTTGTATTGGTTGGGTGCTGCCGCTGGTTGCCTTGTGCTCCTGCGGCGCGGATTGAAGGACGCCCTGGGCGTTCTTGCTCTGGGACTGCTGCCGGCGTTGATCTGGTGGCTTTACTCCGATGACCCACGGGCACTTCTGGTGCTGCTGGGGTCTTGGAGCCTTGCGTTGGTTTTACGCGCAAGCGAATCCTGGAACCGCGTGCTGCTGGTCAGCATAGCGATGGGAGTGGTGTTTTCAGTGGTGCTGGGGACGGCTTTTGGTCCCCAAATCGAGATGCTGGCGCAGGCTTTGATAAAAGTCATGCCGTCGCTACTCGGTGATGTCTACCAGAAGTTGTCGGTAGACGAGCAAGCGCATTTTGCGTCCCTGATCGCACCGGTCCTGACCGGCCTGATTGCGGCCTTGTTGCAAATCGTCAGTGTGCTGAGCCTGCTTGTCGGGCGCTACTGGCAGGCGTTGTTGTACAACCCGGGTGGTTTTGGTCGCGAGTTTCGCGCCATCCGATTCCCGCTGGGGCTGGCGATGTTACTGCTGGCGTTCATGCTTCTGGGACCGAACATCGGTCCGCAGATGGCCATGTTGACGCCGTTGTGCAGTGTACCGCTGGTATTCGCCGGGCTGGCCCTGATTCACGGGCTGGTGGCGCAAAAGCGACTGGCCAGGTTCTGGCTGGTGGGGTTGTACGTCACGCTGTTGCTGTTCATGCAGCTGATCTATCCGTTGCTGGTGGTCTTGGCCATCGTCGACAGCCTGATTGATTTTCGCGGTCGTTCGACGCCGAAAGACGTCGATAGCGCGAACGGTGAAGGTTAAAAGTTAAGAGGATTTTCACATGCAACTGATCCTTCTGGAAAAAGTCACCAACCTGGGCAACCTGGGTGACAAAGTGAACGTTAAGGCTGGTTACGGTCGTAACTACCTGCTGCCTTACGGCAAAGCTACCGCTGCGACCGCTGCCAACCTGGCTGCGTTCGAAGAGCGTCGCGCTGAGCTGGAAAAAGCCGCAGCAGATCGTAAAACTTCGGCTGAAAGCCGCGCTGCCCAACTGGCTGAGCTGGAAGTGACTATCACTGCCACCGCTGGCGACGAAGGCAAGCTGTTCGGTTCGATCGGTACTCACGACATCGCTGATGCACTGACCGCCTCTGGCGTTGAAGTTGCAAAAAGCGAAGTTCGTCTGCCGAACGGCACTATCCGCAACGTAGGCGAATTCGACGTAGCCGTGCACCTGCACGCCGAAGTTGAAGCCACCGTACGCGTTGTCGTGGTAGCAGCTTAAGCAGCACTTGTCGGCTGGCACCCTCGGGTGCTTGCCGGTAACATCGGGCACGATCCTGTTTACAGGTCGTGCCCTTTGTCTTTCTGCAGTTCCTGATTTTCACACACTCAATTCAAGTGGCCATGAACGATATCTCCGCACCCGAGCAATACGATCTGCAAACCGCTGCCCTGAAGGTGCCGCCGCATTCCATCGAGGCCGAACAGGCCGTGCTCGGTGGTTTGATGCTGGACAACAACGCCTGGGAGCGCGTGCTTGATCAGGTGTCGGACGGCGATTTCTATCGACATGACCACCGCCTGATCTTCCGTGCGATCGCCAAGCTCGCCGACCAGAACTCGCCGATCGACGTCGTGACCCTTGCCGAGCAATTGGACAAGGAAGGTCAGACTTCGCAAGTCGGCGGCCTCGGATACCTGGGCGAACTGGCAAAAAACACGCCGTCCGTCGCCAACATCAAGGCCTATGCACAGATCGTTCGTGCACGAGCGACCTTGCGGCAGCTGATCGGCATCGCCACCGAGATCGCCGACAGCGCCTTCAACCCGGAAGGTCGCTCCGCGGAAGAGATCCTCGACGAAGCTGAACGGCAGATCTTCCAGATCGCTGAGGCCCGGCCAAAAACCGGCGGCCCGGTGAGCGTGAACGACCTGCTGACCAAGGCCATCGACCGCATCGACACCTTGTTCAACACCGACAACGCCATTACCGGCCTGTCCACCGGTTACACCGATCTCGACGGTATGACCAGCGGCCTGCAACCGTCTGACCTGATCATCGTCGCCGGCCGTCCATCCATGGGTAAAACCACCTTTGCGATGAACCTGGTGGAAAACGCCGTGCTGCGCAGCGACAAATGCGTATTGGTTTACTCGCTGGAGATGCCAGGCGAATCGCTGATCATGCGTATGTTGTCGTCTCTCGGCCGGATCGATCAGACCAAGGTCCGTGCCGGTCGCCTGGAAGACGACGATTGGCCGCGCCTGACATCGGCGGTCAACTTGCTCAACGATCGCAAGCTGTTCATCGACGATACGGCCGGTATCAGCCCCTCGGAGATGCGTGCGCGGACCCGACGCCTGGTGCGTGAGCATGGCGACGTCGCCCTGATCATGATCGACTACCTGCAATTGATGCAGATTCCAGGTTCCAGCGGTGACAACCGGACCAACGAGATTTCCGAGATCTCCCGTTCCTTGAAAGCCCTGGCCAAGGAATTCAACTGCCCGGTAGTGGCGTTGTCCCAGCTCAACCGCTCCCTGGAGCAACGACCGAACAAGCGCCCGATCAACTCCGACCTCCGGGAATCCGGAGCGATCGAGCAGGATGCCGACGTGATCATGTTCGTGTACCGGGACGAGGTGTATCACCCGGAAACCGAACACAAAGGCATCGCCGAGATCATCATCGGCAAGCAGCGGAACGGCCCGATCGGTACGTCACGACTGGCGTTCATCGGCAAGTACACCCGTTTCGAAAACCTGGCGCCGGGCAGCTATAACTTCGACGACGAATAACACTGGCGTGCCGACGGTTGATGACCTTGTTTCAGGGGAGCAGGGCTCTGATCGCTGGCTCGGTGTAGCCATAGTTCCAGCGCAGTTCGTTGTCGACGGGAATGTCGTCGATGGCAAAGAACGCATACAGCCGGTAGTTTTCCTTGCGCCCGCCTTGGGCTTGAACCTCCACGTCAAACGGCACGGCTTCGACGTTGTAACCCGCTGCTGCCTGTCGTGCCGGTTTGCCCTGCTTGTACTCAAAGATGGTATTCATTCGGGACAGTACGTTGTCTCCCGACAACAGAACGTTATGGCGCCTGGTGTGGGTGAACAGCTTTCCAGGCAGTACGTCGATAAGGAACGGGTCCTTTCTGGCAACACCGACATAACCGGGTATCAATCCTCCGCCATAGACCCCAAGAATCTCCCCTTTAGCCAGCGGCTTTTTGCTGCTCACCATGTCTTGCCCGATCAAAGTTCTTTCTTCGGGCGCCTTGCAGTCGGCTGTGGTGAATTTGCGTAGCGCCAATTTTTCTTCGTACAGGTTGGCAACGCCTTCGAAGCTTTCCCATTGAATGTAAGGTTTGACTGCTGCGGCCCCATAGCGGGTGCCGCCATAAGCAGATTTGGCCTGTTGCTGAATTTTTTTGATACGCAACGGCTGCCCTTGCAGATCCCTGAGAGGGTAACGGCCGTTGTTGGCGCGATCATAGCCACCGAGAGTGTTGGGGGCCTGTTGAAAGGATCTGATGCTGGACATGCGGTCACGTTCGGCGGCAGTGAATGGCACAGGCATGATGTATTCGGTGGTGCTGTAATAGCTGCCGCTTGTCTCCTCCGGGATATCAAGGTGTCTTGACGAGCCAACGCCCGGTGTCCCGCCCGGTAATCCCATATCGGAATCGATCTCCCAGCCGCCCCCAGCCTTTTGTCGTACGTAGGGCTTGTACGCTCGATAGGGGCTGCGCGCATCAATGGCTTGCCAACCCGGTTTGGCGTACTGCACCTGATAGTACAGGCGGTTTTCCAGCACGTAGTATTTGTACATGCCACCTTGTAGGGGGGGCTGTTCATAGACTCCGTCTGCGCGTAGCGACAGGTTCGTCGGTGTTTCTTGTCGGGCAAAATGGGTGTCAAGGGGGAAGCCCGGGTTTACGGGCTCGGTAGCCCGTGACGCAGTACCTTCCCGAATAGCCAGAGGTTGTTTGTGCAGACGTTCTATGACGTTGTTGAGCGCGCTCTTCACACGGTCAGACCATCGGTCGTCATCTCTGCTCGAGGCCAGGCGTTCAGTTTCGGGTAGGACCGCTTTGATCGAGTTGTAGAGGTCGGCCGGTCCATCAAGCGGATTTCCCGCAGCATCGTAAGCCCTGTACAGCACGCCCTCTCGAACCAGAACTCTGCGATGAACGGCTGTGACACTGCCGACGCTGCTCAGCAATGTGCCGTTGAGGGTTCCATCGCGCATTTCGATACGCACTGAGTCGGCCCAGCTGGGCAATTGCTCAAGGCTCGTGAGGATGAGTTGGTCTGTGTCAGGAGGGCGAGCGGAATCAAGATAAAGACCCTCATAAATACGTACTGTTTCAATTTCTCTGGAGTACTCGGCTGCTTCCTTTTCCATGAGTGGCAGCAACTGTTTTTTCCGCACGATTTGCTGTTCTTCCTGTGGACTGATGCTGAGCGTCAACTGCTGCAGATAGCTTTTTGGAAGCGTTGGGTTCTTCGTGCGAATGTGTTCCTGTATTACGGTTTCCGGTTGTTCGGTCAGCGCATAAATCTGTGGGAACAGCAGGTCTTTTGTTGCCGCAAGATGGGTCTCGAGACGCTGCGCCAGGCGCTCTGCGTTAGTGGCAGTGGACGGCGCCAGCCCGTTGAACAGTTCATTGAACTCATCCGTTCTCAGCTTCTCGACTACGGTGTCTATTAGCTCTCCATTTCTGAGTTGGGCGTAGGTCAATCTAAGTTCGGGCTGTGTTGTATTGGCGGAGTCACCAAAAGAAAAGAGCGTTTCAGCCCCATCGACGACGGTCAGGCGTCGAGTGGTTGGCCAGCCGCTCAGTGTGGTGAGCAGGTGCAGCAAGATGTACGGTGAATAAGGGCCGGTTTTATTTCCTTTGCTGCGTTCTATCTTGAAATCTTTTATTTCCTGCCTCAAATCAAAGCGCTTCAATACATCGGTCAGCAGGGCCGGCGGACGTTGTGCGCTTAGATGAAGTTCAATGAGAGCCAATCTGTCTAATCCGCTGACCAGCAGAATGGGCTCGACGGCTTCTTGGCGGATATTGCGTGCGACTGTGCCAAGGCGCCTGATCAGTTTCAACTCATCCCAAGGTGTTGGGTTCTCGTGCAGATGACGCCATCCGACGGCACCGTTGTGCAACATCTGTGGGGTATGCCCGTTTGGGTCAGAAGGGTGTTGCAGCTCCCACTGCTGGGTGGCGATGTCGACCTTTACTTCATAGAAATGGTCTTCCAGTGCTACATAGGTTTTTGCGTTGTGGTTATACAACCCTTGAGCGTTGGGGTGGATATTCTCAGGTAGCTGAAGTGCCTGACGATAGGGTGTCAGATCGGGGTGCCAGAGTCGTTCGCTATTGTTGCGCAACCTGATTCTTACCAAGTTGGTGGCGAGCCCGGTGGTTTTGATTGCGCCGGCCGTGAGGATGCCCAGGGTAGCGGCGTCTGCGACATCCAGCAGATCATTCAGGGCTTCATCAGTATCGCCTCGACTCCAGGCGGCAACGCCGTGATAGACCGAGTTGAGTAACTGCAAGGCTGTTACCGCCAACATCACTTCACCGATGATCGGTATGAAGGACGCGGCGAAAAATAACAGCGACTCTCCTGCTGCCTCGAGCTCCTGACGTTTTTTCAGGCTGCCGGCGGTGTTGGCATCTGCCGTGGGGACCGACAGCACACGAGCGTCAGCTTTCAGGTGGGCAATGCGTTGCCTGAAGGCCGTTTCATAGAAGTCACCGGCAATATCCACACGCACCAAGGGTTTGGCAAAAGACGGATTACCAAGGCGGTTTGCGCCTGACCACAAAGTGCCTGTGGTCAGCGGCGTTCCCTGGCGCTCAAACGGAATGAAGCGATTGAAGAACTTCCGGTAGGAGGGAGCCTCCAGTTTGATTGCCAGGGCTGTTTGAAGATCGCCATATGAGTTGTATCGTTTGATCGCGTCATCGGGATCATCGGGAATGTAAAGGACGTGTTTAATCTGAGGCCATTTGTCCCGAAACATCAGGATGCCTGGCAGGGCTGTGCCGTCGAGGGTCAGGTGTGAACAGATCAAGTCCTTATGACTGCCGACGGGACTCAATTCGAGTAATAGCTTGCAAAGATCTGTGCTGATGGATTTCTTCATCAGGGCGATGTGGATCGCCGCCTCAAAGGTATTTTGGTCGTCGTTCCTGATCAGGGCTTTTATCTGGTTTGCCGAGCGAGTGGCGGTTGTTCCCGCAGTCGCAGAAGGTTCCAGTATTTCGCTGATGTGTCTCTGGTACTGCATGCCGATGTCCAGCTCGCGACAAATCCTGGCGAAGTGCTCTGGGCTGACAGCGCTTTTTTTCTTTTCGCCAGACCCGGACACATAAATGGCCGATCCCGCTTCAAAACCACCGTTCACGGCTTCGGAAGGTTCGAAGTTCTGCAGGGCGGCGTCTACAAGCGTTTGTTCGGTGGTTTTATGGTGTGTTTTGATCAGCCCCAAGAGGTGGGAGTTCTTCCACTCGCGTAGCAGTGTGGATTTTTCAGCGTCCAGCGATCCCAGGTGTCCTGTGAGCTTTTCGCTCAACAAGGTTCTGGCAAAGTTCAAGGGGTTTTTCAGATCTTCGAAGACGGGGGCTAACGCCTGCCGGGCTGCATTGCTTTTGAGCAGGCAGGCGCGAAACGTTTTGCGCTGTTCAGGTGATCCCTCGACTAGCCAGCCAGGCAGCTTGCTCTGGATGAAGCTTGCATGAGCAGATAGGGGCGGCGGGGTAGGTGTGGGGACTGTATTGAGTAAAGTCGAATCGTTCAAGAGAGCTCCGTGGCTCTGGATAAGCCAGCCTGGTAGTTGAAGCGCCAGACTACCCGCGGGATTTTTTCTTGAGGAATACCTATGTAGTGACATGTGCTCAGCGAAATGTGATGTATCGATCAGGGGCAGACCAGATGGTAAAAGCCGAGCGCTATTGTCGGAATTGGTTATTTTTTGTGCTATATTCCGCCCCCGCGATTTTTCATCTCAACACCGGTCATCGTCATGCAAACAGCCAAGCCGTTATTTGACTATCCCAAGTACTGGGCCGAATGCTTCGGTCCAGCGCCATTCCTGCCGATGAGCAGGGAGGAGATGGATCAGCTTGGCTGGGATTCATGCGACATCATCATCGTCACCGGTGATGCGTACGTTGACCATCCGTCGTTCGGCATGGCAATCATCGGCCGGCTGCTGGAGTCGCAAGGCTTCCGCGTCGGGATCATTGCCCAGCCGGACTGGCAGTCCAAAGACGACTTCATGAAGCTCGGCGAGCCGAACCTGTTCTTCGGCGTCGCGGCCGGCAACATGGACTCGATGATCAACCGCTACACCGCCGACAAAAAAATCCGCTCCGATGACGCCTACACTCCCGGCGGCATGGCGGGCAAACGTCCGGACCGCGCGAGCCTGGTTTACAGCCAGCGCTGCAAGGAAGCCTACAAGAACGTGCCGATTGTTCTCGGTGGCATTGAAGCGTCCCTGCGCCGCATCGCCCACTACGATTACTGGCAGGACCGGGTTCGCAACTCGATCCTGATCGACGCCTGCGCCGACATCCTGCTCTACGGCAACGCCGAGCGTGCGATCGTCGAAGTCGCCCAGCGTCTGTCCTACGGTCACAAGATCGAAGACATCACCGATGTGCGCGGCACCGCGTTCATTCGTCGCGACACGCCGAAAGACTGGTACGAAGTCGATTCCACGCGCATCGACCGTCCGGGCAAGATCGACAAGATCATCAACCCGTACGTGAACACCCAGGACACCCAGGCCTGCGCCATCGAGCAGGACAAGGGTCCGGTTGAAGATCCGAGCGAAGCCAAGGTCGTGCAGATCCTGGCGAGCCCGAAGATGACACGCGACAAGACCGTGATTCGTCTGCCTTCGGTTGAGAAAGTCCGCGGTGACGCGGTTCTTTATGCTCACGCCAACCGCGTACTTCACCTGGAAACCAACCCGGGCAACGCCCGCGCGCTGGTGCAGAAGCACGGCGAAGTCGATGTCTGGTTCAACCCGCCTCCAATTCCGATGACCACCGAAGAAATGGACTACGTGTTCGGCATGCCCTATGCGCGCATTCCGCACCCGGCGTACGGCAAGGAAAAAATTCCTGCCTACGACATGATCCGTTTCTCGGTGAACATCATGCGTGGCTGCTTCGGCGGCTGCACCTTCTGCTCGATCACCGAGCACGAAGGCCGGATCATCCAGAACCGTTCCGAAGAGTCGATCATTCGCGAAATCGAAGAGATCCGCGACAAGGTTCCAGGCTTCACCGGCGTCATTTCCGACCTCGGCGGCCCGACCGCGAACATGTACCGTATCGCCTGCAAGACCCCGGAAATCGAATCCGCGTGCCGCAAGCCTTCGTGCGTGTTCCCGGGCATTTGCCCGAACCTGAACACCGATCACTCGTCGCTGATCCAGCTGTATCGCAGCGCGCGTGCCTTGCCGGGTGTGAAGAAGATCCTGATCGCTTCCGGCCTGCGCTACGACCTCGCGGTCGAGTCGCCGGAATACGTCAAAGAGCTGGTGACCCACCACGTTGGTGGTTACCTGAAGATCGCCCCGGAACACACCGAGGAAGGTCCGCTCAATCAGATGATGAAACCGGGCATCGGCAGCTATGACAAGTTCAAGCGCATGTTCGAGAAGTACTCCAAGGAAGCCGGGAAAGAGCAGTACCTGATTCCGTACTTCATCGCCGCTCACCCGGGCACAACTGACGAAGACATGATGAACCTGGCCTTGTGGCTCAAGGGCAACGGCTTCCGTGCCGACCAGGTGCAAGCGTTCTATCCGTCGCCGATGGCCACCGCCACCGCGATGTACCACTCGGGCAAGAACCCGCTGCGTAAGGTGACTTACAAGAGCGACGCCGTGACCATCGTCAAGAGCGAAGAGCAGCGTCGTCTGCACAAGGCGTTCTTGCGTTATCACGACCCGAAAGGCTGGCCGATGCTGCGTGAAGCGCTGACCCGCATGGGCCGCGCCGACCTGATCGGGCCGGGCAAGAACCAGTTGATCCCGCTGCACCAGCCGGCGACCGACAGCTACCAGAGCGCCCGCCGCAAGAACTCGACACCGGCCGGCAGCCATAAAGTGGCAGGGGAAAAGACCACCAAGATCCTGACCCAGCACACGGGCTTGCCACCGCGCGCCAGCGATGGCGGTAACCCGTGGGACAAGCGTGAACAGGCCAAGGCAGCGGCATTCGCCCGCAACCAGCAGGCGGCCAAGGATCGCAAGGACGCGGCCAAAGGCAAAGGGCCCAAGCCCGCGCGTAAGCCGGTAGTTCCGCGCTAAGCCTCGCTTGAGCTGAACAGAACGCCAACCTTCGGGTTGGCGTTTTTTTTGTGCCTGAAGATCAAAAGATCGCAGCCTTCGGCAGCTCCTACAGGTGTACGCCAATCCCATGTAGGAGCTGCCGAAGGCTGCGATCTTTTCGGGGCTGCGCTACATTTGCGTGCAATCCTCTCAAACCAATTTCCCGCATCGCCCGATTTTGGTGCTGTACTGCCTCAAGCAACCGGAGAAAGCGCCAGCGCTGCTGGATGGCATAAGTCTTGCGCGCTTTCGATAACGCTTAAGGCTCGCAGGAGGCACGCCGTGTCGATTCATGTCGCATTGCACCACGTCACGCATTACCGCTACGACCGCGCCGTCGAGCTCGGTCCGCAGATCGTTCGCCTGCGCCCGGCTGCCCACAGTCGCACGCGGATACTGTCCTACGCGCTGAAAGTGTCGCCCGAGCAGCACTTCATCAACTGGCAGCAAGACCCCCAGGGCAATTACCTGGCGCGGTTGGTGTTCCCGGAAAAAACCGATGAGCTGCGGATCGAAGTCGATTTGCTGGCGGAGATGGCGGTCTTCAATCCGTTCGACTTCTTCCTTGAGCCCTACGCGGAAAAGATCCCTTTCGCCTACGCCGCGGATGAGCGCAAGGAACTGGCGCCGTACCTGGAAACCTTGCCCCTGACGCCGAAGTTCAAGGCGTATCTGGATGGCATCGACCGCACGCCACTGCCTAGCGTCGATTTCCTCGTCGCACTCAATCAGCGCCTGAGTGAAGACATTGGCTACCTGATCCGCATGGAACCGGGCGTGCAAACGCCCGAACACACCTTGGAACATGCCTCCGGTTCCTGCCGCGACTCTGCGTGGTTGCTGGTGCAATTGCTGCGCAACCTCGGTCTGGCGGCGCGTTTCGTCTCCGGCTACCTGATTCAACTGACCGCCGACGTCAAAAGCCTCGACGGCCCGTCGGGCACTGACGTGGACTTCACCGACCTGCACGCCTGGTGTGAGGTCTATTTGCCCGGTGCCGGCTGGATCGGCCTGGACGCAACGTCAGGGCTGTTTGCCGGTGAAGGACACATTCCGTTGGCCTGTAGCCCCGATCCGGGCTCTGCGGCACCGATCAGTGGCTTGGTTGAACCGTGCGAGTGCGAATTCACCCACGAAATGTCGGTGGAGAGGATTTGGGAAGCGCCACGGGTAACGAAGCCCTACACCGAAGAGCAATGGCTGGCGATCCAGGCGTTGGGTCGGCAGATCGATGCCGACCTGCTGGAGGGTGATGTACGCCTGACCATGGGCGGCGAACCGACGTTTGTTTCCATCGACGATCCAGACGGCGCCGAGTGGAACACGGCGGCACTGGGGCCAGACAAGCGGCGCCTATCCGCCGAACTGTTCCAGCGCATGCGCAAGCACTACGCCCCCGATGGTCTGGTGCATTTCGGTCAGGGCAAGTGGTACCCCGGCGAGCAATTGCCGCGCTGGTCGCTGAACTGCTACTGGCGCCGCGACGATGTACCGATCTGGCACAACAGCGCGCTGATTGCCGATGAGCAGCAAGACTACGGTGCCAATGGCGAGCTGGCCGGACGCTTTCTGGCGAGTGTCGCCGAACGCCTGAAAATTCCTACGCGTTTTGTATTTCCCGCCTACGAAGACAATTTCTATTACCTCTGGCGCGAAGGCACTTTGCCGCAGAACGTCAGCGCCGAAGACTCGCGTCTTGAAGAGCCTCTGGAGCGTGCACGCCTGCGCAAAGTCTTCACCCAGGGTCTGGACAAAGTCATCGGTCAGGTCCTGCCGCTGGCGCGCACCGCCAAGGGTGATCAGTGGCAAAGCGGTCGCTGGTATCTGCGCGATGAGCATTGTCGGTTGGTGCCAGGGGATTCGCCGCTGGGCTATCGCTTACCGCTCGGCTCGCAGCCTTGGGTGAAAGCGGCGGAGTACCCGTTCATTCATCCTGTGGACCCGAATCAGGATTTCCCTGCACTGCCCGACACGGCACAACTTCAGAGCCAAGGTGCCGCTGCCGTTGCTGAAGAGCGTGAGCCGAAGATCGACGAATCCGCCGACTGGCTGACCCGAACGGCGTTCTGTGCGGAGGCGCGGGAAGGGCGGTTGTACCTGTTCATGCCGCCGCTGGAGCGGGTCGAGGATTATCTGGAACTGGTCAGTGCCATCGAAGCCACCGCCGAGGAATTGCATTGCCCGGTGTTGCTGGAAGGCTATGAGCCGCCGAGCGATCCGCGCCTGAGCAACTTCCGCATCACGCCCGATCCGGGGGTGATCGAGGTCAACGTGCAGCCGTCCGCCACGTGGGATGAATTGGTCGAGCGCACCGAATTTCTTTACGAAGAGGCACGCCAGACCCGACTGACCACCGAGAAATTCATGATCGACGGCCGGCACACCGGCACCGGCGGCGGTAACCATTTCGTACTGGGCGGCGCGACACCGGCGGACTCACCGTTTCTACGCCGCCCCGATCTGCTGCGCAGCCTGATCAGCTACTGGCATAACCACCCGTCCTTGTCCTACCTGTTTTCCGGATTGTTCATCGGCCCGACGTCTCAGGCGCCACGGGTTGATGAAGCGCGTAATGATGCGTTGTATGAACTGGAAATCGCCTTCGCCCAGATGCCTGAGCCGGGCGAGGAGTGCGCACCGTGGCTGGTGGATCGGCTGCTGCGCAACCTGCTGATCGACGTGACCGGTAACACTCATCGTGCCGAGTTTTGCATCGACAAGCTGTATTCACCGGACGGTGCTACCGGTCGCCTTGGATTGCTCGAATTGCGCGCCTTCGAAATGCCGCCCCATGCGCGCATGAGCCTGGCTCAGCAGTTGTTGCTGCGGGCGCTGGTCGCGCGGTTCTGGCGCGAGCCTTATGCGCCGCCGAAACTGGCGCGCTGGGGCACCGAATTGCACGACCGTTTCCTGTTGCCGCACTTTATCGAACAGGATTTCGCCGACGTCATCGTCGACCTCAATGCCGCCGGTTATCCCGTGCGCGCCGAGTGGTTTGCGGCGCATCTGGAGTTCCGTTTTCCCAAGGTCGGCGATTACGCGGTCAGTGGCATCGAACTGGAATTGCGTCAGGCGCTGGAGCCCTGGCATGTGCTGGGCGAGGAGGGCGCAGTCGGCGGCACGGTGCGTTATGTGGATTCGTCGCTGGAGCGCTTGCAGGTCAAACTCACGGGCCTGCCGCCGCAGCGTTATCTTCTGACCTGCAATGGCATCCCGGTGCCATTGCAACCCACCGGGCGGGTCGGCGAATTTGTGGCCGGTGTGCGCTTCCGCGCCTGGCAACCGGCCAACTGCCTGCAGCCGACCATCCCGGTCCACGCGCCGTTGGTGTTCGACTTGCTCGACACCTGGATGCAGCGTTCGCGGGGTGGCTGTCAGTACCACGTCGCCCACCCGGGCGGGCGCAACTACGACAGCTTGCCGGTGAACGCCAATGAGGCCGAGAGCCGGCGGATGGCGCGTTTCTTCCGCATCGGACACAGCCCTGGGAAACTTCCTATACCGAATGTGGAAGTGAACGACGAGCTACCGATGACTCTCGATTTACGACGCTTCTAAACCGTACGCGACGCTCGGACTTTTCGTATATCCGAGCGTCATGAGCCTGCGTTAGTCTGACCGTTCTTTGCTGTCTGCCGAGCTTTCCATGCCTGACCTGCTTGACCGCTACCCGCTGACGGCGGGCACTTATCATGAACTGCTCGACGACAGCGGCGCCGTGCGCCCGCATTGGCGTCGGTTGTTCGACCAATTGCAACGCAGCACACCAACGCAATTGGTGCAGCGTCAGGCGCTGCTGACCCGGCAGATCCAGGAAAACGGCGTGACGTACAACGTCTACGCCGACCCCAAGGGTGCCGATCGGCCGTGGGAACTCGATCTGCTACCGCATGTGATTGCGGCGGATGAATGGCAGCAGCTATCAGCCGGGATTGCCCAGCGGGCACGCTTGCTCAATGCTGTGCTGGCAGATCTGTACGGCCCGCAACGCTTGATCGCCGAGGGCCTTCTGCCTGCTGAGCTGGTTTTCGGTCACAACAATTTCCTCTGGCCCTGTCAGGGCATCACACCGCCCGACGGGGCTTTTCTGCATCTGTACGCCGTGGATCTGGCGCGTACGCCCGACGGTCGATGGTGGGTCACGGCGGACCGCACGCAAGCGCCATCCGGTGCCGGTTATGCGCTGGAAAACCGCACCATCGTGTCCCGGGCCTTTCCCGAGCTGTACCGCGATTTGAAAGTGCAGCACCTGGCCGGATTCTTCCGCACGCTTCAGGAAACCCTGGCCCGTCAGGCGCCGAGTGATGACGAAGCGCCACTGATCGTGCTGCTGACACCGGGACGTTTCAACGAAAGCTATTTCGAACATCTGTATCTGGCGCGCCAGCTCGGTTATCCACTGGTAGAGGGCGGCGACCTGACCGTCCGGGATGCCACGGTCTATCTGAAAACCTTGAGCGGACTGCGCCGGGTCCACGCGATCATGCGGCGGCTCGACGATGACTTCTGCGATCCGCTGGAGCTGCGTACTGACTCGGCCCTTGGCGTGCCGGGATTGCTGGAAGCGGTACGCCGAGGGCGAGTGCTGGTGGCCAACGCCCTCGGCAGCGGCGTGCTGGAGTCGCCGGGATTGTTGGGCTTCCTGCCGAAGATCAATCAATTCCTGTTCGGCGAAGAACTGATCCTGCCCTCCATCGCGACCTGGTGGTGCGGTGAAGCACCGGTGCTGGCTCAGGCCCTGGAAAAATTGCCGGAGTTGCTGATTAAACCGGCTTTCCCGTCACAGAGCTTCACTCCGGTATTTGGGCGCGATTTGAGTGAAAAACAGCGTCAGGAACTGGCCGAGCGCATGCAGGCCCGGCCTTACGCCTATGTCGCGCAAGAATTGGCTCAGCTCTCTCAAGCCCCGATCTGGCAGGCAGAAGACGGTCAACTGCAACCTCGGGCTATTGGCATGCGCGTGTACGCAGTGGCCAGCCGTGAGGGCTATCGGGTTCTACCCGGCGGCCTTACCCGGGTTGCCGCCGAGGCTGACGCCGAAGTGGTGTCGATGCAGCGCGGTGGCGCGAGCAAAGACACTTGGGTGTTGGGCGATCGCCCGCCGAGCGGTGAGCAATGGAAAACCCAGCGTACGATCGGTGTGCACGACCTGGTAAGACGAGATCCGTATCTGCCGTCGCGGGTGGTGGAAAACCTGTTCTGGTTCGGCCGTTACTGCGAACGCTGTGATGACAGCGCGCGGCTGCTGCGGATCATGCTGGCACGTTATGTCGATGGCGATGACCCGCAAGCCCTGGAGGCGGCGGTCGATCTGGGTGAGCGGTTGATGTTGTTGCCCGATGAAGGCGAGTTGCCGGAGCGTTTAATGGCGGCGTTGCTCGGCGACGACTGGTCGTTCAGCCTGCGCTCCAACCTGCAACGTTTGCAGTGGGCGGCCTCGCAGGTGCGCGGCAAGCTTTCGCGGGAAAACTGGCAAGCGCTGGTGGAGCTGCAGCGTGAAGCCATGGAGCTGGAAGCCGAAGAGCCGGATTTCGGCGAATTGCTGGATTTCCTCAACCGTCTGGTGATGTCCCTGGCGGCATTATCCGGTTTCGCCCTCGACGACATGACCCGGGACGAAGGCTGGCGCTTCCTGATAATCGGCCGCCGGATCGAACGTCTGCAATTTCTCAGCGCCAGCCTGGCGGCGTTTCTGCGCGGTGCCGGCGCTTTCGATCAGGCCGGCCTGGAATGGCTGCTGGAACTGGGCAACAGCAGCATCACTTACCGTTCGCGGTATCTGGCGGTGGCGCAACTGATCCCGGTGCTCGACCTGTTGCTGCTCGACGAGCAGAACCCCCACGCCGTGCTGTTTCAGTTGAAACTGGTGACGCGTACCTTGAAACGCTTGAATGACGACTTCGGCGTGCCTCGCGAAGCAGGGTTACCGCAGTTGGTGGAACGCTTGGCGCAGTTCGATCTGGGATGCCTGGAGAACTCGCTGTTCGGCGAAGCCAGCGTTCGGGCAGCCATTGAGGGGCTGGCCGACCTGTTGCAAGAGATCGCCGACGCCAGCGGGCAAGTGTCGGATCGTCTGGCCTTGCGCCATTTCGCCCACGTCGATGACGTCAGCCAGCGCACGGTGTCCGTCTGATGAGCGCCCATTACCAGATTCTCCACGACACCCATTATCACTACGACAGCCCGGTCTCTTTGGCTCAGCAGCTTGCGCACCTGTGGCCGCGGTCGTGTGCCTGGCAGCGCTGCACCGAGCAGCAACTGCAGATCAGTCCCGACCCGACGATCCGCCGCGATGAGCTGGACGTGTTCGGCAATCCGCTGACCCGGTTGGCGTTCGAGCGGCCGCACGATGAATTGCTGGTCAATGCCCGGCTCACTGTCGAAGTGCTGGCCCGGCCTGCGCTGGACTTCAATCAATCCCCCGCGTGGGAAGAAACCCGCAACGCGCTGACCTACAGCAGTCAGCCGCTCTCCCCCGAGTTGCTGGAAGCGTGTCGTTACCGGTTCGAATCGCCCTACGTGCATTTGAAGCGCAACTTCGTCGAGTTTTCCGAAAGCTGCTTTCCACCGGGGCGGCCACTGTTGCTGGGTGTACAGGCGCTGATGGAGAAGATCTTCAGCGAATTCACCTTCGACGCTGAAGCGACCCAAGTGGCGACGCCGCTGGTGGAAGTGCTGGAGCGCCGGCGCGGTGTTTGCCAGGACTTCGCTCACCTGATGCTCGCCTGCGTACGCTCCCGTGGGTTGGCGGCGCGGTACATCAGTGGCTACTTGCTGACCCAGCCACCACCGGGCCAGCCGCGACTGATCGGCGCCGATGCTTCACATGCCTGGGTTTCAGTGTTTTGCCCGGTGCTCGGTTGGGTGGATTTCGACCCGACCAACAACGTACAGCCGGCGCTGGAACACATCACCTTGGCCTGGGGCCGGGATTTTTCCGATGTCTCGCCGTTGCGTGGGGTGATTCTTGGGGGCGGCAGTCATGATCCCGAGGTTCGGGTGACGGTGATGCCAGTGGAATAGTGGAGATCTAATGTGGGAGCGGGCTTGCTCGCGAAATCGGTCTGTCAGTCACATAAATGTTGGATGTGCCGCCGCCTTCGCGAGCAAGCCCGCTCCCACATGGGGATGTGCAATTAGTTTCTGGACTGGGGGGTATTTCAGATGGGACTGTGAGGGTCAGCAACATCGTTGCTGACCCTGGACACAGATCCGGTGGGCCTGATCAGATCATCGGGCCCTGAGGGTCTCAGGCGTCGGGCGCCTGATCTTTCGGTGCTTCAACAGCATCTTCTGCGGCCACTTCACCTTCTGCATCCGGGTTCAGTGCGGCGGCTTCTTCTTCAGCTGTAGCTTTCTTGCGCTGAAGCTTTTCCTCTTTCTTCTGCTCCTTGGCCAAGTCTCTCTGACGTTTGGCGAAGGAATAATTGGGTTTAGCCATGGGCGATCCTCTGGGGTCGAAGGTGAGGTTGAGCGGCGCGTATTCTGCCCTGTATCGATGCCCAGCCGTTAGCTGGGTTTTTGCTCGGCCCATTTTGGCAGTACCGAGGGTTGCCAGGCGTCCAGTGCATCGAGCAAGGTTTGCGGCGATTCGCTCACTTGCAGCATGTCACGGTGCGGTTCGCGAACGAAGCCTTCGCCGACGATATGATCGAGAAAAGACGTCAATTTGCTGTAGAAACCGTTCACTTCCAGCAGCCCCAGCGGTTTGCCGTGGTAGCCGAGCTGGCCCCAGGTCCAGACTTCGAACAGTTCTTCAAGTGTGCCCAGGCCGCCGGGCAGGGCGATAAAGGCGTCACTGAGCTCGGCCATCCGCGCCTTGCGCGCATGCATGCCGTCGACCACTTCCAGACGAGTCAGGCCGCTGTGACCGATTTCCTTGTCTTTGAGGCTTTGCGGGATGATCCCGATCACTTCACCGCCGGCCGCCAGCGCAGCATCGGCGACGATTCCCATCAGCCCGACGGCACCGCCGCCATAGACCAGAGTCAGCTTACGCTCGGCCAATGCTCGCCCCAAGGCGACAGCCGCTTCACGATAAGCCGGGTTGGTGCCAGTGCTGGCACCGCAAAATACACAAACGGACGCTAAAGACATGCCTTACTCCATGGTCAGGATGGCCACAGAGTAAAGGCAGGCACGCGGCGTTCCAAGGTCTACACTTCGCGTTCAGGTGTTTCACAGGTTCCGCTGGCGCCACAGGCGTAGGCGGCGAGCAAACTGCGCAACAGGCTGTTAAGGGACATGACTGACGCTCCGATGAGTGATGACGGCTTGATGATAGGGCCGCCCCAGACGTCTGGCTGGTAGATTGTTTCGATAGGTGTCATAGCCCGAAAGTTGTATACAATTTTTGATTCAGGTCATAGGAACTTGCGAAGTTTTCAGGCAGTCTTCTGTCCATTCGCACTTTTGTTAACCCTGCCTTGGAGATTCACCATGTTTGCCAAACTTGTTGCAGTATCCCTGCTGACACTGGCCAGCAGCCAATTGATGGCTGCCGAGTGCAAGGTCACTGTCGACTCGACTGACCAGATGTCCTTCGATACCAAGGAAATCAGCATCGACAAGAGCTGCAAGACGTTCACCGTTGAGCTGACCCACTCCGGTAGCCTGCCGAAAAACGTCATGGGCCATAACTGGGTGCTGAGCAAAGACGCTGACATGCAGCCGATCGCCACCGCTGGCCTGGCCGCAGGCATCGAGAAGAACTACCTGCCGGAAGGCGACGCGCGCATCATCGCCCATACCAAAATCATCGGCGCCAAGGAAACCGACTCGGTGACCTTCGACGTGTCGAAGCTCGATGCTGGCGAGAAGTACGGTTTCTTCTGCTCGTTCCCGGGCCACATCTCGATGATGAAAGGCACTGTTGTCCTGAAGTAATCGAATCGAACGCATAAAAAAAGCGTCCACCTGGACGCTTTTTTTGTGCCTGTCTGTTCGCTCAATCAAGGTGCGAACGGCATCACTCGCTTGTGATGAGTCTTTTTATACGTGTCACAAATGATCTTGAACGCTTCCTCACGCACCGGTTCCCCGTGCAGGAACGCGTCGATCTCGGCATAGGTCACGCCGTGGGACGCTTCGTCCGGTTTGCCAGGCGACAGGTCTTCAAGGTCGGCCGTGGGGGTTTTTTCCACCAGCGACTCCGGCGCGCCGAAGCTGCGGGCGATATTCCGGACCTGGTTTTTCACCAGACCGCTCAGTGGCGCCAGGTCGCACGCGCCGTCACCGAACTTGGTGAAGAAACCCATCACCGCTTCCGCCGCGTGGTCGGTACCGATCACCAGGCCGTGGGCCGCGCCGGCGATGGTGTATTGGGCAACCATGCGCATCCGCGCCTTGGTGTTGCCGAGCACGAAATCCACCGAGACCGCGTGCTTGCCTTCGAAGGCCGCGACTTCACTGGCCAGGGCTTTGACCGCCGGGCCGATGTTCACGGTGTGGCGCTCGTCCGGGGCGATGAAATCTACCGAGGCCTGGGCGTCGTGTTCGTCGAACTGGGTTTCGTATGGCAGGCGTACGGCGATGAATTTGTAGCTGTTGTCGCCTGTACGTGTGCGCAGTTCGCGCATGGCACGCTGGGCCAGCAGGCCGGCGGTCAGGGAATCGACGCCGCCGCTGATGCCGAGCACCAGGCTCTTGAGCCCGGAATTGACCAGGCAGTCCTGGATGAAGGTGATCCGCCGGGTGACTTCAGCCTCGAGGGCGGCCTGGTCGGCGAACGGCGGCTGGACCTTGAGCTGTTCAGCAATCTCACGCTGTTCGGCTTGCATGAATTCACTCCTTGCTAGATGTGCTTGATGTGCTGGAAAGGGCGGCAGGTACTTTGAAAACGTGTCGCAAATAGGCGACGAAATTCGGGTCTTTGCAGTGAGTCTTGCCAGGCTCATCGGAAATTTTTGCCACGGGCTGGCCGTTGCAGGCGGCCATTTTAAGCACGATGCTCATCGGTTCAACACCCGGAATATCGCACGTCAGGTTGGTGCCGATGCCAAAGCTGACATTGATCCGACCGCGCAGCGCCCGAAAAATCTCCAGCGACTTGGGCAGCGTCAGGCTGTCGGAGAACACCAGCGTCTTGCTCATCGGGTCGATGCCGAGCTTGTGATAGTGGGCGATGGCCTTTTCCGCCCAGAGCACCGGATCGCCGGAATCATGGCGCAAGCCGTCAAACAGCTTGGCGAAATACAGATCGAAATCGCCGAGAAAGGCATCGGTGGTGATGCAGTCGGTGAGGGCAATCCCCAACAGGCCACGGTACTCGCGGACCCAGCAATCGAGGGCGGCAATCTGACTGTCGATCAGCCGTGGGCCGAGTTGTTGGTGGGCCATGATCCATTCGTGGGCCATGGTGCCCAACGGCTTCATGTCCAGCTCCCGTGAAAGGTGCACGTTGCTGGTGCCGACAAACCGACCGGGGAAATCGTGCTTGAGCACGTTCACCACTTCTTCCTGCACGCGGTACGAGAAGCGACGGCGAGTGCCGAAATCGGCGACCTGCAATTCGGACAATTCCTCCGCGCTGGCGTTGGCGGTCAGCCAGTCGAACTTGCGGTAGAGCTGCTCACGCGCCTGTTCCAGGACGACTTCACGGTAGCGATAGCGGTTGCGCACTTCGCTGACGATGGACAGCAGCGGCACTTCGAACAGGATCACGTGCAGCCATGGCCCGCGCAGGCGGATGAACAGCTCGCCGTTTTCGATACCGGTGTGGACGTAGCGCAGATTGAAGCGGAACAACCCGAGAAAACGCAGGAAATCCGGTTTCATGAAGCTGATGCGCTCCATGAAGCTCAACTGGTCGGCGCTCAGGCTCAATTCGGAAAGGCGCTCGATCTGGAAGCGGATTTCCGCCAGGTACGGGCGCAAATCTTCACTGTTACGGCAACGAAACTCCCATTCGACTTCTACGTTCGGGTAGTTGTGCAGCACCGCCTGCATCATCGTCAGTTTGTAGAAGTCGGTGTCGAGCAGGTTCTGCACGATGCGATCGCCAAACACGCTCTCGCTCATAACGGGTTCTCCAGGCTGGCCGCGGCCCGTGGCAGCGACGTTGCAGCTGTTTCAATGAATGGGGCTAGTGGCGCATATCAGCGGTGAGGATTGCCAGTGTTTTTTTCGCAGGAGGTCAGGCCGCGCGGCTATCAATCTGCTCCAGCATCCACTTCACAAAATCCCGCACCTTGGGCACTTCCGCCGAATGCTCCGGATACGCCAGGTAATAGGCATCGGTGCTGGGCATTGCGTGCTGCCAGGGTATGACCAGTTTGCCGTCGGCCAATTCCTCTTCCACCAGAAAACGCGGCAACAGCGCGACACCGCAGCCGACCTGGGCTGCGCGGATGCACATGTAAAAGGTTTCAAAACGCGGGCCGTGGTAGCTGTGTTCGGTGTGGTAGCCCTGACTGTCGAACCAGTCGTGCCAGGCCTGGGGCCGGGAGGCGTTTTGCAGCAGGACCAGGTCGGTGAGTTGCGTAGGATCGGTGAACGGCGTGTCCGGCAGACTGCCCGGTGCGCAGACCGGCACCAGCTCTTCGCCAAACAGCTTCAGGCATTCAGTGCCGGGTCGTGAGCCCTGGCCGAAGTAGAACGCCAGGTCGCTGCGACCTTGCAGCAGATCGTCGGCTTCCTGCTCGCTGCACAGGTCCAGATGGATCGAGGGATGGCGCAGACGCCAGCCTTTCAAGCGTGGCACTAGCCAGCGCGCGCCGAAGGTCGGAGGCGTCGAGACGCGCAGGACTTCGGTTTCACCGCCGTAGGAGCGCAGGTAGTGGGTCGACATCTCGACCTGCGTGAGGATTTTTCGTACCTCCACCAGGTACAAATCACCGGCTGGGGTCATTTGCAGGCGTCGGCGTACCCGGCGGAACAACAGGTGCTGCAGCAATTCTTCGAGTTGCGCGACCTGTTTACTGACAGCGCTCTGGGTCAGGTTCAGCTCTTCAGCCGCCCGGGTGAAGCTCAAATGCCGGGTCACGGCCTCAAAACACTGCAGCGCGGTGATCGACGGCAAGTAGCGTTTATTCAGCATTGGTTGTCCTTTTTCTTGTTTCTTTCTTACCAGCAATTCGCAGCATGAATAAACGGAATGATATCTCTCTTAAAGGTCGTTTGTTGGGTAACGTCGGGAGCGCTAAAACTACAGGCCTCACCAGCCGAATTAATCCGGCTGCACGTTTTCTGTTTTTCGCTTGAGGAGTGACCCATGGTTGCCGCATTGCTTGATCGTCTTGGTGTGAACCCGGCCCTGTACCAGAACGGCAAAGTGCCGGTGCATTCGCCGATCGATGGCAGCCAGATTGCCGCCGTGAACTGGGAAGGCGCCGCTGAAGTCGAGCAGCACATCAGTCGTGCAGATCATGCGTTCGAATTGTGGCGCAAGGTCCCGGCCCCGCGCCGTGGCGAACTGGTCCGCCAACTGGGCGATATCCTGCGCGAATACAAGGCCGACCTCGGCGAGCTGGTGTCCTGGGAAGCCGGCAAGATCACTCAGGAAGGTCTGGGTGAAGTTCAGGAAATGATCGACATCTGCGATTTCGCCGTCGGCCTGTCCCGTCAGCTGTACGGTTTGACCATCGCTTCCGAGCGTCCTGGCCACCACATGCGCGAAACCTGGCACCCGCTGGGCGTCGTTGGCGTTATCAGTGCGTTCAACTTCCCGGTTGCGGTCTGGGCCTGGAACGCCGCGCTGGCGCTGGTCTGCGGCAACCCGGTGATCTGGAAACCGTCGGAGAAAACTCCACTGACCGCCTTGGCCTGTCAGGCGCTGTTCGACCGCGTACTGAAGAACTTCAGCGATGCGCCTCCGCACCTGAGCCAAGTGATTATCGGCGGTCGCGATGCCGGCGAAGCTCTGGTCGATGACCCGCGTGTCGCGCTGATCAGCGCCACCGGCAGCACCCGCATGGGCCGCGAAGTGGCACCGAAAATAGCCGCACGTTTCGCTCGCAGCATTCTGGAACTGGGCGGCAACAACGCAATGATCCTCGGCCCAAGCGCCGACCTGGACATGGCCGTACGGGCTATCCTGTTCAGCGCCGTCGGCACTGCCGGTCAGCGTTGCACCACGTTGCGTCGCCTGATTGCCCATGAATCGGTGAAGGAAGAAATCGTCACCCGCCTGAAAGCCGCGTACTCCAAAGTGCGCATCGGCAACCCGCTGGAAGGCAATCTGATCGGTCCGCTGATCGACAAGCACAGCTTCGAAAACATGCAGGATGCGCTTGAGCAGGCCTTGAGCGAAGGCGGTCGGGTGTTCGGCGGCAAGCGCCAACTGGAAGACAAATTCCCTAACGCTTATTACGTCTCGCCGGCCATCGTCGAAATGCCGGAGCAGAGTGATGTGGTTTGCCACGAAACCTTCGCTCCAATTCTGTACGTGGTCGGTTACAAGGATTTCGCAGAAGCGCTGCGCCTGAACAACGCCGTGCCACAAGGCTTGTCCTCGTGCATCTTCACCACTGACGTGCGTGAAGCCGAGCAGTTCATGTCGGCGGTGGGCAGTGACTGCGGCATCGCCAACGTCAACATCGGCCCGAGCGGCGCGGAAATCGGCGGGGCGTTTGGCGGTGAGAAAGAAACGGGCGGCGGTCGTGAGTCCGGCTCCGATGCATGGCGCGGCTACATGCGCCGTCAGACGAATACCGTGAACTATTCGCTGGAATTGCCGTTGGCTCAGGGCATTACGTTCGACTAAATCTTGAGTCAAGCGGTGATCCCCTGTGGGAGCGGGCTTGCTCGCGAATGCAATCTGTCAGTCGACATTGATGTTGTCTGACACACCGCTTTCGCGAGCAAGCCCGCTCCCACACTGGGAACTGTGTGTTGGTTAGGTTTCATTTTCGGAGTCTGGCAATGCCGTTACGCGAAGAGTGTCTGTGGGAAAAACTGACGCCGCAAAGGCCTGACAACGCGGCGCTCAAGGGAGAGGTGACGGTGGATGTTTGCGTCATCGGCGCCGGTTTCACCGGTCTGTCGGCGGCGGTGCATCTGCTGGAAAAAGGCAAAAGCGTCTGTGTACTGGAAGCCCATCGCGCCGGTCATGGCGGATCGGGGCGCAATGTCGGGCTGGTCAATGCCGGGATGTGGATTCCACCGGACGAGATCGAAGCCGGTTTCGGCGAGTCGGTCGGCAGCCAGCTCAATCGCATGCTCGGTGCGGCACCGTCCCTGGTGTTTAGCCTTGTGGATAAGTACAACATCGATTGCCAGCTTCGCCGCGAAGGCACGTTGCACATGGCGCACAACGCCCGTGGCGAAGCGGACTTGCGCAGTCGTGAAGAACAATGGAAGCGTCGCGGCGCGCCGGTCGAGCTGCTGACCGGTCAAGCCTGCGAACAAGCGACGGGTACCAAAAAGATCGCCGCTGCGCTGCTCGATCGACGTGCCGGCACGATCAACCCAATGGCTTACACGACGGGGCTGGCCAAAGCGGCCATCGGCCTCGGCGGTCAGCTGTTCGATCATTCCCCGGTGACCCGACTCGAACGTCAGGGCCAGCGCTGGTCGGTACAAACCGCTAAGGGTTCGGTGCTTGCCGAGCAAGTCGTGATTGCCTCTAACGCCTACACCGAAGGTGACTGGACGGAATTGCGGCGCAACTTCTTCCCCGGTTATTACTACCAAGTGGCCTCGGTCCCGCTGACCGAAGAGGCAGCGCAACAAATTCTCCCCGGTGGCCAGGGGTCCTGGGACACCCGCCAGGTCCTCAGCAGTGTTCGTCGGGATAAGGACGGCCGTCTGCTGCTCGGCAGTCTCGGTAATGGCAATCAGAAACCGACCTGGTTTCTCAAGGCCTGGGCCGACCGGGTTCAGCAGCACTATTTTCCTTATCTCAAACCGGTGGAATGGGAATGTACCTGGACCGGTTGCATCGCCTTCACCCCCGATCATTTGATGCGTTTGTTCGAACCGGCGCCCGGTTTGGTGGCAGTCACCGGTTACAACGGCCGGGGCGTCACTACTGGCACTGTCGTCGGCAAAGCCTTTGCCGATTATCTGTGTAACGGAAATCCTCAAGCCCTGCCGATTCCCTTTGCGCCCATGCAGCCATTGGCGGGTGTGGGATTGCGCAGCTGTCTGTACGAGGCCGGATTCTCGCTGTATCACGCAGGCCAGTGCCTGCGGATCGTTATTTGATTGTTGAAATTTGTTGCTGAAAGCGGCGCTTTTTCGCGCAGCGTCTAGCCTGTAAAAGGTGCGGGTTGTAGCAGTTGCGCACCAGCAGTGTGCACTTCGGTGACGCATGTTGTTACAGGCTGGTTGCACGTCGTTTGGCGCCGCGGTTGCAATGATGGCGCGCTCGGGTTGCGCCTTTAAAAATAAATGGTTTCACCTTCCGCGGTTTAGACGGTTGCACACCCAATGAAAATGGGATCGAAACAGTCGAAATAACAATAAAGCAGCGACTTTTTTCAGAATAAAAAACCGATGGCACGGCCCTTGCTCTGAGCATTCAGGAAGTCGCAGTGCCAACTAAAAAAAAACCTTGGAGCACCACCTCATGTCCCAGACGTTTTACAAAAAAGGCTTTTTGGCCCTCGCAGTGGCAACTGCGTTGGGTGTTTCTGCGTTTGCACAGGCTGATGTGAAGATCGGTGTGGCGGGACCGATGACCGGCGCCAACGCGGCATTTGGCGAGCAGTACATGAAGGGTGCACAGGCTGCGGCCGATGCGGTCAACGCAGCGGGCGGCGTAAACGGGGAAAAAATCGTACTGGTCAAAGGCGATGATGCCTGCGAACCGAAACAGGCTGTGACGGTCGCCAAGGACCTGACCAACCAGAAAGTCGCTGGCGTAGTCGGTCACTTCTGCTCCTCCTCGACCATCCCGGCTTCGGAGATCTACGACGAAGCGGGCATCATTGCAATCACTCCAGGTTCCACCAACCCAGCCGTTACCGAACGCGGCCTGGGTGCCATGTTCCGTATGTGCGGGCGTGACGACCAGCAAGGTATCGTGGCCGGCGACTACATCGTCGACGTGCTCAAGGGCAAGAAAGTTGCCGTCCTGCACGACAAGGACACCTACGGCCAAGGTCTGGCGGACGCCACCAAGGCTCAACTGGTCAAGCGCGGCGTAACGCCAGTGCTGTATGAAGGCCTGACCCGCGGCGAGAAAGACTTCAGTGCCGTCGTGACCAAGATCCGTGCGGCCGGTGCCGACGTGGTCTACTTCGGCGGTCTGCACCCGGAAGCCGGTCCACTGGTTAAACAACTGCGTACCGAAGGCCTGAAAGACGTGAAATTCATGTCCGACGACGGCATCGTGACCGACGAACTGGTGACCACCGCTGGCGGCCCGCAATACGTTGACGGCGTGCTGATGACCTTCGGCGCCGACCCGCGTCTGCTGCCAGACAGCAAAACCGTAGTGGACGAGTTCCGCAAAAAAGGCACCGAGCCTGAAGGCTACACCCTGTACGCCTACGCTTCGGTCCAGACCCTGGCGGCTGCCTTCAATGGCGCCAAGTCCAACAAGGGTGAAGACGCTGCCAAATGGCTGAAATCGCACCCGGTCAAAACCGTGATGGGCGAGAAGACCTGGGACGCCAAGGGCGACCTGAAAATCTCCGACTACGTGGTTTACCAGTGGGACAAGGACGGCAAATACCACCAACTGGAAAAACAGAAGTGATATGAACTGCTGATTGCCCGGCGCCTTGTGCGCCGGGCCATCAATCAACATGTCCGTGCAGTACCTGTCTTTTCTCGTAGAGCTGCACACAACCGTGTTGCGCCGGCGGCTGAACCCCGGTCCGTCGTACACGGCTTCTGTGCAGTCTCTCAAATGCGTGAGATTGCGTTATGGATGGTATTTTCCTGCAGCAACTGGTCAACGGCCTGACCCTCGGGTCGGTCTATGGCCTGATCGCCATCGGCTACACAATGGTCTATGGCATCATCGGCATGATCAACTTCGCCCATGGCGAGGTTTACATGATTTCCGCTTACCTCGCGGCAATCAGTCTGGCTCTGCTGGCTTACTTCGGTATTGAATCCTTCCCTCTGCTGATGCTCGGCACACTGGTCTTCACCATCATCGTCACGGCGGTGTATGGCTGGGTCATCGAGCGCGTCGCCTACAAACCGTTGCGCAACTCCACACGACTGGCACCGCTGATCAGCGCCATCGGTATTTCCCTGATCCTGCAAAACTATGCACAGATCGCCCAGGGCGCCCGCCAACAGGGTGTTCCAACACTCCTGACCGGTGCATGGCGCGTTGAAGTCGGGACTGGCTTCGTCCAGCTCACCTACACCAAGATCTTCATTCTGGTCGCAGCGTTCGTCGGGATGGGCCTGCTGACCTACGTCATCAAGTACACCAAGCTCGGCCGCATGTGCCGCGCCACCCAGCAAGACCGCAAGATGGCCTCGATCCTGGGGATCAACACCGACCGCGTAATCTCCTACGTGTTCATCATCGGTGCAGCGATGGCGGCCCTGGCCGGCGTGCTGATCACCATGAACTACGGCACGTTCGACTTCTACGCAGGCTTTGTCATCGGGATCAAAGCGTTCACTGCCGCGGTACTCGGCGGGATCGGTTCGCTGCCTGGCGCCATGCTCGGCGGGATTATTCTGGGGATCTCCGAATCACTGTTCTCAGGTCTGGTGAACTCGGACTACAAAGACGTTTTCAGCTTCTCGCTGCTCGTTCTTGTTCTGGTCTTTCGGCCTCAAGGCCTGCTCGGCCGTCCTCTTGTGTCGAAGGTGTAAGCGATGTCTTCAACCACTAAAAAAACCATTGATCTCAAAAGAAGTCTGGTTGACGCGATTCTTGCCGGCCTCGTGGCACTGATTGTGTTCGGCCCGATTGTCGGCATCGTCCTCGACGGCTATGGCTTCAACCTGCAGACGACACGCGTGGCGTGGATTGTCGCCATCGTCATGGCCGGCCGCTTTGCCTTGAGCCTGTTCCTGCAAACCCCCAAGGGCCTGAGAATTCTCGAAGGCTTTGAAAGCACCGGCTCCGGGGTTCATGTACTGCCGCCTGATTACAAATCCCGATTGCGCTGGATCATCCCGGTGTTGATTGTCGTCGCCGTGGTGTTCCCGTTTTTCTCCAACTCCTACCTGCTGGGCGTGGTCATCCTCGGGCTAATCTACGTACTGCTGGGCCTGGGGCTGAACATCGTGGTCGGCCTGGCCGGTCTGCTCGACCTGGGTTACGTGGCGTTCTACGCCATCGGTGCCTACGGGTTGGCGCTCGGTTACCAATACCTCGGCCTGGGCTTCTGGACGGTGCTGCCGCTGGCGGCGATCACCGCTGGCCTTGCCGGTTGCATCCTCGGTTTCCCGGTGCTGCGCCTGCACGGTGACTACCTGGCGATCGTGACCCTGGGCTTCGGTGAAATCATCCGGTTGATCCTCAATAACTGGTTGTCCCTGACTGGCGGCCCGAATGGCATGGCCGCTCCGTTGCCAACCTTCTTCGGCATCGAGTTCGGCAAGAGGGCAAAAGAGGGCGGGGTGCCGTTCCATGAGTTCTTTGGCATCGCCTATAACCCGGACGTGAAGTATTACTTTATCTACGCGGTGTTGTTCCTGGTGGTATTGGCCGTATTGCACATCAAGCATCGTTTGACCCGCATGCCGGTCGGTCGCGCCTGGGAAGCCTTGCGTGAAGACGAAATCGCTTGCCGCTCCATGGGTCTGAACCACGTACTGGTCAAACTCTCGGCGTTCACCATCGGTGCATCGACGGCCGGTCTGGCCGGCGTGTTCTTCGCCACCTATCAAGGCTTCGTCAACCCGACCTCGTTCACCTTTTTCGAATCGGCATTGATCCTCGCCATCGTGGTACTCGGCGGCATGGGCTCGACCATCGGCGTGGTGATTGCGGCCTTCGTGCTGACCGTCGCCCCGGAACTGCTGCGAGGTTTCGCGGAGTATCGCGTGCTGCTGTTCGGCGTCCTGATGGTGTTGATGATGATCTGGCGACCGCGCGGCCTGATTCGGATCAGCCGTACCGGTGTGACCCCGCGTAAAGGAGTAGCGCCATGAGCGAAGTCGTACTCTCGGTCGAGAAGCTGATGATGCACTTCGGCGGCATCAAGGCGTTGAACGATGTCAGCCTGAAGGTCAAACGCAACTCGATCTTCGCCCTGATCGGCCCCAACGGCGCCGGCAAGACCACCGTGTTCAACTGCCTGACCGGGTTCTACAAGGCCTCGGGCGGCAAGATCGAACTCAATGTGCGTGGCGAGCGGACCGATGTCATCAAAATGCTGGGTGAACCGTTCAAGGCGACTGATTTTGTATCGCCGAAAAACTTCATCAGCCGGCTCCACTACAAGATGTTCGGCGGCACCCACCTGGTGAACCGGGCCGGCCTGGCGCGGACGTTCCAGAACATTCGCCTGTTCAAGGAAATGTCGGTACTGGAAAACCTGCTGGTGGCCCAGCACATGTGGGTCAACCGCAATATGCTGGCCGGCATCCTCAATACGAAGGGCTACCGCAAGGCCGAAAGCGATGCGCTGGACCACGCCTTTTACTGGTTGGAAGTGGTGGACCTGGTGGACTGCGCCAACCGTCTGGCCGGTGAGCTGTCCTATGGTCAGCAACGCCGTCTGGAAATCGCCCGGGCCATGTGCACCCGTCCGCAGATCATCTGCCTCGACGAACCGGCCGCCGGCCTCAACCCTCAGGAAACCGAAGCGCTGAGCGCGATGATCCGGCTGCTGCGTGACGAGCACGATCTGACCGTGGTGCTGATCGAACACGACATGGGCATGGTAATGAGCATTTCCGACCACATCGTGGTGCTGGACCACGGCATCGTCATCGCCGAGGGCGGCCCCGACGACATCCGACACGATCCGAAAGTGATTGCGGCCTACCTGGGCGCCGATGAAGAGGAAGTGGTGCTATGAGCCAACCCATCCTCGAACTGAAGGATCTGGATGTGTTCTACGGGCCGATCCAGGCTCTGAAGAATGTCTCGCTGCACATCAATGAAGGTGAAACGGTCAGCCTGATAGGCTCCAACGGCGCCGGTAAATCGACCCTGCTGATGTCGATTTTCGGTCAGCCGCGGGCGGCGGACGGGCAGATCATCTATCAGGGTGTGGATATCACTCACAAGTCATCCCACTACATTGCGTCCAACGGCATCGCTCAATCGCCGGAAGGCCGGCGGGTGTTCCCCGACATGACTGTCGAGGAAAACCTGCTGATGGGCACCATTCCTATCGGTGACAAGTACGCCAAGGAAGACATGCAACGCATGTTCGAGTTGTTCCCGCGACTCGAAGAGCGGCGCACCCAGCGGGCGATGACCATGTCTGGCGGCGAGCAGCAAATGCTCGCCATCGCCCGTGCGTTGATGAGCCGGCCGAAACTGCTGTTGCTTGACGAGCCGAGCCTGGGTCTGGCGCCGATTGTGGTGAAACAGATCTTCGCGACCCTGCGGGAACTGGCGAAAACCGGCATGACTATCTTCCTGGTGGAGCAGAACGCCAACCACGCCCTCAAACTGTCGGACCGGGCGTACGTGATGGTCAACGGCGAGATCCGCCTCACGGGCACCGGCAAGGAGCTGCTGGTTAACGAGGAAGTGCGTAACGCCTATCTCGGCGGCCACTGAGTTCGCTGTTGTAACACCAAGCCCCGGCGAGCAATCGCCGGGGTTTTTTTACATCTCCAAAACACCATCAATTCCCTGTGGGAGCGAGCCTGCTCGCGAAGGCGATAGCACGCTCAATATTGAAGTGTCTGACCCACCGCTTTCGCGAGCAGGCTCGCTCCCACAGGGTGTCTCTGTGTGCTTTCCGGAAATTGTGGAAAACAATATTCACAAGCTCTCAAAGCGCGACATAAAGCCGCTGCAAATAGTTGTTTTGTCACGGTTTTGACTTGTCCCCGTTTGCTGTGGAGCTGGCTGTGAATAACGTGGGAGTAGCTGGCTGAAAGCCTTTGAAACCGTGGCTTGCAGAGTTGTGGTTGTTTTTTGATCAGGCGTTTTTGCGTGACCGCGAGCGGGCTTTGTCAACCTTTTTGTTGATGACGAAAACGGGCCGAAACAGGGTGGAGCTGCCTGTGGATAAGTCTGTGGTTAAACTCTGGAAAGACTCGGCTGAAGGCCGTAGTTACTGGCTTGGCGCCATCGTCGGTATGGCCGGTCAATCGTGCAAAATGCCATGGGCTACACAGCCGACGTTCCAGGGTCAAGCAAAAAAATTTCCAATTTGCCCGCAAAGCCTTGTGCACAGCGGCTTACAGCTTTTCCACTTGCCCCCGGAAACTGTGGACCGGCCTGTGGATAAGGTGCGCGCACATGGCTGAGAGCCACGGCGGGCAAGGTGTGGCAACGTTTGATCGTTTTTTGTACAGCTCGTAAGGTAGTTGCCGCTGTGGGCAAGGCCGGGCATGCTGGCTGCTGATTTTCTATTCCAGTGGCTGCCGATCAGCCGAAGCAAGGAGAACACGATGTCCAACACCCTGTTTATTACCGGCGCGACCTCCGGTTTTGGTGAAGCCTGCGCCCGTCGTTTTGCCGAAGCCGGCTGGAAACTGGTGCTGACCGGCCGTCGTGAAGAGCGCCTCAATGCGCTGTGCGCCGAGTTGTCGAAGCAGACCGAGGTTCATGGCCTGGTGCTCGACGTGCGTGATCGCAAGGCCATGGAGGAGGCGATTGCCAACCTTCCGCCGTCCTTCGCCAAACTGCGCGGGCTGATCAACAACGCCGGCCTGGCCTTGGGCGTTGACCCGGCGCCCAAGTGCGATCTCGACGATTGGGACACCATGGTCGACACCAACATCAAAGGCCTGATGTACAGCACTCGTCTGTTGTTGCCCCGCCTGATCGCTCACGGTCGCGGCGCCGGCATCGTCAACCTCGGCTCCATCGCCGGCAACTACCCGTACCCAGGCAGCCATGTGTATGGCGCGAGCAAGGCGTTCGTTAAACAGTTCTCCCTGAACTTGCGCTGCGACCTGCAAGGTACGGGCGTGCGGGTGAGCAATATCGAGCCGGGCCTGTGCGAAAGCGAGTTCTCACTGGTGCGCTTCGCCGGCGACCAGGAGCGTTACAACGCGACCTACGCCGGCGCCGAGCCGATCCAGCCGCAAGACATCGCCGACACCATTTTCTGGGTGCTCAATGCCCCGGCGCACATCAACATCAACAGTTTGGAGCTGATGCCGGTGAGCCAGACGTGGAGCGGGTTTGCGATTGAGCGTAATGCCAAGGCTTAAGACCGCGTAACGACCTATCGCGAGCAAGCTCGCTCCCACAGATTTTATGTTGACTCGCCATTTCGCGAACGACACAACCCCTGTGGGAGCGAGCTTGCTCCGGGCGGCGATCCGACGATAGCGATCTATCAATCAGCGAAGATACTCGGCCAACCCGCGATAGCAGGTTGCCAAGTGATAAGGCGTGGTCGACGGCATGTCCCGACGTGTCACATCACCGTTCTCATCACGGCACTCATACCAGCCACCCGCGTGTAGAGAGCGCTGCTGCAACGCCTGCAATTGGCGCAGCACCGCAGCCTCGCTGTGTGGCCGCAAGGTCAGGGCGCGCAGGTATTCAGCCTGAGCCCAGATTCGCTGCGTAGCGTCCCGAGGTGGGCTGTCCGGCGTCAGGTCAAGCATGGCCCGCACGGCGCCGGTCTGTTGATCGACACCCAGTTGTTCGGTGAACGCAAAGGCGCGTTCCAGAGAGGCGTGGAGTGTCGAGCCTCGCAGCAACGAAGACGACTCCAGCAGGAAATACCACTCGAACTGGTGCCCCGGTTCAAACCAGTTATCCACAGCCCCCAGTGGTTTTTCCATCAACACACCGTGTTGCGGGTCGATAAAACGCTTCTGCATCGCTGTGCATAACTCGACGAGCGCGTCTTGCACGGCGACGTCTTTGCGCACCGACAGCGTGGCGAGGAAGGCTTCGGCCAAGTGCATCAGGGGATTTTGCAGCGGCCCGGACTCGAGCGAGGACCAGTCGCGGCCGAGGCTGGCTTCGTACAGGCCGTCGCCCGTGGCGAAGCGCTGCGCGACCACTTCCAGTGCGGCGTTGAGCACCGATTCCACCAGCGGTTCGCGGACCTTGTCCCAGTAATGGGCGCAGGCGAACAGGATGAAGGCGTGGGTGTAGAGGTCTTTGCGCTGATCCAGCGGCGCACCCTGCGGGTCGACGCTGTAGAACCAGCCGCCATGCTCGGCATCGTGGAAATGCTGCTGCAGGGAACGGAACAGCGCTGCGGCGCGTTCTTCGGCGGCCGGAACCTGGCCGATCAGGCTGGAAAACAGGTAAAGCTGCCGCGCGCAGGCCATGGCGCGGTAGCGTTGGGGCGGCAGCGGTTGATGCCCGGCGTCCAGCGCCTCATAGGGCAGCGCCATGTCGGCATTCCAGCCGGGACCTTGCCAGAGCGGCACGATTACATCCTGGAAGTGCTGTTGCACCGAGGCAAACAGAGCGGTCAATTCAGGCTGGGAGGCGGAGCGGGAAACAGGCGGCATTGGCTGGCGTCGTCACGGCAGGGTTGATTGCGCGACATGTTATCAGGCCTGAGAGATGCGGTGGTCTGTCAGACCGCTATCGCGAGCAGGCTCGCTCCCACACTGGAACTGTGCACACAGAACAAATGTGGGAGCGACGGTGCGACGATTCGACCTGCTCGCGATGAGGCCATCACAGGTGATAAAGAAATCAGCCCGCCAACAACCACACGCCAGTCGCCGCCGACGCCGCACCCGCCAGTCGAACCAACGGCGCCGCCGCTTGCGGCAACACCCGCACCAGGGCATAACCCAAGCCATGCAAGGCAGCCGTCGCCGCTACAAAACCCGCCGCATACGCCCAAGGGCTCGACATCTGCGGCAACTCCAGTCCGTGCGCCACCCCATGGAACAGCGCAAACAAAGCGGTTGCCGCAACGGCGAGGCTCAACGGCGGACGCACGGCCAACGCCACCGCCAGGCCCAGCGCCAGCACCGACGCCGCAATCCCGCTCTCCAGCGCCGGCAGGTTCAGCCCTTCAAACCCCAGCAACCCGCCGATCAGCATGATGCCGACGAATGTGCACGGCAGCGCCCAGCGTGCAGCGCCTTTCTGTTGTGCCGCCCACAAACCGACCGCAACCATCGCCAACAAGTGATCGAGGCCTCCGACCGGGTGGCTGATGCCGGCGATCAAACCGTTGTCGCCATGCCCCGGGTGGGCGAAGGCGATGGCCGGGGTCAGCAGCAGGGCCATGGCGCCCAGAATGCGTTTAAGTGTCATGGATAAGCTTCCTTGTTGATAAAAGTTGATCGTGTTCACGCCGCTGTCAGCAGGCCCTGGCGTTCGATGAAGGCGATGATTTCTTCCAGGCCGAGGCCGGTTTTCTGGTTGCTGAAAACGAACGGTTTGCCGTTGCGCATGCGCTGGGTGTCGCTGTCCATCAGTTCCAGCGACGCACCCACCAATGGCGCGAGGTCGATTTTGTTGATCACCAGAAGATCCGATTTGCAGATCCCCGGCCCACCCTTGCGCGGCAGTTTGTCGCCGGCCGAGACGTCGATCACATAAATGGTCAGGTCGGACAGCTCTGGGCTGAAGGTGGCGGACAGGTTGTCACCACCGGACTCCACAAGGATCAGGTCCAGCCCTGGAAAGCGGCGGTTCAGTTGGTCCACGGCTTCGAGGTTGATCGAGGCGTCTTCGCGAATCGCCGTGTGCGGGCAGCCGCCGGTTTCCACGCCGATGATTCGCTCCGGCGCCAGGGCTTCGTTGCGCACCAGAAAGTCGGCGTCTTCACGGGTGTAGATGTCGTTGGTGACCACCGCCAGGTTGTAGCGGTCGCGCAGCGCCAGGCACAGGGCCAAAGTCAGCGCAGTTTTGCCGGAACCGACCGGGCCGCCGATGCCGACGCGCAGAGGTTGTGTATTCATGTGCTTCTCCAAAATAACAGGCCCAAAATAACTGGCCCTAGGAACGGAACAGGCGGCTGTACTGGCGCTCATGGGCCATGCACGCCAGGGACAGGCCGAAAGCGGCGCTGCCATAGTGTTCGGGGTTGATTCGGGTGGCGTTCTGCTGAGCCTCTTGCAGCAGCGCAAGCAACTGGCTGGTCAGGCGTTGCGCAGCTTGTTGGCCCAGTGGCAGGGTTTTCATCAACACCGCCAGTTGGTTTTCCAGCCAACTCCAGAGCCACGCCGCGAGTGCGTCCTGCGGGCTGATATTCCAGGCGCGAGCGGCCAGTGCCCAGCCGAGGGCCAGATGCGGCTCGGGACGTTGTTCAAGAAAGGCGCGGGCCGATGCATCCAGCTCAGGCAAACCGTTGAGCAGTTGCTGCAACGAATAGCCCATCTGCCGGCTCTCCTGATGCAGCTCCCTGGTTTCCCGGCTGGCGCGATGTTCTTCGCAGCGTTGCAGCAATTCACCCCAGTTTTCATCAGAGGCGGCCACGCAATGGGCGAGCAGCAACGGCGCTTCGAAACGCGCCAGGTTCAGCAGCAACTGATCACTGATCCAGCGACGGGCGCTGTCAGGATCATTCACCCGGCCGTTGTCCACAGCCATTTCCAGACCTTGGGAATAGCTGTAACCGCCAATCGGCAGTTGCGGACTGGCCAGGCGCAACAGCGCCCAGGCTGGGTTCATAACCGCACGCCGAACTGGTGCAGTTTCGGCGGGTAGTTGAAGTCTTCATCGCCGTGGCGCGAATGGTGGTGGCCGCCACCGTAGGCGCCGTGTTCCGGCTGGAACGGCGCTTCGATGTTCTCGACCTTGGCATCAAGCTGTTCGAGCATGGCCTTGAGCACGTAGTCGTCGAGCAGGCGCAACCAGCCATCGCCAATTTGCAGGGCGACATGGCGGTTGCCGAGGTGATAGGCGGCGCGAGTCAGTTCGAAAGCATTGGCGCAGGTGACGTGCAGCAGGTGTTCGGCCCGAGCGCAGACGCGGACGATGCGCCCGTCTTCGGCTTGCAGGCACTCACCGTCATACAGGGGTGGCTGACCGCGCTCCAAAAACAAACCGACGTCTTCACCCTCGGCACTGAAACAGCGCAAACGGCTTTTGCTCCGGGCTTCGAAGGTCAGGTGCAACTCGGCGGCCCAGACGGGTTGAGGGTCGATTCTGCGATGAATCACCAGCATCGGAAGGCTTCCAGCAATGGACAATGCTTAGGCTAGAGCAAGGGGCTTGCCAATCGGGTGATACGTAGGAAATGCCTGTCGGTGCTCAGTGGGGGCTACTAGCCTTTGCGGCTATTTGGATGAATTTGGTGCGGTGCAGCGCTACTCGCACCAAATTGCGGCTTTTAGAGGATTACTCGGTGCTGCCGAGTCCCTGCCAATGCTTGAGGCCAATAAAGATAAACCGCAACTGCTGGGTAATCTTCGCCTGCGGCGTCAGATGCTCGGGCAATGCCTGTGCCGGCGGATCAATGATGTCCGGCAAGGTTGCAAACACGCTTTTAACAATCAGGTCAGCCATGACGCTCAGGCCGGCGATGTCCAGGTGTTGCAGTTTCGGCATCAAGGACAAGTCGGCCGCCAGGTCCGAGCTTATGTCTTCGCGCAAACGGCCGATGGCCAGCCGCACTGGCAGCGAACCGCCGTACTGCTCGCGTGCGAGAAACAGGAACTGCGAGCGATTGGCCGTGACCACGTCGAGAAAGATCCGCACCGAGGCGTCGATGATGCCGCCCATGACGAACTCGTTGTGGCGCACCAGGCGAATGGTTTCGCGGAAGGTTTGACCGACTTCACTCACCAGTACCAGGCCCAGTTCATCCATATCGGCGAAATGCCGGTAGAAACCGGTGGGCACGATCCCGGCGGTTCTGGCAACTTCGCGCAGGCTCAGGCTGCCGAATCCTCGGCCGCATTCCATCAAGTGGCGGGCAGCGTCCATCAGGGCGTTGCGGGTCTGTTGTTTCTGTTCGGCGCGGGGCAGCATCGCAAGGGTGTTTTCTGGATAAGACAGCGGCGCACTCTAGCAAATCGGCTTTGCCGGCGTCGAATGACTATCGGGGGATCAAGCAGGGAAGTGAGGCATCTATAACGTCAAAAGCCCAATCCGAGGATTGGGCTTTTTTTCAGGGCCGCCATGGGCTCAGCTCAAAGCGCTGTTGCGTTCGATGACACGGTCACCACCACCTTCAGCCAGAGTTTGACCTTGTGGAGTGCGATCGGAACCATCAGCAGCCAGGGTTTGACCTTGTGGAGTGCGATCGGAACCGTCAGCAGCCAGGGTTTGACCTTGTGGAGTGCGATCGGAACCGTCAGCAGCCAGAGTTTGACCTTGTGGAGTACGATCGGAACCGTCAGCAGCCAGGGTTTGGCCTTGTGGAGTGCGATCAGAACCATCAGCAGCCAGGGTTTGACCCTGTGGAGTGCGATCGGAACCGTCAGCAGCCAGGGTCTGACCTTGTGGAGTGCGGTCGGAACCATCAGCAGCCAAGGTTTGACCTTGTGGAGTACGGTCCGAGCCATCCTGGGTGATCAGGCCTTTTTCTTTCAGGCGATCATTGCCACCTTCGGCGACGGTTTGGCTGAATACCGAGTGGGTGGATTTGACTTGTGGGGTCGCCTGGTCAGCAGCTGGCAGGGCGAAAGCTGTGCTGGCCAGCATTGAGAGGGTAAGGCTAAACAGTAATTGGCGTTTCATGATTGGGTGCTCCGAGGGAGGGCGATAAAGTGGGTACGAGGGCAATGCTACTCTCGATAAGTCGATATAAAAGTTCATAAACGCAATGGTAATAATCAACGGAATTGATTGTTCCGTGAAACGGCTCTAAATCGGGCGTTTCCGCCGGACGTTTTTGCGCTGAGATGGGTATTTTCCACTCACTCGCGCCTTGCAAAAGTGCGGGTCCGGTAACGCATCCTGTCGCCGACCGATTATTTGAGCGTTAAGCGGAATTTCGGTTAAACCTGCGCGCCATTTCCCAGTCCTAGACTCCATGGCAGGCCGGTTCTGGCCTAACGTTTCAAACGTGCGTCGCAGTCAGGGCGCTCAGTCGTATCAGGAGCCCTGTGCAATGACGCGCACTCGTAAAATGTTTACCTGGACCCTCGCCAGCCTTGTTGTCCTGCTGGCCGTACTGGTTCTGATCATCGCGTTCTTCGATTGGAACCGGATCAAACCGCCGCTTAACGCCAAAGTTTCCGAAGAGCTGCACCGCCCGTTCGCCATCAACGGCAACCTCGCGGTGGTCTGGCAACGTGAGCCCGACGAGGGCGGCTGGCGCGCGTGGGTGCCGTGGCCGCATGTGGTGGCGGAGGATTTGAGCCTGGGCAATCCGGACTGGTCGAAGACACCGCAGATGGTCACCCTCAAACGCGTCGAGTTGCGCATCTCACCCTTGGCCTTGCTGGCGCAGCGCGTGGTGATTCCGCGTATTGACCTGACCGAACCGAATGCCGACCTCCAGCGCCTTGCCGATGGTCGCGCCAACTGGACCTTCAAATTCGATCCGAAAGACCCGAACGCCGAGCCTTCAAGCTGGGTGGTGGACATCGGTGCGATCGGCTTTGACAAAGGCCACGTCATCCTCGACGACCAGAGCCTGAAAACTCAGCTCGACTTGATCATCGACCCGCTGGGCAAACCGATTCCGTTCAGTGACATCGTCGGTGACAAAGCCGCGAATACCGCGTCGGAAAAGGGCGCCTCGCCGCAGGATTACGCGTTCGCGCTGAAGGTCAAAGGCCAATACCACGGCCAGAAACTCGGGGGCGAAGGTAAGATCGGCGGCCTGCTGGCGTTGCAGGACGCGGCCAGACCGTTCCCGCTTCAGGCACACGTGAATATCGCCGACACCAGCGTCGAACTGGCCGGCACCCTCACCGATCCACTGAACCTCGGCGCCCTGGATTTGCGCCTGAAACTGGCCGGCACCAGTCTGGGCAATCTCTACCCGCTGACCGGCGTGACCCTGCCGGACACGCCGCCGTACGAGACTGACGGGCACTTGATCGCCAAGCTGCATGAAGCGGACGGCGCGGTATTCCGTTACGAAGAATTCAACGGCAAGATTGGTCAGAGCGACATCCATGGCAGCCTGGCTTATGTCGCCAGCCAGCCGCGTCCGAAGCTGAGCGGTTCGCTGGTTTCCAATCAACTGCTGTTTGCCGACCTGGCCCCGCTGATCGGTGCCGATTCCAACGCCAAACAAAAGGCCCGTGGTGGTGAAAGCAAGCAGCCAGTAGACAAGGTGTTGCCGGTCGAAGAGTTTAAAACCGAGCGCTGGCGCGATATGGACGCTGACGTCGAGTTCACCGGCAAGCGCATCGTCCACAGCGAAAAACTGCCGTTCAACGATCTCTACACCCACCTGATACTCACTGACGGCGTGCTCAGCCTTGAGCCCCTGCGCTTCGGTGTGGCTGGCGGCAACCTGGATGCTCAGATTCGCCTCAATGGCCGAACCGAACCGTTGGAAGGCCGGGCCAAACTCACCGCACGCAAGTTCAAACTCAAACAGCTGTTCCCGACCTTTGAGCCGATGAAAACCAGTTTCGGCGAGCTCAATGGCGATGCCGACATCACCGGTCGTGGCAACTCGGTGGCCAAACTGCTGGGCACCGCCAATGGCAATCTGAAGATGCTGATTAACGATGGCGCTATCAGCCGCGAACTCATGGAGCTGGCAGGGCTCAACGTCGGCAACTATGTAGTCGGCAAGATCTTTGGCGACAAGGAAGTGAAGATCAACTGCGCTGCCGCTGACTTCGACATCAAGACCGGACTGGCGACCACGCGCCTGTTCGTCTTCGATACCGAAAACGCGATCATCTACATCGATGGCACGGCCAACATGGCGACTGAGCAACTGGACCTGACCATCTCCCCGGAATCCAAGGGCTGGCGCTTGATTTCGCTGCGTTCGCCGCTGTACGTGCGGGGTAAGTTCATCAAGCCTGATGCGGGTGTGAAGGCTGTGCCGCTGATACTGCGCGGGGCGGGGATGGTGGCGTTGGGTGTGATTGCCGCACCGGCGGCGGGGTTGCTGGCGTTGGTGGCGCCGAGCGGTGGCGAACCGAATCAGTGCGCGCCGTTGCTGGAGCAGATGAAGGCCGGCAAGGCGCCAGTCACCGTCAAACCCACCCGGTAGCCACAGATAGTTCCCACGCTCCGCGTGGGAATACCTCAACGGACGCTCTGCATTCGGCTTTTGATGGGACGCGGAGCGTCCCGGGCTGCATTCCCACGCAGAGCGTGGGAACGATCAGTCATCTCCTGAGCTGGCGAAGGCTGCGATCTTGGCAATAGCCCCGACAACGCTGCTTCTTCCTGCAACCACGCAAAAAACGCCCGGACCGGCGGATGCCGTTCGCGCCCCGGCACGCACAGTGCCGCGTAACCGGCACCATCGACCTGAACCTCACCCTTGTAAGCCACCAGCAAACCACTGGCCACGCTCTCGGACGCCAGAATATTGCTCGCCAGCACCAGGCCTTGCCCGGCAATCGCCGCTTGCAGGGCGTAATGCTCTTCGTCGTATTCACGAACCGCTGGCTTTCCCGCAAGCCAGTTCTCGCCGGACTGCGCGCACCAGGCCTCCCAACCGTGGGCGTACAGTTTGGAGTTGTGCCAGCGCACGCTGATCAGCGTCGGCGCTCGGCTGGCGGCCAGGGCGACTTGCTCCGGCGAGCCATAGACACCAAAGGATTCGTCAAACAGACACAGGCCATAAAGGTTCGGGTAATCATCGAGGCTGTAGCGCACCACCAGATCGACGCTGGCGTCCTGATGCAAATCGATGACTTCGCAATGGGTATCGAGCCGCAGGCTGATGTTCGGGTGCCGGGCGTAAAACCGGCCCAGCCGCGGCACCAGCCATAACGCAGCGAAAGCGGCGGTGGTGGAGATCGTCAAGCTCGCGCCGCTGCGTTGCGGGCGCAGTGTATCGACACTTTGCGCCACTTCCAGCAAGGCGCCGTGCAAGCTGTGGAACAGTCGTTCACCGCAGTCCGTCAGGCGAACTTGCCGTGGCAGTCGCTCGAATAACGGCACACCGAGCCAGGTCTCCAGCGAACGAATCTGATGGGAAACCGCCGTCGGCGTCACCGAGAGTTCTTCGGCGGCAGCCTTGAAGCTCAGCAGGCGCGAGGCGGATTCAAAGGCGCGCAGGGCGGTCAGCGGCAGCGAGGCAAACATTGAAAGCTCCATGGATGAAATCAATTCATCCAGACTGATTTTTGCTCATTTGAAGAGGGGCGGCTACGCGCTTCAAGCTGCAAGCCACAAGCAGTTTGAGTTTAGTCCTTCAGGAGATTCAGATGAGCACAATTCTTGCCGTACATGCCAGCCCCCGTGGCGACCGTTCTCATTCCAGGCGCTTGGCAGAGGTGTTTCTTTCCGCCTGGCAGGCGGCCAATCCTCAGTCGCACCTGACCCGTCGCGAAGTCGGTCGGGCGTTGATTCCGCCGGTCAATGAGGCTTTTGTGGCTGCCGCGTTTTACCCCGAGCCTGATGCGCGGCCGCTGTCGATGCAGGCCGATCTGGCGTTCAGCGATGAACTGGTAAGCGAGTTGCTTGGCCACGATTTGCTGGTGATCTCCACGCCGATGCATAACTTCAGCGTGCCCAGCGGCCTTAAGGCCTGGATCGATCAGATTGTGCGACTCGGATTGACCTTCAATCACACCCTGGACAATGGCGTGGCCCAATACGAGCCGCTGGTGCAGGGCAAAAAGGCGTTGATCGTCACCAGTCGCGGCGGGTTCGGTTTCGGGCCCGGTGGAGAACTTGAGGCGATGAACCATGCCGATCCGTTGTTGCGAACGGCGTTGGGGTTCATCGGCATCACCGACATTACGGTCGTGGCCGCCGAAGGCGAAGAATCCGAGGCGCGCACCTTCCAGATCTCCGCCGCTGAGGCCGAGCAGCGTTTGCGGGCGCTGGCCAGGGAGTTCTAGATGGCCTGGCTGTTTTTGCTGATCGCCGCGGGCTTCGAAGTCACCTTTGCCATGGGTATGAAGTACGCCGAGGGCTTCACCCGGCTCTGGCCGTCGATGATCACCGTGGTGGCCGCGGTGGGCGGGATCTACTTCCTGACCCTGGCCATGCGCGAGTTGCCGGTGAGCATCGCTTACCCGATCTGGACCGCCATCGGCTCCCTGGGCACGGTGTTTCTCGGGTTTGCGCTGCTCGGCGAAAGCCTGACGGCGGTCAAACTGGTGTCGGTCGGATTGATCGTGGCGGGGGTGGTGGGGCTGAAGTAGGGCGCGATGTCATAGACTGGTCGTCGAGTTGTCATCTTCGATGCCGATGCTTGGCTGATGTCTTGCATTCAGCCTTGCGTCACCTCACCGATCACAAGGACGTTCGCCCATGTCGCAAGGTTCCGCCACGCGTTACCCGTTGGTGCTGGTCCCGGGAATGCTCGGGTTTATCCGTCTGCTGCTCTATCCATACTGGTACGGGATCATCTCGGCCTTGCGCCGGGGTGGGGCGACGGTGATTGCGGTGCAGGTCTCACCGATCAACTCCTGCGAAGTGCGCGGCGAGCAACTGCTGGCGCGGATCGAGGAAATCCTGCGGGAAACCGGGGCCGAGAAAGTCAACCTGATCGGCCACAGCCAAGGGGCACTGACCGCCCGCTATGCCGCGGCCAAGCGCCCGGATCGGGTGGCTTCGGTCACCTCGGTGGCAGGCCCCAATCACGGCTCGGAACTGGCGGATTACCTGCACAAACACTATCCGGGAGACAGCGCCAAGGGGCGTTTGCTCAGCGTTTTGCTGCGTTGGATCAGTGCGCTGATGAGCCTGCTGGAAACCGGTTATCGCGGACCGAAGTTGCCGGTGGATATCCATGCCTCCCATCATTCACTGACGACGGAAGGCGTGGCGCTGTTCAACCAGCGTTATCCACAGGGCTTGCCTGAAACCTGGGGCGGGCATGGGCCGGAAGAGGTCAATGGCGTGCGGTATTACTCCTGGTCCGGGACCTTGCAACCGGGCAAGACCAATCGCGGGCGAAACCTGTTTGATGGGACCAACCGCAGCTGCCGGTTGTTTGCCAGAACCTTCGTTCGGGAGGTCGGGCATTGCGACGGGATGGTCGGGCGTTACAGCTCGCATCTGGGGACAGTGATTGGTGACGAGTATCCGATGGATCACTTCGACATCGTCAATCAGTCGTTGGGTTTGGTAGGGAAGGGGGCGGAGCCGATCCGGTTGTTTGTCGAGCATGCTGCGCGGCTGAAAGCAGCTGGGGTTTAGCCGGTAAACCGCGTCATCGTTCTTCGCGAGCAAGCCCGCTCCCACATTTGGAATGCATTCCCCTGTGGGAGCGGGCTTGCTCGCGAAAGCGTCCGCTCAGGCTACGCGAATCTTACGGCCTAGAACTGTGGTCCAGCGCTCCGAAAGAATCACCCCACCCAACGTCAACACCCCGCCGACCAAGTGATACATCGCCAACTGCTCATGCAGCACCACCGCCGCAATCAGCGCAGTAATCAGCGGCAGCAAATTAAAAAACAACGTAGTCCGGCTCGGACCCAGACGCACCACGGCCTGCATCCATGCCAATGGCGCAACCATCGAGGCCAACAAGCAGGCGTAAAGCACCAGCGGAATGTTCTGCAGCGTCGGGCCGATCTTCGGTGAGGCGAGGAACATCGGAAACAGCACCACCACCGCCACCCATACCTGCAAGTACAGCAACACCAGCGGCGGCAAACGCAGCTGCCACTTTTTCAGCAGCGTGCTGTAGATCGCGTAGGCCAGGGTGGCGATCAGCATCATCGCGTCACCCAGGTTCACCCCGTGTTCAAGCAGCGCACCAAGGCTGCCGGATGAGACGACCACCAAAACCCCCGCAAACGACAGCACCGCACCGGCCAGGGCGCCGATGGTCAGGCGCTGGCCGAGGCCAATGATCGCCATGGCCAGTGACATCAACGGCATCAGCGACAGGATGATGCCCATGTTGGTGGCCGAGGTCAGGCTCGCCGCGAAGTACGCCAGGCTTTGGTAAACAGCCATGCCGAGCACGCCGAGCACAAAGATCTTGCCCAGGTTCGGGCGGATCGCTGGCCAATGGGCGATCACCGGTTTGAGCATGAAGGGTGTGAACAGCAATCCGGCAAGCAGCCAGCGGTAAAAACCGATCTCGGCAGGGAAGATCGCCCCGGCCGACATTTTGGTGATCACGGTATTGCCGGCCCAGATGAAAATGGCCAGCAGGGGATAAGCGTATTGCATCAGAGAAAACCAGAACGTTAATGAGGGGGTGATTATCGCCTGTCTGGATACAAGCCTATACTTCGATCCAGACAACCTGCCCCTGATGACGGACAGCATGAACAGTAAACACATCGATCTGCTCGACTTCAGCGAACTGCCTGCCCCGGTGTACTTCCGGTATGCCGATTTTGATGCGCATCGTTATGCCTCGGCGCACCGTCACCCATGGGGCACGCTGGAGTATTCGGCCCACGGCGTATTGCACATGGAAATCGGCGGCAGCCGCTTCATGTCACCGCCGCAATACGCGGTGTGGGTACCGCCGCAGACCGAGCACAGCTTCTATAGCCATCAGCCGATCAACTATCGCGCAGTCTGCCTGGCTCCGCCGATGTGCCACAACCTGCCGCAACAGGCCTGCACCCTGGCCATCAGCGACATACTCAAAGCGATCCTCAAAGACTTCGCTGCCCGGGATGTGAAGATTCCGGAGTACGAAGCCGACAAACGTCTCGCTCAGGTGTTGGTGGATCAGCTGCAACAGGCGCCGGTGCATAAATGTTATTTGCCCTACGCCAGCAGCCCCGGCTTGCTCGGGATACTCGAAGCCTTGCAGGCCGAGCCCGGTGATAACCGGCCCTTGTCGGAGTGGGCTGCGCAGATCCATGTCAGCGAGCGCACCCTGGCGCGGCGGTTCGTGCGTGAGTTGGGCATGAGTTTTGGTGAGTGGCGGCAGCGATTGCGGTTTCTGGCGGCGATCGAAGCGCTGGACAGCCACCGCAGCATCCAGGAGATCGCGTTCGACATGGGCTACAGCACCGGCTCAGCGTTTATCGCGATGTTTCAACGCCAGGCGGAGTGCACGCCGGAACAGTATCGACGCAGCCACCTTGAGAGCAGGAAGGTGTAACAGGTGTTGTCTACACTCCAGAGCGAGGCCGTGCTCGTCGGTGCGGCAACAAGGAGAAAACTCCATGAAGATGTTGCGTGTCCCTTTGTTGATGATCGGTTTGCTGCTCTGCGCCCAAGGCTTTGCCGCCACCGAGCAACAGAACAAGATGACCACCTGCAATGCTGACGCTACCGCGAAAACCCTCAAGGGAGACGAACGCAAAGCCTTCATGAGCAATTGCCTCAAGGCTGCACCCGCCGCCGAGGCTGCCAAACCCCTGACGCCTCAGCAAGAGAAAATGAAAACCTGCAACGCCGATGCCGCCACTAAGGCGCTCAAGGGTGATGCGCGCAAAACCTTCATGAGCGATTGCCTGAAGAAAAAATAACAACATGGTCATGGGTGGGGCGGGAGATTTGTGGGGGCTGTGAGGTCCCCTTCGCGAGCAAGCCCGCTCCCACATTTGGCCGCATTCCATCTGGAAGAACTCGGTCGAATGTGGGAGCGGGCTTGCTCGCGAAGAGGCCGGCAAGGACATTGCAAAAATCCGCCACCATTGCGACCAAGGTCGACCTACACAATCCCTAGTGCTGGCATCGGAACGCTGGCAGACTGCCAATCCTTTTACGCCGTTCGTTTTGAGGCTGTATGCCAACGTTTTCTGAACGCCAAGTCTTATTGTCAATCAGTTGGGTCATCATCTTTGGTGGTTTGTTGCTGGTGATCCCGCTGCGATTACTGCCGAGTTTGCTGGCCGGACTGCTGGTGTTCGAACTGGTCAACATGCTCACCCCGCAATTGCAGCGCCTGATCGAAGGTCGGCGTGCGCGCTGGCTGGCGGTGGCGTTGTTGGGGACGCTAGTGGTCAGTGTGTTGACGCTGATCTTTGCCGGTGCCTTCAGCTTTCTGCTGCATGAAGCGGAAAACCCCGGCGCTTCTCTCGACAAATTCATGGGTGTGGTTGATCGGGCGCGCGGGCAACTGCCGCCGTTCATCGACGCCTATCTACCCGCCAGTGCCGCCGAGTTCCGCGTGGCGATTGGCGAGTGGGTGAGCAAGCATCTAAGCGATTTGCAGCTGGTGGGCAAGGACGCAGCGCACATGTTTGTGACGCTGCTGATCGGCATGGTGCTGGGGGCGATCATTGCCTTGCAGCGCGTGCCGGACGTGACCAAGCGCAGGCCATTGGCCGCCGCGCTGTTCGACCGCTTGCACCTGCTGGTCCAGGCGTTTCGCAACATCGTGTTCGCCCAAATCAAGATTTCCCTGCTCAACACCTTCTTCACCGGGATTTTCCTGGTGGTGGTCCTGCCGATGTTCGGCATCAAGCTGCCGCTGACCAAAACCCTGATCGTGCTGACCTTCCTGCTCGGCTTGTTGCCGGTGATCGGCAACCTGATGTCGAACACCCTGATCACCATCGTCGGTCTGTCGCTGTCGATCTGGGTGGCCGTGGCGGCGTTGGGTTACCTGATTTTTATCCACAAGCTCGAATACTTTCTCAACGCGCGCATCGTTGGCGGGCAGATCAGTGCCAAGTCGTGGGAGTTGCTGCTGGCAATGCTGGTGTTCGAGGCCGCGTTCGGCCTGCCGGGGGTGGTGGCGGGGCCGATTTATTACGCGTACCTGAAGAGTGAGTTGAAGCAGGTGGGGATGGTTTGATCAGGTGATGTGTATTGCCTGATAGGGCCCTATCGCGAGCAAGCTCGCTCCCACAGGGGAACGCATTCCAATGTGGGAGCGAGCTTGCTCGCGATGGCCTCGTCTCGGTTTCGGATCAGTCCATGTTGCCGTAGCGCTTCATCGCTTCAATCGCCAAGCCACTGCCGATGCTGCCGAAGATGTTCCCTTCCACATGCCGAGCGTTCGGCAACATCGCCGAGACGCTGTTGCGCAGTGCCGGAATTCCGCTCGAGCCGCCGGTGAAGAACACTGTATCCACCTGATCGACCCGCACGTTGGCGTCGTTCAGTAGCTGGGTCACGCTGTTGCGCACGCGCTCCAACAGGTTGTCGATGGCCGATTCGAACAGTGCCCGGCTCAACTCCACGCTCAAACCCGGTTCGATGCGGTCCAGCGGCACATGGCGGCTGTCGGCATGGGTCAGCTGGATCTTGGTTTCTTCCACTTCCATGGCCAGCCAGTGGCCGGCGCGCTGGTCGATCAGCTTGAACAGGCGATCGATGCCGCCAGTGTCTTCGATGTCGTAACGCATGCTGCCCAGCGCCAGGGTCGACTTCTGCGAATACACCGAGTTGATGGTGTGCCAGGTCGCCAGGTTCATGTGGTGGCTGGTGGGCATGTAGGCGCCGCTCTTCATCCGGCTGCCGTAGCCGAACAGCGGCATCAGGCCTTGCAGGCTCAGCTGCTTGTCGAAATCGGTCCCGCCGATGTGCACGCCGCCGGTGGCGAGGATGTCGTCGTGACGGTTGTCGTGGTTGCGGCGTTCAGGGGACAGGCGCACCAGCGAGAAGTCCGACGTACCACCACCGATGTCGACGATCAGTACCAGCTCTTCTTTTTCAATGGTCGACTCATAGTCGAAGGCCGCCGCAATCGGTTCGTACTGGAACGAAACGTCCTTGAAACCGATGGCGCGGGCCACGTCCACCAGGGTGTTTTCGGCTTCCTGGTCGGCCATTTCATCGTCATCGACGAAGAACACCGGACGACCCAGCACCACTTCATCGAACTCGCGACCGGCGGCAGTTTCAGCGCGCTTCTTCAGCTGGCCGATAAACAGTCCGAGCAGGTCCTTGAACGGCATCGCCGTGCCGAGGACGCTGGTGTCGTGCTTGATCAGCTTGGAGCCCAGCAGGCTCTTGAGCGAGCGCATCAACCGGCCTTCATAGCCTTCCAGGTATTCGTGCAGCGCGAGGCGGCCGTACACCGGGCGGCGTTCTTCCATGTTGAAGAAGACCACCGAAGGCAGGGTGATCTTGTCGTCCTCCAGCGCGATCAGCGTTTCCATGCCGGGGCGCAGCCAGCCGACGGTGGAGTTGGACGTGCCGAAGTCGATACCACAGGCACGGGCTGGAGATGCGTTTTTCATGTCTTTCGAGTTCCGGTTAAAAAACGGCCGCGCAGTGTATGTCAGTGCGGCACAGATTCGAAGGCCGACTATCTGCTAAATCATCACGAATAGCGCCTTGATAAGCTGGCCCGATGCCCCAAACTTGTCTGCATCGACCCTGGCAGCCATTCGGCGGTCGCAAGAACTGCCCACCGCTGCCGATAAACTTCTGATGCGCGCCCCGGTCACAATAGTGTCCTGCCTCGCAAATACTGTTCCTTTTTGACGGCGTCTGTTTCTGCCATGCTGCGTTGCCGCTCCTCGCCATAGCGGGCTATGACTCGTCGCGGCGCCTTGCCTGGCAGCAACAGCCACTCGTCAAAAGAGGAACGTATTTGCGAGGCAGGACACTAGAGATCGGTCAACCTCGCGGCTGCCAATAAGCGCATGCTGCCGGTGACGGCGCGATTTTGATAACGGATGGTGATTCCCTCGATGGACTTCAAAGACTATTACAAGATTCTCGGTGTGGAACCGACCGCGGACGATAAGACGATCAAGGCCGCCTATCGCAAGCTGGCGCGCAAGTATCACCCGGACGTCAGCAAGGAAAAGGACGCCGAGTCCAAATTCAAAGACGCCTCGGAAGCCTATGAAGCGCTGAAAAGCGCCGACAAGCGCGCCGAATACGACGACTTGCGCAAATACGGCCAGCACGGCCAACCGTTCCAGGGCCCGCCGGGTTGGCAGGGGCGTGGCGCAGGCGGTTTCGGTGGTGGTCAGGATACGGGCGATTTTTCGGACTTCTTCAGTTCGATCTTCGGCAACCGTGGCCCTGGTTTTGATGGTGGACAGTCGGGCCGTAGCGCCGGACGTCGAGGGCAAGACGTGGAAATGGAACTCGGGATTTTTCTGGAAGAAACCCTCTCGAACGAATCGAAGAAGGTCACCTTCCAGGTGCCGCAGTACAACGCTGCCGGCCAGCATGTCAGCAATACCAGCAAAAGCCTGAACGTGAAGATCCCGGCCGGCGTGACCGACGGCGAGCGCATCCGCCTCAAGGGTCAGGGTGCACCGGGCACTGGTGGCGGGGCGAATGGCGACTTGTTCCTGATCATTCGCTTTGCGCCGCACCCCAAGTTCGACGTCGAAGGCGAGAACCTGATCATTACCTTGCCGCTGGCTCCGTGGGAGTTGGCATTAGGTACTGAGGTGGCAGTGCCTACACTGACAGGCAAGATCAACCTCAAGGTTCCGGCCGGCAGCCAGAACGGCCAGCGCATGCGCGCCAAGGGCCACGGCTTGATGAACAAGGCTGGCCATCGCGGTTATCTGTTTGTACAACTCAAGGCCGTCATGCCTAAAACCTCGGACGACGAGGTGAAGGCGCTGTGGCAGGAGCTGGCGAAAAAAGCGGCTTTCAACCCCAGAGAACACTTCTGATCCAAGAGACGGAGTAGCCCATCATGAGCAACCCCCTGATCGTTCAACTGGACATGGCAGAATTCTGTGAGGCGACCGACCTGTCGGACGTCTACGTGATCGAAATCGTCGAACACGGCATCCTCGAACCTCAGGGCGCACTGCCCAAGGATTGGCGTTTCAACGATTATGAACTGGCACTGGCCAAGCGTGCCGCCAAGCTGCGGCACGATCTGGAGCTGGAATGGGAAGGCGTCGCCCTGGCGCTGGACCTGCTGGAAGAGGTCCAGCAACTGCGGGCCGAGAATCGCATGCTCAAGCAGCGGTTGGCTCGGTTGATCGTCGAGTAGCCAAAATATAGGGATAAACACTCGATAGGTGGCGAGGGGGCAATCCCCTCACCACAATGCGGTGCTGCTGAACATCATCGGCTACAAAACCACCCGCGACACTCTCGGCAACACCACACTAAACGTCGTGCCTTCGGTCTCGCTGGGGCTGACTTCTGTCGTGCCCTGAGGCGCATCCACTACTTGTTTGACGATAGGGCATAAGACCAACGCAAAACAAAGGGTGTTATATATGTATGTTCAACTCTTTAATAGTTGAACGATCACGCTATTGAATGGCCGTCGGTCCAGCAGTTTTTTAGTCTTTTATTTCAGGGGGTGGCGCTTAAGCTGATCACTCCTATCGTTACTTTGGTTGTTACATAATGTCTGAATTAAAAGGGTTGGAAGGTGTTGAACAAGTTCCGGTTAATCCAGTTGCACATAAAGGCCCTCACCACGAACGTATTGTCCAGGCGCTGCCCAGCGCTATAACAGAAGCGCCGGTGAGTAGACTGTTATCACTGGACGGTTTAAATGATTTAAATACAATTTTTCCCGATTGGTACATGAACGCGTCCAGCCTCAATCGGCGCTACCTCTCGCAACTGGTCGAGGAGCGCTGGCGCTTGCAAGCGAAGGTCGATGGCCCGCTGAAAAACCTGCAACAGGACATTCAGGCGTTCGCCAAACCCTTGCTGGCCACGCTCATCAGGTCGAATTTCAACACCCCTGTCGACGTCAGCCAACTGACGGTGAAGCTGTATGTGCCGGACAAGATTCTCCTGGCGATCGACCGTGGCGCCAGCTATCTGCGCGAATCCACGCTGCTGGAGGCGGCCTTGCATAACTTCGAAGAGCCGGAAACCGCTGAAGATCATTTTAGGAGCGGTTCCGGTGTGTATTCGAGGAACTTCAAAGGAGAGTTGAAACTTGAAGCAACAATGACTACCCAAAAAATAGCCACGCTGTGTCGGCGCCTGGATCTGGGGGGGCAGTATCAATCTCATATAAAAAGCATTCTGTTGCCGTCCGACCCGAAGGCCCGGCAGTTGTTGGAAGAGCATGCGCTGGCCGCGCAGAAAGCGTCCTTTAATCTGGACGCGTTGATGGCTTATTTGAAAAAAGATATCAGCGACTATGCCTACGGCAAACTTCAACAGGTGCGTGATGGCAAAAGCGGTATCACCTTTCATGGTCAGCCACTGCACCGGCATCGGCTCTCGCTGATGGGTTTCGCGTTGCACGGCATCGTGTTGTTCAGTGCGGTGAGCCAGCCGTCCAGGGTCAAGTCGTTGGTCGACGGCTTGACGCCCGACGGTCTGAAGTTCTGGAGCGACTGGTCGCAACGCATGCCGGCGCTGGCGGGTAGTACTTACGACGCATACAAACTGTTGCAGTCGTTCCTGGCCAACGGCCCTGCCGGTGTGCATGAGGACATGCTGCGCCGCGAAGATATCTATCAGCAAAGCCGACTGGATGGACCAGTGATTGCCTACGTGCCGGACGATCCGCTGCACCCGCTGAAAGAGTACGACTCGCTCGCCGACTTCATGAAAGAGCTGCTGAGCCAGTTGCGCGATACGGAGTATCAGGCGTTTTTCAGTCGCTTCGTGAGGCAAAAGGACAAGGGCAAATTCTTCGCCCGGGTCAAAGAGCGGCTGACGCGTGTTGTCTGGCAACAACGCGAGCCGTTGGACATGGGCCCTTGGTGGCGGGAAACCGCAGTCGAAAACCCGACCGCAGAGCCCATCACCAACCTGATTGGCGGGGACTTGTGGCAATGGCTGTGCGTCGACAAACGCAATAAAGCCATCGCCGATGCGCGGTTCATTGCGGTGCCGACCGGCGATGAGGATGCCGCCACGCGCTGGAAACGCCTGACCAGCTACCTGGACATCGGCTGGAATATTTTCAACTTCGTCGGGATGTTGATCCCCGGCGTGGGGGAAGTCCTGTTGGGGGTGATGGTGGCGCAGATCGCCGAGGAACTTCTGGAGGGTATCGAAGACTGGAGCAAGGGCGACCGGGAGGAGGCCGGGGCGCATATCAACGGGGTGCTGATCAACTTTGCCCAATTGGCGCTGATGGGCGCCGGGCATGTGCTGCCCCTGGGGGCCGTCGCAACGGTCAAGCCCAGCGCGCTGATCGACAGCCTTGAACCGGTGGAGATGCCCGATGGCAAGACCCGATTGTGGAAAACCGACCTCGGGCCTTATGCGCACCCGGTGGCGCTGCCGGCCAATGCCGTGCCCAACGACATCGGTTTGTTTGAACAGGGTGGCAAGCAGTGGCTGCGGCTGGAAGAAAGGCACTATGAGGTGAGCCAGGACCCGGTGACGGGTCAGCATCGGCTGGAACATCCGCAGCGTCCCACGGCCTACAAGCCGGTGGTGGAGCACAACAAGGCCGGTGCCTGGAAGGTCGAGACCGAGCGGCCGCTGGAGTGGGAAGCGAAACGGTTGATGCAGCGCATGCACACCACGCTCGACGGATACTCTGCGCAGACGTTAGGCATGATTCAACACGTGAGCGGGGTAGACGAAAGCCTAATGCGCCGGTTGCACGTCGAGCATGAAACCCCGCCCGCGCTGCTGCGCGATACCTTCTTGCGCTTCAATACCTATGCCGATGCGGAACGATTCCCGCAGCACATCGCGGCTAACCAGATTCCAGAGACGATGATTGGCTTTGTGCCAGAGGTCACGGTTGAACTGCCGCGTTGGCCCGAGAATAGGGCGCTGGAAGTTTTCGAGGCGTCGGATCGTTCCGGGACCTCCGTCAAACACGGCAATGCAACGGCATCCGAGCCGATGACGATCAAGGTCAGTCGCTCCGAAGTGGCTGCCGGTAAGCTGCCCGAGCGAGTCATTGAATCGCTGAACGAAACCGAGATTCGCGACCTGCTCGGCGATGAGGTCGCGGTGGGTACACCTGAGCGTATTGATGCGCTACGCAAGCAGTTGGTCGTGCAGGCAGGGAAGCACAAGAAAACCGTATTCGATGCGCTTTACAAAGGCCGCGATGTTTCCAGCGACCCTCGTGTGCAGCGAGTGCTCAATGACGCTCCGGAGTTGCCGGCCAGCGTTGCACTGGAATTGCTGGAGCATGCCGAGCCGGCCGATCTGCAACACCTGAGCGAAAAACAGCGTCTCTCGCTGCGCTTGCGTCAACAGGCCCGGGCGGTGCGTGACCGGGTGCGATTGAACCGGGCTTATGAGGGCCTCTACCTTGAGGAACTGGCCAGTGCCGACTCGCGCAGGCTCGAACTGGGCTCCCTGGCCGGCCTGCCCGGGTGGTCCGATGAGGTGCGGATCGAAATTCGCGAACTGGGGTTTGCTGGGAAACTGCATGCCAGTGTGGGGCCGGAAAGTGCGCCCATCCGCAAGGTGCTGATTCTCGAGGAAGACGGGCGTTACCAGACGCGGGACGCGGATGATCGGCATTTGCACGGCAGCGATGAGTTCTATGCTTCGGTCTTGCACGCCCTGCCGGATGCGCAGCGCAACTCGTTGGGTTATGGCATTCACGAAGGCGCACGGCTCAAGTTTGCGATACAGCGCTCACCCCTGAGCCATGATCAGTTCGCGTCGACGTTGCTCGAGCATCCGATTCGTAAACCTGCTTACGATCCGCACACCATGAAGCTGCCTGGAGGCATGGACGGCTATCGAAGGGTTTCCGGGGAGTCGAATGCACGGCTTCGCGTGCGCAGCCTTTATCCAACCCTCACAGATACAGAGCTCGATGCGTTTATTGAGACCTTGCGCCAGCGAAATACCTCGGTTGGGCTAGAGGTCCAGGCGCTTGAGATCGAATTCAACCAGATGGTTACAACCCTGAAGCACTGGGTGAACGGGCCGACCCGGGATTTTCGTTTGAGCCCCAGTGGCATTGCCGAGTGGAATGCCAGGAATACCCTCGCCAAAAAGATCAGGCAGTGTTGGCAGCGTACGGGTCCAAGGCACGTGGATGCGAATGGGAGGGTTCTTGGACAGACACTGGACCTGAGCAATTTTGAATTGCATATGCACATCGATCGTATGCCCCGACTGGCGGCCAACTTCGATCACGTCACGCGTCTGTGGTTGAGCAACACAGGGCTATCAAACATCGATCAACCTTTTTTTCGGCCCTTTCGCAAAGTGCGCTCGCTGGACCTGGCGCGGAACAAATTGACGTCGGTGCCATCGAGTATCGCCCAGATGCCGCACCTGACAGACCTGGATCTCACGCGCAACCGGATTGTGCTTAGCATCGTCGATCGCGAGATGCTCAAAAACCGTACCCGACTGATCAGTTTACGTCTGGGTGAAAACCCGCTGGGGTTGTTACCGAACGTCAGTCGCATGCCTGACTTGCATACCCTGGTGCTGTCTCACACTGGGGCCACCACGTGGCCGCCCGGGTTGTTTGACCTGCCACGGTTCAGGCACTTTTTCCTGGACCTGCGCCACAACATGTTGACGGACATTCCGCAGGTTGCACCGGGCACGTGGAGTGCAGAACTGTTGGGGCGTACGTGGCTAAGCCGCGAACCCGAGTGGATGTCGGCCGAAAATCTGGAGCGCCTCAAAGACTATGTTCGGTCGGTGGGCATGGACCCTGAGCGTAGTTACCCGCCTACGGGTGTGCGCACCAGCATCCAATGGGAGGAAGGATTGACCCATCATAAATGGGCAAACAAGCAAGTGGTCTGGAACGCGGTCGAGGATGAATTCAACTCAACGGATTTTTTTGAAGAGATCTATGCCCTGGGCCAGTCCGCCGACTACACCGCCAGCAGGGTCTATCGAGCCGATTTGACGGCCAAGGTCTGGCGAATGCTGGACACCATGGCTGAGAACGCTCCATTACGAGAGCAGTTTTTCAGGGAGGCCAACATGCGATCCAACTGCGTCGATGGCGCCACACAGCTTTTCAACGTCATGGGTGTGGAGGTGCTGGTCCACGAAGCATTGGCGCTCGGCAATAATGGTTTGATCGAGGCTGAGCTGGTGAGCCTGGCAAAGGGCAAGTCGCGCCTGGATGAAGTCGAGAGAATCGCCAAGCGTCATATCGTGGCGCGCGAGGCGGCGGGTGAGCAATTCCGACGTGAGGACGCCGCACGTAATGTCACAGGCACCATCGATGAGGTGGAGGTTCACCTGGCCTTCATGACGGACCTGGCGCAGCGGCTGGACCTGCCGTGGCAGGCGCGCGGCATGCAGTTTCGCAAGATCGCAGGCGTCACCAGCGAAATGATCGAGGGCGCCTATCAACGGGTTTTGGGGCTGGAGGAGGGCGACCGGCTGCGTAACTCGATTGCCGAGCAACCTTTCTGGAGGTCCTTTGTCGAGCGATCGAACCGGGCACGCTTCAGGGCGATTGATCGCAAGACCATTACCACCACCGAGTTCAAGGTTGCCCTGGATGAACGGGCCGACAGCGCAACGCTGTCGCTGGAGGAAAAGGCCGGTTTGAAAGAGCGAATCCGCGTACTGGCCGCTGAGCTTGGCGAGCCGGAAAGTGCCTTTGCCCCCGGCCAGATCATGACCGACGAGGTCTATACCCAAGCGCTGGAAACGATCAAGGCCGACCGTGAAGCCTTGCTGTTGCAACTGACCCAGGAAGCCATGGACCGGGCGAAACTGAATCGGGTTGAAATACCTTTTACGGTTGCCCCGGGCAACTGATATCCGAGCGTCTCAGCCTCGAGTGCCGCATTGTGCACTCGGGGCTTTTGTGCGCTTGAGGCGTCAGAACAGGAAGTAGCGCTGCGCCATCGGCAACACATCCGCCGGTTCACACCACAGCAAAACCCCGTCAGCCTTGACCTGATAAGTCTGCGAATCGACGTCGATACTCGGCAGGTAATCGTTGTGGATCAGGTCGGTTTTTTGCACGTCGCGGCAGCCTTTGACCACGGCGATTTTCTTTTTCAAACCCAGGGCTTCGGGCAACCCGGCATCCGAAGCAGCCTGGCTGATGAAGGTCAGGCTGGTGGCGTGCAATGAGCCGCCATAGCTGGCAAACATCGGACGGTAATGCACCGGTTGCGGCGTTGGGATCGAGGCGTTGGCGTCGCCCATCAGGCTGGCCGCGATGGCGCCACCCTTGAGGATCAGCGTTGGTTTGACGCCGAAAAACGCCGGGCGCCAGAGCACCAGATCGGCCCATTTACCCACTTCGACCGAGCCCACTTCATGACTGATGCCGTGGGTGATCGCCGGGTTGATGGTGTACTTGGCGATGTAGCGTTTGGCGCGGAAGTTGTCGTTGCCTTCGCCATCACCGGGCAACGGTCCGCGCTGCTTTTTCATCTTGTCGGCGGTCTGCCAAGTGCGCGTGATCACTTCGCCGACCCGGCCCATGGCCTGGCTGTCGGAGCTGATCATCGAGAACGCGCCGAGGTCGTGGAGGATGTCTTCGGCGGCGATGGTTTCACGACGGATGCGGCTTTCGGCGAAGGCCACGTCTTCGGCAATGCTTGGGTCCAGGTGATGGCAGACCATCAGCATGTCGAGGTGTTCGTCGATAGTGTTGCGGGTGAACGGCCGGGTCGGGTTGGTCGAGCTCGGCAGAACGTTGGCAAAGCCGCAAGCCTTGATGATGTCCGGCGCGTGACCGCCGCCCGCACCTTCGGTGTGATAGGTGTGGATGGTGCGGCCCTTGAAGGCGGCGAGGGTGGTTTCGACGAAACCGGATTCGTTGAGCGTGTCGGTGTGGATCGCCACTTGTACGTCGTACTGGTCGGCGACGTTCAGGCAGTTGTCGATGCTCGCCGGGGTGGTGCCCCAGTCTTCGTGCAACTTCAGGCCGATGGCCCCGGCCTTGACCTGTTCGATCAGCGGCTCGGGCAGGCTGGCGTTGCCTTTGCCGGTGAAGCCAATGTTCATTGGGAACGCATCGGCGGCCTGGAGCATGCGCGCCAGGTGCCACGGTCCGGAGGTGCAGGTGGTCGCGTTGGTGCCCGTGGCCGGGCCGGTGCCGCCGCCGATCATGGTGGTGACGCCGCTCATCAATGCCTCTTCGATCTGCTGCGGGCAGATGAAATGGATGTGCGTGTCGATGCCGCCGGCGGTGAGGATCATGCCTTCACCGGCGATGACTTCGGTGCTGGCGCCGACTGCAATAGTGACGTTCGGCTGGATGTCCGGATTACCGGCCTTGCCAATGGCAGCGATGCGGCCGTCCTTGAGGCCGACGTCGGCCTTGACGATGCCCCAGTGGTCGATGATCAGCGCGTTGGTGATCAGGGTGTCGACGACCTCGGCCGCGAGTAATTGGCTTTGGCCCTGGCCATCGCGGATGACTTTGCCGCCGCCGAATTTCACTTCTTCGCCGTAGGTGGTGAAGTCTTTCTCGACTTCGATCCACAGTTCAGTGTCGGCCAGACGGACCTTGTCACCGACGGTGGGGCCGAACATGTCGGCATAGGCTTGTCTTGAGATTTTCATGCGCTTGCCTTGGGATTCAATTGTGTTTGAGACCGCTCGCGTAGCTCGCTATCGCAGCCTCGCTTCGCTCGACAGCTCCTACAGGTGTTCACACACGTTTGTGGTTGCACGCGGTCCTGTAGGAGCTGTCGAGTGAAACGAGGCTGCGATCTTTTGGACGCACAGCAGAAATCAGTCGAGATCACCCATGATCCTGCCGGCAAACCCGAACACCCGGCGATGCCCGGCCAGGTCAATCAACTCGACCTCGCGGCTCTGTCCCGGCTCGAAGCGCACGGCGGTGCCGGCGGGGATGTTCAGGCGCATGCCACGGCTGGCGGCGCGGTCGAAGGTCAGGGCGTCGTTGGTTTCGAAAAAGTGATAGTGCGAGCCGACTTGGATCGGACGGTCGCCGCTGTTGGCCACTTTCAAACTGACGGCGCGGCGGCCCACGTTGAGTTCGATGTCACCGGGCTGGATCTGGTATTCACCAGGAATCATCAATGGGCTCCTTGGAGAATCTTGTAGTAGAGGGCGGTCGGTTTGTAGCGACCGCTCGGGTCGCAGGCATAGTCGGGGATTACGCCGGCGCGGGTGTAACCCAGGGCTTTGTAGAAGTCTTCGGCGGGAGAGCCGGCCTCGGTGTCGAGGTAGAGCATGCCGCGCTTGTGCTGGAGGGCGGCCGTTTCCAGCGCACTCATCAACTGCTGCCCCAGACCCCGGCGACGCGCATGTTCACGCACCAGCAGTTTTTGCACTTCGGCGCGGTTCAGGCCATTGGCTTTCTGGCACAGGGTCAGTTGCACACTGGCCTGCACTTGCTCGTCCTTGACCACCACCCACAGCAGCACGTTGCCCTTGTTCAGGTTCTCCTGGACATCATCGAAATAGGCTCGGGCCTGGGCGGCGTCCAGATTGGCCATGAACCCGACGCTGGCGCCATAGCCGACGGCGTCGAGCAGCAGATCAATCAAACCCTGACGATAGTGCGCAAAGCTTTCAACATTGACGCGGCGCAGTTGGGCGGCGTTCATGGGCAATTACTCCTTGTTGGCAGTCGGCGGCTCCGCGCCAGGATTGAGGGTCAGTTGCATAAAAGTCAGGTCCAGCCAGCGACCGAACTTGGTGCCCACCTGAGGCATCTTGCCGGTCGTCACAAAACCGGCTCGTTCATGCAGGCGAATAGACGCGGCGTTACCGCTTTCGATGGCGGCGACCATCACATGTTTGTCGCAGCCTTTGGCGCGCTCGATCAACGCGATCATCAATTGCGGGCCGAGACCATTGCCACGCTGGTCGCTACGCACGTAAACCGAATGCTCGACGGTGTGGCGGAACCCGTCGAACGGCCGCCAGTCACCGAATGAAGCGTAGCCCAGTACCGTGTTGTCGCCGTCGACGATCACCAGAATCGGGTAGCCCTGGGATTGCCGGGCGCTGAACCAGGCCTGGCGGTTACCCAGGTCCACGGCCTGTTCGTTCCAGATGGCCGTGGTGTTGAGCACGGCGTCGTTGTAGATGTCGCGGATCGCCGGCAAGTCGGCATGCGCTGCATCGCGGATGTGGTAAGTCATGGCGCGGCCTCAGGCGATCGGTTGGTGAACGGTGACCAGTTTGGTGCCGTCGGGAAAGGTCGCTTCGACCTGGATCTCCGGGATCATTTCCGGGATGCCTTCCATCACTTGTTCGCGGCTGAGCAGGGTCGTGCCGAAGTGCATCAGCTCGGCCACGGTCCGGCCGTCACGCGCGCCTTCGAGCAGCGCGGCGGAAATGTAGGCCATGGCTTCCGGGTAGTTGAGTTTCACGCCGCGCGCCAAACGTCGCTCGGCCACGAGGCCGGCGGTGAAGATCAACAGCTTGTCTTTTTCGCGTGGGGTCAGGTCCATCGTTTGGAATCCATCTGGGCAGATAAAAAAGGTATTCGGATCTGTAAACACAAAACCCCTGTGGGAGCGGGCTTGCTCGCGAAAGCGGTGTGACAGGCAACATTGATGGCGACTGATCANAAAAGGTATTCGGATCTGTAAACACAAAACCCCTGTGGGAGCGGGCTTGCTCGCGAAAGCGGTGTGTCATTCAACACTGATGCTGACTGGCACACCGCTTTCGCGAGCAAGCCCGCTCCCACATTTGGATCGCATTTCAGGTGTTCCATATTCTGGGTGGGACAGCTTCTCGGTCGAGCAACGCAGGCCTGAGCATTCGCCACAAATCAATCAACCAGCCTCGTGCCAGCAGTGCTTCACTGGCCAGGCAACGTGCGACTAAAAGCCCCGGTAACTGGGTCAGATCTCCGCGCACGTCATGGGGCAGCGAACGGCAACGCTCCAGTAAGTCGCTATCAATCTCACCGGTCACCAACAACGTCGCAAACACCGGTTGCCCATCCAGGCCAATCGGCGAATCAAGCAGACCATCACTCCCGACAATGCGCTGGCGTTCATGCCAGAGCAACTGGCCGTCACGGCGGATGTCCAGTTGCGCCTGAAAATGCCCGAGGTCGAAACGCTCGCCGCTGGCCGGGCGACCTAGCGCCACCACATCCCAGTAAAACAACCGCGCATCGCCTTCCAGATCAATTGAAGTGCTGAGCTCCGCCTGGGCGTCGCTGAAGATAATCGTCTCTTGTGGCAACCATTCCAGTGTCGCACCGCTCGCCACTTTCAAATCCAGCTGCTGATAAGCGGGCCCCGCTGCGCGATACCACTTGGCCGCGCCGGGGCTGGTGATTTGCGCCCAGGCATCGCGGCCGACACTGGCCGAGATGTCCAGCCGATCACCGCCGGCAATCCCGCCCGGCGGGTGCACGATGATGTGCTGGCAAACTTCCGGCCCTTCGGCATACAGGTGCTTCTGCACCCGCAGCGGGCCTTTGTGACGGCGCTGAACCGGGCGCGTACTGTCGCCGAATCGGGCGTAGCCGAGTTCCAGCTCAGCGTGCCAGCTGGGGGTAAACACGGCAGTGGGAACAGGTAAATTCATGGCTTCTAATTATCGTTAGGACGCTACAGATTAGATCTGTAGCCTTATATCGTAACCAGACCGCGTACACCCTCGGCCTCCATATTTTCTCCGCGACCCTGTTGCACGATTTCGCCCCGGGACATCACCAGGTACTGATCGGCCAGTTCGGCGGCGAAATCGTAGAACTGCTCCACCAGCAAAATCGCCATATCACCACGGGCTGCAAGCTTCTTGATCACTGCGCCGATTTCCTTGATCACCGATGGCTGGATGCCTTCGGTGGGCTCGTCGAGAATCAGCAAGCGTGGACGGCTGGCCAACGCTCGGCCGATCGCCAATTGTTGCTGCTGGCCACCGGACAAGTCGCCGCCGCGGCGCTGCTTCATCTGCAGCAGTACCGGAAACAGCTCGTAGATGAACGCCGGGACTTCCTTGGCTTCAGCGCCGGGAAATCGCGACAGGCCCATCAACAGGTTTTCTTCCACGGTCAGCCGGCCGAAAATTTCCCGACCCTGAGGCACGTAAGCGATCCCGGCATGAACCCGCTGGTGTGGCTTGAACGCGGTGATCGGTTTGCCTTCCCAGTTCACCGCGCCTTCTTTGGCCGGCAACAAACCCATCAGGCACTTGAGCAGGGTGGTCTTGCCCACGCCGTTGCGCCCGAGCAGACAGGTGACTTCGCCGACCTTCACCTCAAACGTCAGGCCCCGCAGGATGTGGCTACCGCCGTAATACTGGTGCAGCTTGTCGACTTGCAGCATTCTCAAATCCCCCTCAATCCCCTGTGGGAGCGAGCCTGCTCGCGAAGGCGCAGGCACATTCAACATATGAGTTGCCTGACACACCGCTTTCGCGAGCAGGCTCGCTCCCACAGGAGTATGTATTTGCAGGTCTACCGACCGAGATAAACCTCGATCACGCGCTCGTTGTCCTGCACCTGCTCCAGCGACCCTTCGGCCAGCACGCTGCCCTGGTGCAACACGGTGACGTGGTCGGCGATGGAGCCGACGAAACCCATGTCGTGTTCCACCACCATCAGCGAATGCTTGCCCGCGAGGCTCTTGAACAGTTCGGCGGTGAATTCGGTTTCGGCGTCGGTCATGCCCGCCACCGGCTCGTCGAGCAGCAGCAGTTGCGGGTCCTGCATCAGCAACATGCCGATTTCCAGAAACTGTTTCTGACCATGGGACAGCAAACCCGCCGGACGATTGACCGACGTGGTCAGGCGAATGGTCTCCAGCACCTCGCTGATGCGATCTTTCTGTTCGCCACTCAGTCGCGCCCGCAGGCTGGCCCACACCGATTTGTCGGTTTTCTGCGCCAGCTCCAGGTTTTCAAAAACGCTCAAGGCTTCGAACACGGTCGGCTTCTGGAACTTGCGACCGATGCCGGCCTGGGCGATCTGCACTTCGCTCATCTGCGTCAGGTCGAGGGTTTCACCGAACCAGGCCTTGCCGTGACTGGGCCGGGTCTTGCCGGTGATCACGTCCATCAGCGTGGTCTTGCCCGCACCGTTGGGGCCGATGATGCAGCGCAATTCGCCGACGCCGATGTACAGATTCAAGTCATTCAGTGCCTTGAAACCATCGAAGCTGACGCTGATGTCTTCCAGGGTCAGGATCGTGCCGTGACGGGTGTTCAGACCGGGGCCGACGCGTTGGCCGAGGCCGATGGCGTCGCGGCTGCTGCCGGCGTCTCTGTTGGGTTCCAGTGGCGGAAAAAATGCCGGTTCGAGCATGAATTCAGCTGTCGCAGTGACTCTCATTGTTCACCCCTTTTTTTCAGCAAGCCGATCACGCCTTTGGGCAGGTACAGGGTCACGACGATGAACAGCGCTCCGAGGAAGAACAGCCAGTATTCCGGGAAAGCCACGGTGAACCAGCTCTTCATTCCGTTGACTACACCGGCACCGAGCAGCGGGCCGATAAGTGTGCCGCGACCACCCAGCGCCACCCAGACCGCGGCTTCGATGGAGTTGGTCGGTGACATTTCACTCGGGTTGATGATCCCGACTTGCGGGACGTACAGCGCACCGGCCAGGCCGCACAACACCGCGCTCAACACCCAGACAAACAGCTTGAAACCGCGCGGATCGTAACCGCAGAACATCAGGCGGTTTTCCGCATCCCGCAGGGCGGTCAACACCCGGCCGAACTTGCTTTGCGCCAGCTGCCAGCCGATGAACAGGCTTGCCACCAGCAACACCACGGTGGCGAAAAACAGCACGGCGCGAGTCCCCGGTTCAGTGATGCCGAAGCCGAGGATGGTGCGGAAGTTGGTGAATCCGTTGTTGCCGCCAAACCCGGTTTCATTGCGGAAGAACAGCAGCATCCCGGCGAAGGTCAGGGCCTGGGTCATGATCGAGAAATACACGCCCTTGATCCGCGAGCGGAAGGCGAAGAAACCGAACACCAGCGCCAGCAACCCCGGCGCCAACACCACCAGACACATCGACCAGAGGAAACTGCTGGTGCCGGTCCAGTACCACGGTAATTCGGTCCACGATAGAAAGGTCATGAACGCTGGCAAGCCATCGCCCGAGGCCTGGCGCATCAGGTACATGCCCATCGCATAACCGCCGAGGGCGAAGAACAGGCCGTGGCCGAGGGACAACAGACCGGCGTAACCCCAGACCAGATCCAGCGCCAGGGCGACGATGGCGTAGCAAAGAATCTTGCCCACCAGCGTCAACGTGTAAGCCGAGACGTGAAACGCGCTGTCCGGCGACAACAACGACAGCAACGGCAACGCCAGCAACAGAGCGAGGATTACCGCGCCAACGGCAATCGTGACTTTTGGGCCGGCCTTTTGCGTGGCCGTGAGCATCAGGGGCTGGTTCATCAGTCGATCACCCGTCCTTTCAGTGCGAAGAGGCCTTGCGGACGTTTCTGGATGAACAGAATGATCAGCGCGAGGATCAGGATCTTGCCGAGCACGGCACCGATCTGCGGTTCGAGAATCTTGTTGGCAATGCCGAGGCCGAACGCGGCGAGCACGCTACCGGCCAACTGGCCGACGCCACCGAGCACCACCACCAGGAACGAATCGATGATGTAGCTCTGGCCAAGGTCCGGGCCGACGTTGCCGATCTGGCTGAGGGCTACGCCACCAAGGCCAGCGATGCCTGAGCCGAGGCCGAAGGCGAGCATGTCCACGCGCCCGGTCGGCACACCGCAGCAGGCGGCCATGTTGCGGTTCTGGGTGACGGCGCGCACGTTCAGGCCCAGGCGCGTCTTGTTCAGCAGCAACCAGGTGAGCACCACCACAAACAGCGCGAAGGCGATGATCACGATGCGGTTGTACGGCAGCACGAGGTTGGGCAGCACTTGAATCCCGCCCGACAGCCAGGCCGGGTTGGCCACTTCGACGTTCTGCGCACCGAACACCAGTCGCACCAGCTGAATCAGCATCAGGCTGATGCCCCACGTGGCGAGCAGGGTTTCCAGCGGGCGGCCGTAGAGGTGGCGAATCACCGTGCGCTCCAGCGCTATGCCGATGGCGGCGGTGACGAAAAACGCCACCGGCAACGCGATCAACGGGTAGAACTCGATGGCTTGCGGGGCGAAGCGCTGGAACATCAGCTGCACCACGTACGTCGAGTACGCGCCGAGCATCAGCATCTCGCCGTGGGCCATGTTGATCACGCCGAGCAGGCCGAAAGTGATCGCCAGACCGAGGGCCGCGAGCAACAGAATAGAACCCAGCGACATGCCGCTGAAGGCTTGGCCGAGGATCTCGCCGATCAGCAGTTTGCGTTTGACCTGCGCGAGGCTGGTTTCAGCAGCGGTGCGTACACCGGCGTCGGCTTCGACACCAGGTTGCAGCAGGCTTTCGAGGCGAGTGCGAGCCAGCGGATCACCGGTTTCACCGAGCAGACGCACCGCGGCGAGGCGTACGGCTGGGTCGGTGTCCACCAGTTGCAGGTTGGCCAGGGCCAGGCTTAAAGCGGCATGGACACTTTCATCTTTTTCGCCAGCCAGTTGCTGGTCGAGAAATTTCAACTGCGCCGGTTTGGCACTTTTCTGCAATTGCTGCGCGGCGGCCAGACGGGTTTTGGCGTTGGTGGCAAGCAATTGGTGGCTGGCCAGTGCGGTGTCGATCAAACCCCGCAGACGGTTGTTCAGGCGCAGGGTTTTGGCTTGGCCGTCGACGGTCAGCTCGCCTTGTTGCAGGGCGTTGATCAGCTCGATACGGGCCGGATCGGGCTGCGCGGCCCAGGTTTCCAGAAGTTTGGCTTGCTGCACGGGATTGGCCGCGACGAAGTCTTCGGCGTCGCTGGCGTGGGCGGCCATCGGCAGCAAAAGTGCGATGGCGAGGATGAAACGGTAAAGGGCAGTGGGCATGTCATTGGCCTTGCGCGAACTTAATGTGGGAGCGGGCTTGCTCGCGAACGCGGTGTGATCAGTCGCCATCAATGTTGCCTGTCACACCGCTTTCGCGAGCAAGCCCGCTCCCACAGGGGGTTATGTCAGCCCTGAGCTCCGTGCTCGGCCCGACACCCAGTGGCTTAGTTGCTCTTCACCGCATAATCCGGCTTCTTGTCGTTACCCGAGATGAACGGGCTCCACGGCTCGGCACGGATTGGCCCTTCGGTCTGCCACACCACGTTGAACTGACCGTCCGCCTGAATCTCGCCGATCATCACGGGCTTGTGCAGGTGGTGGTTGGTCTTGTCCATGGTCAGGGTGTAACCCGACGGCGCGGCAAAGGTCTGGCCAGCGAGGGCTTCGCGGACTTTGTCGACGTCAGTGGACTTGGCTTTCTCAGCCGCTTGCGCCCACATGTGGATGCCCACGTACGTGGCTTCCATCGGGTCGTTGGTCACCGCTTTGTCGGCGCCTGGCAAGTTGTGTTTCTTGGCGTAGGCTTTCCAGTCGGCAACGAACTTCTTGTTCGCCGGGTTCTCGACCGATTCGAAGTAGTTCCAGGCCGCGAGGTTGCCCACCAGCGGTTTGGTGTCGATACCGCGCAGTTCTTCTTCGCCGACCGAGAACGCCACGACCGGAACGTCGGTGGCTTTCAAACCCTGGTTGGCCAGCTCTTTATAGAACGGCACGTTGGAGTCGCCGTTGACCGTGGAGATGACCGCTGTCTTGCCACCGGCCGAGAATTTCTTGATGTTGGCCACGATGGTTTGATAGTCGCTGTGGCCGAACGGGGTGTAGACCTCTTCGATGTCCTTGTCCGCCACACCTTTGGAGTGCAGGAACGAGCGCAGAATCTTGTTGGTGGTGCGCGGGTAAACGTAGTCGGTGCCCAGCAGGAAGTAACGCTTGGCGCTGCCGCCTTCTTCGCTCATCAGGTATTCAACCGCCGGAATCGCTTGCTGGTTCGGCGCGGCGCCGGTGTAGAACACGTTCGGCGACATCTCTTCGCCTTCGTACTGCACCGGGTAGAACAGCAGGCCGTTGAGCTCCTCGAACACCGGCAACACCGACTTGCGCGACACCGACGTCCAGCAACCAAACACCACCGCCACTTTGTCCTGAGTCAGCAGTTGACGGCCCTTTTCAGCGAACAGCGGCCAGTTCGACGCCGGATCGACCACCACCGGTTCCAGCATCTTGCCGTTCACGCCGCCCTTGGCGTTGATCTCATCGATGGTCATCAGCGCCATGTCTTTGAGCGACGTTTCGGAGATCGCCATGGTGCCGGACAACGAATGCAGAATACCGACCTTGATGGTCTCGGCGGCCTGGAGGCTCCAGGTCATGCCCATCGCGGCAATCGATGCCGATAGTGTGAAAGCCTTGATCAAGCTGCGACGCTTCATTGTGCGATCTCCATGAACTTATGAATTTTCTTGGTTGGCAGATGCGGACTACTGAAGGGTCTTTAGCAAGGGCTGTGCCTGGTCGGCAAAAGGCAGGGAAATGTCGTATTAGAGCGGTTGCGCGATGCACCCAGCGCACCATGAGGGGACGTCACGGGCGGGTTGGTGCAATGGGGTGCGCCAGATTGGTGCTGCTGACAACCGTTCAAACTGGCGCGAGTGCGGAAGGGGGTTAGTGTTTTACGCAGGTTTCCATGCCGTGGCCGCCGCCTTCGTACTCTGGGCCATAGTAGTATTTGGTAAAGGAGACTTTTCCATCAGGCGTTGTATCTATGTTTGCAATACCGACACCATAGTCTTTCAGTGCAGGATCAGTGTGTGCAAAGTAGACCGCCAATGACTTTAAGTGGGCGGCAGCAAAACCGTTGTATCTGGAGTTGTCTTGCAGTATCAGTGTGAATTGGTAGGCGCCGTAATCGCCGGTGCTTTGTTCAGGGTTGAGTTTCAAGTCGACCGTTCCTTTGTACTCGCCAATATGGCTATCCATGCCGGTGCATTGGTAGTGGCCACTGTAGTCAACGCCGGTGAAAGGCGGCTGAGTCGCCCACGCTGGCGCTGAAATGAATGCAATTGACGCCATGATTTGCTTGAACATGTTGACCTCTTTCAGTTCTTGTAGGAACTATGTCAATTCATATGTAGGAAATATCCCAGTTCACGAGTTTGCACATAATTCATTGCCCTGCTCGCGGCGCACAAGTTATGTGTTTGAGGGTAAGTTTGTTAAGGCTTAACTTAAAACAAGATTTTTCCAGTCTTATTCAGGGCAATTGCTTAGAGGCAATAGCAACGTCAGCGTCGGCGCATGAGCCCGATGAAGAACAAGCCACCGATGGCGGCGGTGGCGACGCCGATGGGCAGGTCTTCCGGGGCGATCAGGGTGCGGGCGGCGACGTCGACCCAGACGAGAAAGACGCTGCCCAACAATACGCACACCGGCAGCAATCGCCGATGCTCCGCTCCGACCAATCGACGAGCAATGTGCGGCACCATCAGCCCGACAAATCCGATGGAGCCGCTGATCGACACCAGCACCCCAGTCATCAGCGACGCAATCAAAAACACCCGCAACCGCACGGTACGAGCATTGAGCCCGAGGGTCACGGCCGTCTGCTCGCCCGTCATCAATGCATTCAACGGCCGCGCCATGCCCAGCAACAACACCAACCCGAGCAACACGCTGGCCGCCGGCACCGCCAGCAACTCCCAACGCGCCAACCCGAGCCCGCCAAGCATCCAGAACATCACCGCCGAACTCGCACGGTGATCGCCGAGAAACAGCAGCAGATTGGCGATCGCCATCATCACGAACGACACCGCGACGCCACACAGCAGCAGCCGATCACTGTCCAGCCGCCCGTTGCGGTTGGCGATCATCAGCACGATCAGCATGCTCAGCAACGCGCCGATAAACGCCGCGATCGGCAAGGTCAGCAATCCGGCGATTTCACCGACATGCAGCACCACGATCACGGCACCGAGGGTCGCGCCGGAGGTGACCCCAAGCAGGTGCGGATCGGCCAGCGGATTGCGCGTCACCGCTTGCAGCACCGCACCGATCAGCGCGAGCCCGGCGCCCACCAACGCGCCAAGCAACATGCGCGGCACGCGAATCAGCCAGACGATGTGTTCCTGCCCGGCGGCCCAGTCCGGCACGCCGAAACCGAAAATCTTGTGCAGCAAAATCCGCCACACAACATTCACCGGCACCCGCGCCGGGCCAAAGCCCAGCGACACCACGCACGACACCAGCAACAACGCGCCGAGGGCCACCAGCAGCAAGGCGTAGCGACGATTGATCATTCGCCGTGGAAACCCTTGGCCAGGGTTTCAACCGCCAGCACGTTGTCGATCCCCGGCGTGGCCTGCACATACGGAATCACGATGAAGCGCTGGTTCTTGATCGCGTCCACCGACTGCAGCGCCTTGTTGTTGAGCAGGAATTGTTCTTTCTGCTCGGCAGTGACTTCGCCGTAGTCGACGATCACGATCACCTGCGGATTGCGCTCGACCACGTTCTCCCAGTTGACTCGCGTCCAGCTCGATTCGACGTCATCCAGAATATTGCGCCCGCCAGCGGCATCGATCAGCGCTTGCGGCATGCCAAGTCGGCCAGAAGTCATGGCGCGGTCTTCACCGCTGTCATAGAGGAACACGCGAGGTTTGTCCGCCGGCAGATCCTTGCGCACTTCGGCGACTTGCGCCTGCATCTGGGCGATCACGGTGTTGGCGCGATCCTGCATGTCGAAGATTTTGCCGAGGTTGCGCAGGTCGTTGTAAGTGTCTTCCAGGCTGGCAGGCGGACGCTTCATCACGAACGCGCAGGACTCGGTCAGCTCGTAGACATTGATGCCCAGCGGCTGCAACGTTTGCGGTGTCAGGTCACCGCCCACGCGCATGCCGTAATCCCAGCCGGCGAAGAAGAAATCAACGTTGGCGTTGAGCAGGGTTTCCACCGACGGGTACTTGGCCGCCAGCTCCGGCAAGCCATCGAGGATGGTCTGCATCTGCGGTGTGACCGACTTCCAGCCGGTCACACCGCTGTACCCGGCCATGTTTGGTTTGAGGCCCAGGGCGAGCATCATCTGGGTCATGTTGATGTCGTGGCTGACCGCGTGTTTCGGCGCTTGCTTGAAGGTCACTTCGCGGTTGCAGCTCTGCACGGTCAACGGGTAGTGAGTGGCCTCGGCAAATGCTTGGGCATTGCCCAGCAACAGGACGACGCAAAGCAGGGAACGCAAAGTCATGATTGGGTTATCCAGGTGATTCGTGGGTAGCCGTGCAAGGGATGTTCATCGATCAGCGCTTCGACGCCGAACACGTCGCGCAGCAGCGGGGCGGTCAGGACTTCTTTGGGTGTGCCGCTGGCGACGATGCGGCCGTGATTGATCACGTACAGCCGATCGCAGAAAGCAGCCGCCAGATTGAGGTCATGGATGCTCGCCAGGGTGCCGATCTTCAGGCGTTTGACCCGTTGCAGCAGTTCGAGCTGATAGCGTGGATCGAGGTGATTGGTCGGCTCGTCGAGGATCAGCATTTGCGGTTGCTGAGCCAGGGCGCGGGCGAGGATCACGCGCTGTTTTTCACCGCCGGAGAGGGTAGCGAAGGCATGCTCCTCGAAGCCTTTGAGACCGACTGATTCGAGGGCTTGGGTCGCAAGATTTCTGTCTTCGAGGGTATCGCCGTCGAACAGACCTTTGTGCGGTGTGCGGCCCATGGCGACGACTTCATCGACGGTCAGACCGAAGGCGTCGGGGAACTCCTGCAGGACCACGGCGATGCGTTGCGCACACCAGCGCGAGGATTGCTTCCAGACGTTGTGGTGGTCGAGCTTGACCTCGCCGGCCTCGGGTTTGCTGAAGCGCCAGGCACAGCGCAGCAGGCTGGTTTTGCCGCTGCCGTTGGGGCCGATCAGACCCACGAACTCACCGGGGAGCACGTGCAAGGTTGCATCACGCAGTTGGAACTGATGATGGCAATGGCCGTGGCCCAGGGGTGTCCAGGCGAGGTTTGTGAGGTTCAGCGAGGTCATGCGTTAACTCTGAGATTTTGGGGGTGTTGCTGACGGCCCCATCGCGAGCAAGCTCGCTCCCACAGGGACAGCGCAATACCTGTGGGAGCGAGCTTGCTCGCGATGGGGCCGTAGGATCAGAACGGCATTTTGCGTTACACAGTAACACTAAAAATGACCGGGAGATAAGCGCGGGAAGTCTACAGATCCCTCTAAACCGCGCATCTCGCCTGTTTCATGATGAAGGTGAGGCCGATTCAGTTTGCCGATTGAATCGCGACAGCAGCACCCGATCGAGCAGCCAGACCACCACCAGCGAAGCGCCCACCAACGGAAACGCCACCGCCAATGCGAACATGATGACCATTGCGGTTTTCCATTTCGGCAGGTCGTGGCGCAGCGGCGGAACACCGAATTTGCCTTGCGGGCGGCGCTTCCACCAGATCACCACGCCGCTGACGGCGCTGAGCAGAATCATCAGGCAGATCAGCAGGATGATGATCTGATTGAGCGGGCCGAACATTTTGCCTTCGTGCAGCATCACGCCGATTTCCGTTGCGCGGGCGACGGTGCCGTACTGCTCGAAACGCACGTCGGCGAGGACGTCGCCGGTGTATTGATCCACATGCAGTGTGGCGTCGTTGCGTGGGTCGTCGGCGAACACGGCGATGGTGAACACACCCGTGGCGGTTTTCGGGAAGGTGATGCTGTAACCCGGTTCGACCTTGCGTTGCACAGCGATGTTCTGCACGTCCTGCAAGCTGATGGTCGGTGCGGCGGAGCCCGCTTGCGCGCTACCGTGGGCCATGTGTTCGGCGTGGTCGCCGGACATTGGCATCGGTGTGTTTTCCATCGCCCAAGGCACGGTCTGGCGGGTGGCGGTGTTGAGGCTGCGGGCCTCGACATCGGACTTGGGCACGTTGTCCCACATCGCTGCCGGAAAGACATTCCACACTTCGGCGTATTGCTTGCCCCAGAACCCGGTCCAGGTCATGCCGCTGAGCAGCATCACCAGCAGCAACGACGCGCCCCAGAACCCGGTCACCGCGTGGAGGTCACGCCAGAGCACTCGACCGCGACTGCTCAAGCGTGGCCACAGGATGCCGGCCGCCTGGCCGCGCGGCCACCACAGAAAGACGCCGGAGACCACCAACACCACGCCCCAACCGGCGGCCAGTTCGATCAGTCGATCACCGACGGTGCCGATCATCAATTCGCCATGAATCGCTCGCGCAACGGCTTGCAGATTCTTTTTGGCGTCTTGCTCGCCGAGGATGTCAGCGTGGTAGGGATCGACGAATACGTTGAGCTCGTTACCGCCATCGATCACGACAAATTGCGCGCTGCGTTCGGCGTTGACCGGTGGCAGGTACTGTTTGATCGTGGCGTGTGGATAAGCCTCTTTCACCCGCTTGAGCAAGGCATCGGCCGGGACGCTGTGATGCCCGGCGGGGACATTCAGCAGGCTGCCGTACATCAACGGATCGAGTTGCGGCTTGAACAGGTAAATGATGCCGGTCAGGGCCAGCATCACCATGAAAGGCGCGACGAACAGACCGGCATAGAAATGCCAACGCCAGGCCATGTTGTAGAAATTCGGTTTGGGCTGTTTCATCGGTTGTGCTCCGCTTTGGCAATTCAATTGTCTTGGAAAGATCGCAGCCTCGTTTAGCTCCTACAGGGGGTACGCGTTCTAATGTAGGAGCTGGCGTAGCCTGCGATCTTTTGACTTTTCTTGTTAGAAACTCATGTCCACCTTGGTCCAGAGCGTGCGCCCCGGTTCTTTAATGGCTTGCGGGTCATTGGCCGGATAGCCAAAACCAGCGTTGCCGGCCAGGTTCAAGTGCTCGGCGTAAGCCTTGCCGAACAGGTTGTCGACGCCGGTGCTGACCTTCCAGTTTTGGTTGATCCGGTACGCGCCATTGAGCGAGAACACGCCAAAACCCGGGGTCTTGCCGAAGTCTTTGCCGACGACGTTGCCCTTGTTCTGGTCGATGCGGTTTTGCGCCGCGACCACGCGCCACAAGGCCCCGGCGCTCCAGTTGTCTTCGCTGTAGGTCAGGCCGAAACGGGCATCCAGCGGCGGCATTTGCGGCAGTGCGTTGCCGTCGCTGCTGTTCTTGCCCCAGGCGTAGGCCAGGGTCGCATCGGCTTTCCAGTTGCTGGTCAGCTTGTAGGCCGCACCCAATTCGCCACCCATGATCCGCGCGTCGATGTTCTGTGCTTGCGAGGTCATGCCCATCATTGTTGGCGTGTAGTTGAACAGGATGTAGTCGCGCACCTGCCCGACGTAACCCGAAGCCCAGGCTTCGAGGTCTTCGGTCTTGTATTGCAGGCCGAAGTCGAGCTGGGTGGTTTTTTCAGGCTTGATCGAATCGAAGGCATTCACCGATCCGGCGGGGCCGGACTTGGGTGAAAACAGCTCCCAGTAATCCGGGAAACGCTGGGTGTGACCGAGGCCGGCATACAGCGTGGTCGGGCTGTCAGCCAGGTCGTGCTCATAACGGACGAAGCCGCTTGGCAGTGTGTCGGCGCGGGTGTCGTCGGCGGTCGGGTTAGGGCGCGCCATCATCCCGGAGCCAGTGCTCTGCCGGAAATCCTTGGCCGAGGCGCGATCCAGTCGCGCGCCGGTAATCAGCCGGTCACGGTCGGCGGCGTACCAGGTCAATTCGCTGAACACGCCGTAGTTGTGGAAGTCGGCGTCCTTGTTGCGCGGCAAGTCCTTGTAGACGTCGATGCCCATGGCGCTGCGCTGGCGATGTTCGCTGGTCTGCGCATCGATGCCGCTGATCAACTGCACATCGGCCCAGCGCCAGGTGGCTTTGATCCGTGCGCCGAGGGTTCGACGGTCGACGTTGGAGGCCATCGGGCCGGCCATCATTCCGGTGCCGGACGGCGTGCGCAGGGTGTGGTTGTCCATCACGTGGTCGGCGTAGTTGTAGTAAACCTGCGCCTCGACCTTGTCCAGCACGTCGCCGATGTTCGACTTCTCGAAACGCAGGCCCAGGCTTTCGCGCTTGAACTGCGAGCCGTCCATGCCGCGTCCGGCGTAACGCGCTTCGCCATCGCCCTTGCCGGCGGTGAGTTCCAGCAGGGTGTCGGCGTCCGGGGTCCAACCCACCGCGACGTCGCCATTCCATTTGTCATAGCGCGACGGCACGGTGTCGTTGTTGCCGTCCCGGTAGTCGTCGGCATGCGCGGTGTTGCCGATCACTCGCACGTAACCCAATGGCCCGCCGGCAGCAGCGTCTACCACTTTGTCGAAACGGCCGTTGGAGCCGGCCAGTACGCTGGCGTTCACCCGCGTGCCGAGTTCGCCGAAACTCTCCGGCTCACGGTCGAAGAGGATGGTCCCGGCCGACGCGCCCGGTCCCCAGAGCACGGTTTGCGGGCCTTTGATCACGGTCAGTTTGTCGTAGGTTTCCGGCGAGATGTACGAGGTCGGTGCGTCCATTCGGCCGGGGCAGGCGCCGAGCAACTGGCCGCCGTTGGTGAGGATGTTCAGCCGCGAGCCGAACATGCCGCGCAGCACCGGGTCGCCGTTGGTGCCGCCATTGCGCACCAGGGCGAAGCCGGGGATGGTTTTCAGGTAATCGGCACCGTCGCTGGCCGGCACCGGTTGGCGCGGGTCCTTGGGGTTGGTGACGATGGTCAGTGGCGAACTCGGCGCAATGGCGGTGATCACCGTCGGGCTCAGTTCTTCGCTGTGACCGGCGTGTTCATCGGCCAGCACCATGGGGGTCAGCAGTGCACCGCAAAGGAACGCGGTGGCGTGCCTGAAACGAATGCTGGATTCGTTCAAGGCAAAAGAAGCTTGGGCAGCGCTCAAGCGCGTGTCAGCAGAAAACCTGGACATGACAATTTCCATCGAACAGTCGTAAACGACACGGCCGGCAGCCTGCGGCTGTCTTCTAAACCGTGTGAGATCGGAGGTGGGTGCTTACGCGTCGATGGGTGGGGCGCGGGTGCGGGCACCGGGGAAGAAGGTTTGCCGGGCGTGGCCCAGGCGAGGGGAGGGTGTGGTGAAGGTGGTGGCTGTTGGCGTGTCGAATGCGACGAAAGACTGGCCGCCGGTCAGCGCCGGGCAATTGAACAGCAGGCTGCAATAGCCGCATTTTTCCCAGAGCGCGTGATGTGAGGTTTTTGGCGGGCAGTGTTCGGCAGCGGGTTGTGCGTCGTGGACGGCGTGATCCATCGCCGACATGTCCATGCTCATGTCCATCGACATCGTCATGGACATCGAGGCGCGTTGATCCATCGGCATCGACTGAGAAATCAGCGGGCCGATAAAGATCATCAACATGGCGAACAGGCTGATCCAGCTGCCGCGCGTCAGGCTTAACGGCTGACGACGGTGTGCGGATGACCTGGCGCTAAGCGGGCGCATGGGCGTTTTTGCTCAGTCGCTTACTGGGCGTGGGCGTGTATCTGCATGCCTTCCGGCGGCTTCTTCTGCACCGAGACTTCGACCGTCACGTCGCCGGATTTTTCGAAGTGCATCGTCAGCGGGAAGCGTTTTCCGTCGCTCAACAGACTGCGGTCTTTCAGTTCCAGCAGCATCACGTGGTAGGCCATTGGCGCAAAAGTGACTTCGCCACCGGCCGGGATTTCGACACTCGGCACGTGCTGCATTTTCATCAGATCGTTCTGCATTACATGCTCGTGCAGTTGGGCAACGCCTGCAATCGGCGAGTCGACGCTGAGCAAGCGGTCAGCGGTTTTGCCACCGTTGTGAATCACGAAATACGCCGCGACCGTTGGCGCGTTTGGCGGCAACTCCTGCGACCACGGATGAGCGATCTCCAGCTCCCCGGCCTTGTATTCGTGAGCATTGGCAAAACAGGCAGGCAACAGCAACACAGCCAGGACGATGAGTTTGTTCAACATGGCAGTTCTCCAGAACGATTCAAAACGCAGGTCAATTGCGAGAAGGAATCACACCAGAGGGGAAGCGCGAGGATTAAGACTTGGCCATTGCTGGCGCGGTGTCGGTGTATCGAGAGAGGCGTGAAGCAGGCTTCTATTGGCCTCGAAACGCGCGAAGTACAGTTGCGGCACATGCCCGGGCAGCGCCACCAGTGGCGCGGAACCTGAACAGCACCAGCAATGTTGCATGTTGGAGTGATCGTCACTCTGCGGGGTTTTCTGTTCGATATCGCCCAGGGAAATCGCCACCATCTTGGTGCCGCTGGACGAACAGAAACTGCCCCACAACAACTGCTCGGCGGGTGATTTCGCCGTCTGCGCCATCGCTCCCGTCATCGGCATGGCGAGCATGTTGAACAGCACTGCGAAGCAGGCGATCCAGGCAAATGCGAGCCGTTGTCGGGACATGGGAAAAATCCGGTTGGGTGGGCGATCAAGCGCGGCTATTTAGCCTGATCAGGGCCGATAAGTAAAAAAGCGGCGTGCGGTGTGGTGTCGCAGTTAAAACCGCTTGTTTCAACGCCATCAGTGCGCACGTACCACATGTACTTGCATATCGACTCCAAGCGTAGCGCGAATGACGGCGAATATCGCAGCCAGGTTGTCCATGCTTGGGTTGCCCTTGGCAGACAGCATTCGATGGAGACTTTTGCTAGGTTTTGCTGTTTCTTTCGCCAACTCTTCGAAACCTACGGTAGCGTTGACTAGGTCACGCAAAATGATCCTGGCCATTTCAGGTTCACCATTAAGAAACAGAGTAGCAGCCTCGTCCAACAACGCCTGGGCGAACTCGGGGTCACGTTGGGCACGCTCGGCAATGGTGTGTTTGTAGCTTCGGGTGAGCGCCATGACTTTATCTCCGGGGTCGTTCGGCTTTTTTACGGGTTCGAAATTCAGCTATCAGTGTTTTTGCCTTTTTAATGTCGGCTTTCTGAGTGGACTTATCGCCTCCACCAAAAAGGATGATCAGGCGTTTCCCTTCTTGCACAAGATAGATTCTGTAGCCCGGCCCCCAATTTATTCGGTATTCGCCGAGACCTTCGAACCACTTGATGTTGGAGCTATGGCCTAGCTCTAGTCGGACCAAAGCGTTGGATACCTTAAGTGCTGCCTGAGCATTTAAGGTGGAAAACCAGCGCCCAAAGGGGCTTGTATCGTTTTCCTGCAAGTATTCTTCGAGTGTGATCACAGGCGGCCCTGAAGGTAACAAATAGGTTACTGTTCATGCAAGCCGATGATCCTGCCTTACTGAGCAAAGGTCGCCAACGCATCAAGTGTTTCTTCAAGCGTCACAAACTCCCGATCAACCCCCGGCAACACCGGCCGCTGCAAAACGATCACCGGCACTCCTCGCTCCCGTGCCACTTCCAGCTTCGGCTCGGTCGCGGTGCTGCCGCTGTTCTTGCTGATCAGTACATCAATCTGCCGACGTTCGAACAGTTCACGTTCATCCTCGATCAGAAACGGTCCACGCGCGCCGATGACTTCGCAGCGTTCGTTGCCGGGGTAAACGTCCAGGGCGCGCAGGGTCCAGAATTGTTCTGATGGTATTTCGTGCAGATGCTGCAACGGTTCACGGCCAAGGGTGAACAGCGGTCGCCGGAACGGTTCCAACGCTTCGATCAACTCGGCCCAGTCGCTGACATCTCGCCAGTCATCCCCAGCCTGTGGTTGCCAGGCCGGGCGCCTTAACGCCCAGCAGGCAATACCGCTCAACCGCGCAGCGATGGCGGCGTTCTGGCTGATTTGTGCGGCGTAGGGATGGGTGGCGTCCAGCAGCAGATCGATCCCTTCATCGCGAATGAACTGCGCCAGACCTTCAGCACCGCCGTAACCGCCAACGCGAACCTGACAGATCAGGTCTGTCGGCACACGCCCGACGCCGGCCAGGCTATAGATGTGTTCCGGGCCCAGGGTTCGAGCGATGGCCAAGGCTTCCGTCACGCCACCCAGCAACAACACGCGCTTCATTGAAAAGCTCCCGCATGGCCAACAATCCCGCCCTGGCGATCGATGGCAAATACTTCAACCTGAACCTGCGCCGGCACCACGCTGCGGGCAAAGTCCAACGCGTGCTGACACACCGCATCACCCAGGGCGATGCCCGCCGCACTGGCCATCGCCAAGGCTTGCTGACTGGTGTTGGCCTCGCGAATCCCTTGCTGCAATACCTCATCGGCGCCAATCGCCGCCGCCCACTCGGCCAGTTGCGGCAGGTCGATGCTCGAATGTCGGCTGTGCAAATCCATATGCCCGGCCGCCAGTTTGCTGATTTTGCCGAAACCACCGCAGAGGCTGAGTTTATCCACAGGCACTTTGCGCAGATGTTTGAGCACGGCGCCGACGAAGTCGCCCATTTCGATCAGGGCGATTTCCGGCAGGTCGTAGACCCGGCGCATGGTGTCTTCGCTGGCATTGCCGGTGCAGGCGGCAATGTGCAAGTAGCCGTTGGTTTTTGCGACGTCGATGCCCTGATGGATCGAGGCGATGTAGGCCGCACAGGAAAACGGCCGGACGATGCCGCTGGTGCCGAGAATCGACAAACCGCCAAGAATCCCCAGGCGCGGGTTCATGGTTTTCAAGGCCAGCGCTTCACCGCCTTCGACGTTCACCGTGACGTCGAAACCGCCGCGGTAATCGAGTTCTTCGGCCAGCAGGGTCAAGTGATCGGTGATCATCTTGCGCGGCACCGGGTTGATCGCGGGTTCGCCGACGCCCAACACCAGCCCCGGCCGGGTCACCGTGCCGACGCCGCGACCGGCATTGAAGCGAATGCCTGGCGCCGTGTTCAGTCGCACCTGGGAATAGAGCAGGGCGCCATGGGTCACGTCCGGATCGTCGCCGGCGTCCTTGATGGTTCCGGCTTCGGCACCATCTTCCAGCAACCGGCAGAACTCCAGACGCATCTGTACCTGCTTGCCTTTGGGTAGGACGATTTCCACTGCGTCCGAATGCGTACCTTCCAGCAACAAACGTGCAGCCGCCAGACTGGTGGCGGTGGCGCAGCTGCCGGTGGTCAGGCCGCTGCGCAACGGTGCGGGTTGTTCGGCGGTTTCGTCACGCATCGAAAGGCTTCGTCACTTCCAGCAAGGTAATCGGCAACGCCTGACGCCAGGTATCGAAGTCTCCCAGCGGTTGGGCTTGAGCGATATGGATGCGCGTCAGTTCCCCGCCGTGCTGCTCGCGCCAGGCCATCAAGGTCATTTCACTTTGTAGCGTGACGGCGTTGGCGATCAGTCGGCCGCCGGGTTTGAGTTGTGCCCAGCAGGTGTCGAGTACGCCTTCGCGAGTGACGCCGCCACCGATGAAAATCGCGTCCGGGCGCTCCAGTCCGTCCAGGGCTTGCGGTGCACTGCCGCGAATCAGTTGCAGACCGGGAACGCCCAAGGCATCACGGTTGTATTCGATCAACTGCTGGCGCCCGTCGTCGGCCTCTATGGCTAAAGCCCGGCAGCTCGGATGGGCGCGCATCCATTCGATGCCGATCGAGCCGCTGCCGGCGCCGACGTCCCACATCAACTCACCGGGCACCGGGGCCAGGCGAGCGAGAGTGATCGCGCGGACATCGCGCTTGGTCAGTTGGCCGTCGTGCTTGAAGGCTGAGTCCGGCAGACCGGCCAATCGGGAAAGGCGCGGCGTATTGGGTTCGGCGATGCACTCGATGGCGATCAGGTTCAGATCGGCGATCACAGGGTTGTTCCAGTCATTGGCGACACCCTCGATGCGTCGTTCGGCTGCACCGCCCAGATGTTCCAGCACGGTGAGGCGACTCGCCCCGAAACCGCGCTCACGCAATAACGTCGCGATCGCGGCCGGGCTCTGACCGTCGTTGCTCAACACCAGCAAGCGAACACCGCTGAACAACTGCGCATTGAGTGCGGCGATGGGACGAGCAACCACCGAAAGCGTGACCACATCCTGCAACGGCCAGCCCATTCGCGCTGCTGCCAGCGAGCAGGAGGAGGGCGCCGGCAGTATCAGCATTTCATCGTTGGGCAGTTTCCGGGCAAGGCTTGCGCCCACGCCAAAGAACATCGGATCGCTGCTGGCCAGTACGCAGACCGGTTCGCCGCGCAGCGCCAAAACCGGATCAAGGGAGAAAGGGCTGGGCCACAACTGCCGCTCGCCACGGATGCACACCGGCAGCAAATCCAGTTGCCGCTGACCGCCAATGATCCGCGAAGCGCGCAGCAGAGCGTGCCGGGCGTTTTTGCCCAGGCCCTTGAAGCCGTCTTCGCCGATTCCCACTACTGTCAGCCAGGAGGCCATGTTGTTCCTCAACCCAATGTTCATGTTCAAAGGCGGCATGATAGCGCGGCTTCTGTCATCTGACGCGGATCTGTGCCCGAGACAGGAGAACTCCGAGTTGCAGACACTTAATGTTGAGGAAAAATTGTTTGTTGAATGGGAGGTTTTGGTAGTTTGGTTTGTGTTTTGGTTGCACGATTTTATAGGTAATAAGTAGGCGGCCAATAGTTGATGTTGGCCGCGACACTATCAAGGATGAAAAGGAACTTATATGGATAATGTGTTAGCTAAAGGTGTCATCGAGCATGATGCGCTGATGATGAATAATGTGCTGCTGACCGGCATTGCCGGCCAGACGATCGCCGACAATAGCTTTGTCAAAAATTGCATTTATCTGGCCCAGCATGGCGCGGATAAAGTCGCAAGGAGCGAGACGCAGCCGGGGCCTTGGTTCGATCGTTACGCCGGTATGTTTTGGTCAATGGATTGGACGCTGGCCGAGCCTGTCGAGTACATTGAACCGCAGTTTTCGGGCAGTTTGAAACAGGCCTGGTTGAACGTTGCACGTCCCTACCTCTCCAGCGCTCAAATAGCTCAGGTTGGAGCCGTACTTGGAAAGCTGGAGAGTGACGCCAAGTTGCTGGCAAAGATGACGGGCTTAAGTGGGAAAATAGTCGGGTTCAACATTGTGCCGGTCAGTTATAAACCCAACGGAGACCTGGTAATGGTGGTCAGTCATGTCAGGTTGATCAAGTTGGGCATCACTACTCCCTACCTTTTCTGGACAATAGACCAGAGCCTGTCTCAATTGGATATCCGGATTCGGCGGTTGGAGATCAAGCGTCGAGACATGGACGTCATTCGACAAAGCGTGGAAGAAGCCACTCGAGCCCTTGCGCTTGAGTTCAGCGAGTACGAGCTCTAATCCACGCAGACCGAAGCATTCTTTTGCTTGATTGATACTTCGGCAGCGTTTCCGACCGGCAGACTTTTCATGCACTCGGGCAAAGCAGGCATAATGGCAGCCCTTCGCCCTTCACGTGCATCCAGTCAGCCGGTCACTCATTGAACGAACGCCCGATGTCCACCGCTTTACGCCCCTCGGCCTGCCCGGGGTTGCTGCGTATCGTCCAGGCGCTGGACGGCGGTATCTGCCGGATCAAACTGAATGGCGGTTCGATCAGTGCGGCTCAGGCCGACGCAGTGGCCAGCGCTGCCGAAAGGTTCGCCGGCGGCGTGATCGAGGCGACCAACCGCGCCAATCTGCAAATTCGCGGGATCGGCAGTGAACATGGCGCCTTGATCGACGGCCTGATGGCAGCAGGGTTGGGCCCAAGCACCGCCGCTGGCGACGATGTGCGCAATCTGATGCTCAGCCCCAGCGCCGGGATCGATCAGCAGATGCTGTTCGACACGCGTCCGTTGGCTGAACAGATCCTCGCCACCTTGCAAAGTCATGAACGCTTCCACGACCTCAGCGCCAAGTTTGCCGTGCAACTGGATGGCGGCGAAGGCTTGGCGATGCTCGAACATTCTCATGACTTGTGGTTGTCCGCCACTGAGCGAGACGGCGAGCTGGTTTTTGCATTCGGTCTGGCAGGGTGTCCCGTGGATACGCCTGCGGGCGCGGTGTCACTGGATCAGGGCCATGCGCTGGTGGTCGCGGTGCTTGAGTTGTTTCTCGACCTGGCGCGTCCCGAGCAGACACGCATGCGGCATCTGCTCGCTGAATGCTCGCTCGACGAATTTCTCTCCCGTCTGGCCGAGCGTGTGCCGCTGATGCCCATCAAGGGTTGGCAGCGCAAAGTAAGTCCGAGTGTCTTGCACATCGGCGCTCATCCACAACGCGACGCCGAGCATGTGTATATAGGCGCAGTGCCGCCGCTGGGCCGTCTCAATCCCGCGATGCTCAGAGGTGCTGCACAACTGGCGCGTGACCACGGCGACGACAGCCTGCGTTTCACACCTTGGCAAAGTCTGTTGTTACCCGGTGTCCATGTCGACGATGTGCTGCAAGTTATCCACAACCTTGAACAACTCGGTCTGCGTTGTTCCGCCGACGATGCCTTGGCGCATCTGATCGCCTGCACCGGCTCGACGGGTTGCGGCAAAGGCCTGGCCGACACCAAGGGCGATGCGCGACAACTGGCGGCGCTGCTGCAACGTCACGGCCAGACACTCAACGTGCATCTGTCCGGCTGCCCGCGTTCCTGCGCGGCCGCGCACATCGCGCCGGTCACGTTGCTGGCGGTTTCTCCCGGTCACTACGATCTCTATTTTCGCGATGCAGCGCAGCCGGGTTTCGGCGCGCGGCACGCACGCAACCTTACTATTGAAGCGGTCGCAGCCTTGCTCGACGCCCGCTCACGGAGCCCCCTTGATGCTTGATTACATCCGCGACGGTCAGGAGATCTATCGCAACTCCTTCGCGATCATTCGTGCCGAGGCCAATCTCGAGCGTATTCCGGCCGATCTGGAGAAACTCGCGGTCCGTGTGATCCACGCCTGCGGCATGGTCGACGCCATCGACGGCCTGCAATTTTCCGAAGGCGCGGGCAAGGCCGGGCGTGAGGCGCTGGCCGCCGGTGCACCGATTCTGTGTGATGCGCGGATGGTCAGTGAAGGTGTGACCCGCACGCGTTTGCCTGCGAACAACGAAGTCATCTGCACCCTGCGCGATGAAAGCGTTCCTGACCTGGCCCGGGAGTTGGGCAACACCCGCTCCGCCGCCGCGCTCGAACTGTGGCGCCCGCACCTGGAAGGCAGCGTGGTGGTGATCGGCAACGCGCCGACCGCGCTGTTTTATCTGCTGGAAATGCTCGATGCCGGCGCGCCAAAACCGGCACTGATCCTTGGCTTCCCGGTGGGTTTCGTCGGCGCCGCCGAATCCAAGGCAGCGCTCGCGGCAGACAGCCGTGGCGTGCCTTTCGTCATCATGCAAGGCCGGCTGGGCGGTAGCGCCATGGCCGCCGCCGCCGTCAATGCCCTCGCCACGGAGATCGAATGATGCAGCAACCTGGACGTTTGATCGGCCTGGGCGTCGGCCCCGGTGATCCGGAACTGATTACCGTCAAAGCCCTGCGCCTGCTGCGCGAATCGCCGGTGGTGGCGTACTTCGTCGCCAAGGGCAAAAAAGGCAACGCCTTCGGCATCATCGAGGCGCATTTGCAGGACGCGCAAACGCTGCTGCCGCTGGTGTATCCGGTGACCACAGAAGCATTGCCAGCGCCGCTGTCGTACGAACAAGTGATCAGCGATTTCTACGATGCGGCCGGCGAAGCACTCGCCGCGCACTTGGACGCTGGCCGTGACGTGGCGGTGATCTGCGAAGGCGATCCGTTCTTCTACGGCTCCTACATGTACCTGCACGATCGACTGGCGGAACGTTATGAAGCCGAAGTCGTGCCGGGCGTTTGCTCAATGCTCGGCGGCGCTTCGGTGCTGGGTGCGCCGCTGGTGTATCGCAATCAGAGTTTGTCGGTTCTGTCGGGTGTATTGCCCGCCGACGATCTCAAGCGTCGTCTGGCCGATGCCGATGCCGCGGTGATCATGAAACTGGGGCGCAACTTCCCCAAGGTCCGTCAGGTGCTCGAAGAACTCGGGCTGGCGGAACGTGCGCTGTACGTTGAACGCGCGACCATGGCCAACCAGAAAATCGTTCCGCTGGATCAGGTCGAGCCGATGTCCTCGCCGTACTTCTCGCTGATCATTGTGCCCGGTGAAAGGTGGCAAGGCTGATGGCCCGTCCAGTTCCGGCGATTGTCATTCTGGGCAATGGCAGCCTCGCGACCGCGCGCAAGATTGCGCAGCTGTACCCTGGCGCATTGATCCATGGCCTGGCCCAACGGGTGGAGGGCGCGGACCGCGTTTATCACGAGTTCGGCGCCACCTTGCGTGAGTTCTATCAGCAGGACACGCCGATCATCGCCTTGTGCGCTGCGGGCATCGTGATCCGAACGCTGGCCCCGCTTCTGCTGGAAAAAGGCGCCGAGCCGCCAGTGCTGGCCGTGGCTGAAGACGGCAGCGCCGTGGTGCCGCTGCTCGGCGGCCTCGGTGGCGTGAACGTCATGGCGCGAGAGATTGCTGCCGGTCTTGAGGTCGCCGCCGCCATTACCACCAGTGGTGAATTGCGCTTCGGCACCTGCCTGCTCAATCCACCCAGCGGTTACGCCCTCGGCGATCTGGAACTGGGCAAGCGCTTCGTCTCGGATTTGCTCGCCGGCCAAAGCGTACGCGTCGAAGGGGCTGCGCCGTGGCTGGCGCACGCGCAGTTGCCGGAAGATCCTCAAGCGCAGCTGTCGATCCATGTCGGTCATGCCGAGCGGACACCGGCAGACAATGAATTGATGATTTACCCGCGCAATGTGTTGGTGGCGGTGAGCGGTGAGGTCGCGGATCTGCCAGGCGCCGTTCGCTCAGCCTTGCATCAGGCGAAGATCGCGGTGCAGTCGGTGGCGTGCCTGTTAGCGAGCGATCTGAACATGGCCAGCACGGCATTGCGCGAAGCGGCACTTGAACTGGGTGTACCTCTGCGGTTTGCGTCGGTCAGCGGCGGCGTTAGCGAGTTGTCCCGCCACACCGTGCCGAACGCTACCATCGTGTCAGCGGATACCGGCATTGCCATCGCGGTAGCCACTCAGCCGCTAAACCCTGCGCAGATCGGCCGTGCACGCGGTCGTCTGGCGGTAATCGGTCTGGGCCCTGGCGCCGCCGAACTGATGGTGCCAGCGGTCAAGGCTGAACTCGCCAGGGCCACCGACGTACTCGGCTACGAAACCTACGTGCGCATGGCCGGGCCGTTCCACGAAGACCAAGTGCTGCATTGCACCGACAACCGCGAAGAGATGCAGCGTGCCCGTCACGCCTTCGAGCTGGCGGCGCAAGGTCGTTCGGTGATTGTGGTTTCATCCGGTGACCCCGGTGTGTTCGCCATGGCGGCGGCGGTGCTTGAAGCGTTGCACGAGTCGAGTGAGCCGAGCTGGCACAGCGTCGATCTGGAAATCCTGCCGGGTGTTTCCGCTTCGCTGGCGACCGCTGCGCAGGCCGGTGCGCCGTTGGGGCATGACTTCTGCGTGATGTCGCTGTCGGACAACCTCAAGCCTTGGGCGATCATCGAGAAGCGCCTGGACCTGGCCGCCGAAGCCGATCTGGCGTTGGCGTTCTACAACCCGATCTCGCGGTCGCGTCCTTGGCAGTTGGGTCGGGCACTGGAGATTGTCGCGCAACACCGCACCGCAGAAACGCCCGTGGTGTTGGGGCGAGACATTGGTCGCCCGGGCCAGACCTTGCGCGTGACTACGCTGGGGCAGTTAACCCCGGATCAGGTCGACATGCGCACCATGGTGTTGATCGGCTCGTCCACCACCTGTGCATTTCCTCGTGCCGAGGGTGGTGAGTGGGTGTATACGCCGCGTTGGTACGGTATCAAGCCTGCCTCCTGAACTGCAGCGGCCCCGCGTGGGCCGTTTTTCACTTAATACATTTCCGTCTGCTGGTTTGGCACTTTCACTTTCACGCTGATGCGTCATTTATTTCACCAGTCGTTGTGGGATTTATGATTCTCGCTACGACGAATTAATACTGTTTTCTGTCGCTGCTTTCTTCCTTTGTGCAGTGTTTTTTTGCAGTCGAAAACTTCGGCGTTGCGCATAAGTCGCAACGCCGCCTGTTTGTTGATGGTCTTGACGATTTTGTTTGTCTAAATGCGCTTATTTAAGTCGGCAATATAAGGTTTTATTTTTTTCAAATTTGATTGTATTGAAATTAATTGAATTTCTTCGGGTTTGAAGTGCGCGCTTTTGCGATTTAGTTTTGTCTCGTGTGAAGTGGTTACTTTGCGTAGTGGTTGGGTCTCGCTCAAAAATACGAAAGGGTTGACGTTGTCGTCGAGCGGTATTTGCGTGGCTGGCTTACAGAACTTAATTGCATGTATTGAAGCTGGAGAGTGTCTTGTCTAATAGTCATTTGGATGTTGCGTATATCGGTGAATATGTAAAGTTCGCAAAACTTTTTAATCTTAAAGATCTTGAGCAAGCGTTAATTTCGCACAAAGGTACCGATGAGTATGACGACGTCTTCAGGTATTACTCAGGCTGCATCGACTTGCTCGATTCGCCCAGGATGCTGGAGCCGCTGGGCCTGTTGAAACAGGCTTTGGCATCTTTTGCCGGGCCTGAGGGTCGACCACGACGAACGCCTGAGTCGCTTCCTCCCAAGAGCGCGCCCCCCGACGTGACAGACATCTACGAACGGCTCGAAGGTTTCGAGGCTCGTTTGTCGAACGGTACGCAGCAGTTGCAAACTCCCAAAACAAACGTTCCTGACAATCTGCACTTCGTCTGGCTCGGCGGTGGTATGGGCGATATCCAGCGCGACTACATCAATATCTGGAAGCAGACACTGGCTGGGCAGGGTTACACCCTCAAACTCTGGTACGACAGCGATGCATTGCTGGCCTACGAAACCAATCGGATTATTGTCGAGGCGGCAAAGGCTGACGCCATGCTTAATGGCGGGAAGGCCAGTAGTACCGCTATTGAGCTAGGCGACAAGTATGAACAGCGGGTCATCGCTCTCAAGCAGCAGATGTTTGCACACATTAATAAAGCGGTAGAGCGAGGAAAGAGCGCCGACAACGCCAGGATCGATCTGTTGGTTCGAGCCTATAGCCAAGATGAAGCACGGTTGAAAGTACTCAGGGAAGAAAACCGCCAGAGTCTGTTGTCATTGAAAGAGCGCGCTATTGTTCTTCGCGATCTCGCCACCGAGGCGACACCGTTGTACTTGCAGGACATCTACGAGCGAGAAATCAGCTTGCGTGGCAACTTTGCTGCCGCCTCCGATATTGTCCGCGCCGAGGCACTGTTCGCCGACGGTGGCAGTTATGCAGACGTGGATAACCTGCCGCCGCTGTTAGAAAAGCTGGGGGGGGTGGATATCAGCCGGTTTGGCTCGGATGCACGCCTGGGTGTTTTGCAGTTGATACTTGACCACCGTCCTGAGTGGATGCCGGGGCGACAGGTTATACGCAGCGAGTACACAAACTACTTCGAGGAAATTCCCCTGGAGCACCGTGAGGCGCTGGAGAATTTTTCCAAGAGCAGCCCTGATATCAGCAGTGTTTTCCGGCGCCCGGAAGAGCGCCAGGTGCGACCGGATGGACTGCGTGCCGTCGCCGAACAAAGCACGTTGAGTAACGCGTTCATGATGGCTCATCCCGGGTCAGCGATGCTCAAGGCTGTTCTTGACCGTTTCAGGCTTAACTATGAGGTGGTTGATGCCACCGCCCGGTTAGCCGTTGAAAGAAAGATCGCGCTTATCGATGCCCATGCAGTCATTGACGTTGCCAAGGAGGTGGTCGAGAAACGGTTCGGGCCCTTGCATGAACTGTCGATGGAGGAAGAAATAGCGCTCAGGTTTTTGGTTGAAGCTGCCGCTACTTACCACAGCGATGGAATCCGTCCACAGAGTGAAGTGACCATTTATCTGACCGGGCCTGCTGCGATGCGCGATGGGCTGGCGGATTACGAGAAGATGCATTTCACCCCACGGGGCGCTGAAACTTCGAGAACTGAAGTCGCCATACCCGCCTTCGCAACCGTCAACCGGGCGACCGAGGAGGAGCTGGATCACTCCTGGAAGGAGAACGAGAGCGACACGGTTCAATGGCTGAATATAGAAAAGCAGCTTTGGGCGGCCAAGAAGTTCAAAGCCCGCTATGCCGGCGATGTCACACAACTGCTCAAGTACCAGCGTATTGATTTCGAAGAAGGCTGGCCGGTCATCGAAGGTCGTCATGTGTTGATCACCGATCTGTTGCAGCAACTGGCCGATGATCTCGGTAAGCCATTTCGCCAGGCAATGAGTCAGCGGCACAACGGCACTGTGACGTTTGAAAAGCCGTTGTCCCTGAGCTTCGATGAGCGGCAAGCGATCATTGCTCAGGACGCCAAGATCCGCGCCCCGGCATCCCTCCTGGACGCAGCGACACAAAATCTGCCGATGGATGAACTGCTGAGCCAGCTCGCCAAAGACCCACTGCTCACCCTGAATCTAAACCCGCTGCAACGTCTGTTGCTGGGTGGCCTGTTGGGGGTCAATGCCCTGGATAACCAGCATTTTGATGCCGCCAGTGCAAAGCTTGAAAACCTTGCCAATACGATGTCGGAGTTGGGAGTCATCCACCGTTACGGGGCCATTGAGCGGGAGTTGTTCAAGCACAGTCGTCCGGCTTTCCTTGCCGGGTTGACGCGTGCTTCCAACCCGCCCGTGGCCTTGTCCGAAACCAGCGTCGAGCTCAAGAAGCAGGCACTCGAACGTCCGCTGACCCTGGCGGAATGGGGGCATTTGGTCGCCAGGATTCAGCACGTGGCGAAGCTCGAATACCGCGACCGTATTGGCGAGCGAATCGGTGAAGTGCTGGAGAGCTTCGATCACGGCAGTTTCAAATTGGTGCCTCAGGACTTGTTGCTCGAAGGATCGGGCGATCGGGTTGCCGGACGCTGTTACCCACTGGCACTGGCCATGGCTGCTGCGCTCCATAAAGGCAGCAACGCGGCAAATACCTTGCGGGAACGCTTTTACCTGGCGGTTACCGAGCCTGAAGCCGGCGACTCAAGGGGGTTTGTGAACATGATCGAGGAGCTGCGTGACGTCCCGGTCAATGAACCAGGCAAGCCATTGATGCGCTCCGATCTGACTCAGATCGTAGCGATGCTGGAAGAAAAAACGACCACGACTACCCTGATGCTCAACTCGGACAACCACTCGATGCTGGTGGCGAAAACGCTTGAGGGGCCGCAGGGCACTTACCTGCTCTACGATCCGAATTTCGGGATCTTCGAGTTTGCGACTGCCGGGGCGTTCAATGAGGCGCTGACGCACTTTTTCATCCGCAAGGAGATGGCCAGGCATTACGCCGCCTTTGGGGATGTGGCACGTCCGACTTTTGACCTGATCGAACTCAACGGCGCAGGGCTGAGCACCATGGTGCTTGCGTCCGGTGCTCAGGTCTCAAGTCTGTTGGCGCCGGGAGCGTTGCCTGAGCAGGCGCCGCGGGTAAGACAACGGCTGGCCAGTGCCCGGGGGCAGTCGTTGGTCAACAATGCGGCGCTGGGCAGTTCATTGCTGGAACTGGACGCGCACTGGTGGGGTGGGCAGATCGCGCAGGCGACACGGCAGTTGCAGGCGCAACACGGGCTGGCGTCGGATTCTGTTGTGTTGTTCGAGACACTGGAGATAACCCCAACAGGGGAATACACAATCAGTCTGGTCAACAGCGATGCCGGGCAGACCATTAAGCGTGTCACCACCAGCGATCACCGGTTCCTGAGAATTAAAAACTTCCTCTCCGAAACCTTCCATTCATTGGCCGCTCGACCGCGTGTGCCGATCAATCCGATTGATCCGACGGACGCCGGCAGCGTTCATACGCTCAATGCCGGTTTCACCATACAGGCCCTGATGAATGCGCTGCGACATCACGAGGGCGCGGCCAGCGGTGGTGACAAGGCCCTGACCACCGCCATTCGCCTGCATGCCTACGTGAACTATGCCCAGTTGGCCCATGGCAACGCAGTGGACGTTATTGGTGTGATCAAACTGGTCCGCCAGGCACTGGACGATGAAAAGCTGATCGCCAGGACCAGCGCGCCGTTAGTGCGCAGGGCGTTGGGGCATATCGCCAATGAAGGGGTCGGTACGGTATTGGGGATGGTGAATGTCGGGTTTGATATTTATCAGCTAAGCCACGCCACCAATGACGTTGAAAGGGCGCAGTTCGGGACGCAGTTGGCCTTTGACTCCGCGAGTGCGATGGTAGGCGCAGCCGGTCTGGGTGCGGCACTGGCTGGCGCGGGTACGGTGGCCGGGGTGTTTGGGGGTGTCGGGGTGATTCTTGGCGGCGTGGCGGTGGGCGTTACGGCGCTGGCCGAAGGCTTTGCGACCATTGCGGAGGAAGCCAAGGAGGTCGCGCTGTTTTTTGATGGGCTTGAAAAGGCGTATATACAAGGCGGCTATTACCTGGACAAGGCGTTGAATGCCTGGATTGCGCAGCCCTTGCTGGTGTTTGCCGATTTGGATTTGCGCGCATCCACCGTCCATTTCGACAGCCCGAAACTGTTCCCGCTCCGGGACCATTTCGGGGTCCCGGATTACGATGTGGATTACACCCGCGCCATCGATATTCGCCAGGGCCTTGGGTTGCCGGGCTCGGCGCATTTCTCACCACAGGCAGGACAAACCATCGTTCTGCCCTGCAGACCCAAGACCTTGTACGGCTACAGATACAAGTTGCTGCCGTTTGTCACGTTTCGTCATGCCGGCGGTTACGACACGGCACGTCGACTGGAGAAAAAGAACGAAGAGGGGCAATGGCAGTTTCTGTTTTCGTTCTACTCGTTTCCCGGTGAGTACGTGGTCAACCGGCTGATCCCGGCCTACCAACCAACGGTATTCAACGTTCGTCTCGATAACGTCGAGCGTTCACTGGCGGTACCTGCGCTGCCGAAGATGTGGCACGGGCTGGTGTCCTACCGGGTAGAAGGCGCAGGTGCTCAATGTTCCATGCTGCTCAATCCCGGGGTGAGCCTTGAACTCGCCGCACCCGGTCACATTGCCATGCAATGGATGCTGCTGGCTCCATGGCTGGTGGAGGCAGACATCCGGATAGAAGCCGGGGGGCGCCTTGTCTCGGGGACATTGGATGTGACGTTCAGTGGCAGTGGCGTTCACCATGTGTTGCTCAAACTGTCGAAAAACAAAATCGTGCTCGTTGATCTTGTTGCCTGCAAGCTTGAAGTGGTCGAAGAAGAGGCCAGTCCGGCCCTCGGGGAACAAGCGTTGCTGGATCACTTCAAGACACTGACCCATGAACATCGCCTCGCTGCGTCTTACACCCCTGTTCGCAACTTCGTGGTGCCGTTCGAAAAACCGGACGAACCCAGGACAGTAACCGCGTATTACGACTCGGCGCTGGATCGTTTTCTGTACATCCGCGACTCGCATGTCCTGATGTCGGATGAGGTGAGATTGGGCGCGGTGGTGGAGGGTTCGGCTTACTTCTATCACCCCGATGATTTCAATATCTGGCAGGTCGATGCGATCACCGGCACGCTGGTTCAGCGCTATCGTTTGCTTATTAGAGATGGCATGGCGATTGTCCGCTTCGAGGCTGTGACCAATGGCGGCATTCAGATCGTGCAGCAGCTCCCTGGAAAGGACGGCCAGCGCGATGAACTGACCTATGTGATCCATGACCGGGCCGTGCTGCTCAGCTCGATCACCCGCGGTCAGGATCCTGCACTGCAGGCTGTTTTGGAGGCTGGCACGCTGACGGATTGGACGCAGGTACTGGGCTACTATCACTTGCAGAAAGTGTCCGCCAATACAGTGAACTGGCGTCCCGGTGCACTGGTTTCGATTTGTTGGCAGATCGATGCCGAGTTGCGGGATCTGGTCTGGGTGCGCAGCAGTGATGGGTTGATTATTCGTGCACCTGTCAGGCGTCACCATGCGCGGGGATGGGCAGACTCGATCAAGGACTTGAATGATCTTGTGCTCATTGCTCCCGCCGGTGTCGAGGGCGACGTGTTCGTTACCTACGACAAACTTCACCAACGCCTCATGTGTCAGCAAAGGTCGATGGTGGAGGGTCGCGCACAATGGGCGTCCAGCAACATCTCCCCCCCTGGGCTGAAAAATGTTGTCGCCGTTGAGCGGGGCTATCTCGCCCTGACCGACTCTGGTCTGTTCTTTAACATTATGCCGGACGGGAATCTGAGACTCGGCGGGCTGACCAAGGACTGGTTCAAGGGAAAAACCCAATGGTGGTCGGCGCTGGAAACGGTTGCGTTGCAATACCCGGTGCCGAGTTTTGCCATCCTGGGTTTGACCGGTTTCAAGGCCGGTTTGTGCGCCTGGTACCTGGATGGTCGGCTGCTGCTCGCTGAAATGGGGCACGGCAAAGAAGTACGGTTGCTGAGTCTTACTCCAGACAATCAGGCCACCTGGCTGTTTGATCTTTCAACCGGCAAGATTGTCCGTCTGGGTTTTATCGATCCAGACCGCTTGAGCACGGCATTTGCTCAGGGAACGAGACTGTTACTGGCTGAGGCATTGCCAGCCCCGACGCAGGAATGGGCGAACTGGACCTTTAGCGACGTAACAGTGGAAGGCTCTGGCCTGAGGGCAACGACGCTTGAAGGTGTGGAGGTGGATTTACAGTACAACGAACCGGTACGGATTACGGGCGTTGACAGCCATTGGGTCGCTGCACTGGAAGGTGAATTGAGTGAGGGCCTGGCGGCGCTGGTGAACGAACATCGATGCGCCGATTTTCTGTCCGTCAAAGACCCTGACTACCAACAATGGTACGTGGTCCGGACCGGACGGTTGATCCGCATTCCGAAGACCGCTGTTGCTGCGCAATTCACGCTCGTCGGCACCCAGCATCAAACCAATATGATGCTGCATGACCGCGGGGATGGTTTTTTGCACACCTATCCGCAAAACAACAGGGTCGGGCCGCTCGACTATGTCCAGCGAAACGCCGAAGTACTGGTGGTCGAGGGGTCGAAAACGCGTACGGACCTGCTCCCGTTGATTGCCGATGATGTCAGCATCCTGGTGCTCAAACTGGGTCAAGGTTCAACGACCTGTCGGCTTACCAGAGCCGCATGGTTGAAACTTGAATCGGTCATTGTCGATTGCCGCTATGCACTCGATCACCCGCCTTCGGTTCCGGGAAAACTGATCTGGGATATCGTGGTTGCGGATCAGTTGTGGGCGAGCCGGGTCGATGAACACTTGGTGATTGTGGATGCGGACAGCGGACACAGTTTGATCTTTCGCGACGTATTCTCGACCGATGTCGTTTTGCAACGGAACGTATTTCTGACGATGAGCGGCTATCATTCTTTAGCGGTGTCAACACTGGTGAGTGCCCTGGTTGCCAGGAAAGGCAGCACGAGCAGTGTGTTGCTCAAAGACATTTTGCCCACCGCAATAGTTGAAAAAATAGAAGGTTGAGTTCTGACAGCCACTGACACATTGAACCTGTTCGATGTGTGAGTGGCTGTCGGCTTTTTTCAGCTTGCGTCGCTAATGACGAAGGTGGGCGTCAAGGAACCAGGTAGCCCTTCACCCCGGTAAAGATGATCTGCGCCGCCAATGCGCAGACGAACAACCCCATCAACCGGCTGACGATCTGCAAGCCCTGGTCACCGAGAATGCGCTCGATGCGGTTGGACAGATAAAGCACTACGCCGACCGTAAAACTGGCCAGGGCAATACTGAGAATGGCCGTGAGTTTGTCGTCCCAATGAGGCTGACTCACGCCCATCACCAGCAAGGCGCCGATGGTGCCGGGGCCGACCGTCAGGGGAATGGTCAGCGGGACGATGGTCACGTCCTGCTGCACGTTGTCGGTCTGCACCGCAGACTTGCCTTGGGCCATGCCCAGCGCCGAGATGAACAACACACTGCCGGCGCCGATGCGGAAGGCGTCCACAGTGATGCCAAAGACACTGAAAATCACCCTCCCGAACAGGTACAGCAAGACGCTGGAGACCAGGGTGGCAGTCGCCACTTTCCAGGCCAGGCGACGTTGTTCCTTGCGCGAATAACCGCGGGTCAGGCTGATGAAGCAGGACAACACGAAGAACGGGCTGTAGAGCACCAGCATCTTCAGGTAAACGCTGAACAACACGTGGAGCATGGTTTCGGCTCGCATCAAGAGAGGGGTGAGGCGAAGTCTATCAGTCGATCAATTGCGTGTGGGTATCGGGTTTCAAAAACCTGATTTGTTAGTTGTCTTTGTTGGTGTGTTATTAACTAAGTAAGTGATATTGGTTGTTATGGTATGACGGGACATGAAGTTACATATTTTGGTTTGTTAGTATTCGCTTGTTTGGTTATTGTTCTCTGGCAAGTTCATGAAGAGCTTGCTTGAATATAAATAAGGAATTTAGTGTGAATAGCCAAGTAATTAGTGAAGAATATATTGCCGCCTGCGTTAAAAGTCTGCAGGGATATGAGCTGGATGATGCGATGACTATTCGCCCTCGTAGTCTGTTGACGGCGGGTGATAAGGTTGAAGAACCTTCGAAAGCCTCTATTGTGGGCGAAGGTGTGTTGTCTTTCAGCAGTGGCCTCAGTGGTGAGAACCGGTCGGATGCGCAGAATGCTTTTCTCTATGCGAGCCTTGTAGCGAACAAAGCATTTCCACAGGAATACCAAGGTAAAGAGTGGTATGAGAAGTTTCGGGAAGTCATGACCAAGGCGGGCTGGACGCCTGTCAGCAAGTACTACAACGACTTGCACATCAGCGGAACCAGTGTTCGCATGGACAAACTGGTGTTGGAGATTCTTGGCTCGGTGGTCGCAGGCCTTGCGCTGCCTGGTCCGGCTACTGCATTGATGCTGAAAGTGGCGGGGGAAGCGATTGCAGCCCTGCAAAAACGCGATACGGCACTGACAGTTTATGAGAGAAATCTGTTGGCGCATGGTGTAGGCGGAATAGCGGCCGGTGCGTGCACTGAACATAATGGCGTAGCCACTTTGGCCCTCGGTGCAGTGCGGTTTTTACGCAGGAACACTTCGACCCAAGTGCTGTTTGTGGATGTGGATACTCGTAGTGTGAAACTGTATCGCGGCGAGACAGTATTTGAAAAAAATAATACGGTCGCCAAAGGCACTCGTGAGATTATTGAAAACAAACTTATCGCTCATTCCGGCAAAATTGCTGACTATGACATCTAATTGATCTGGAAGGGCAGTCGAGTATCGGCTGCCCTTCTTTATGAGCGAGGAACTGATATGAGTTGCGATTATTCAGTGTCGGTCGTGGGTGGGGCTATCGTGATTGTTCCTGAATCTGATGGGCAGGCAGCTCATGATGATTTGGTCAATTCGGTGCTTCTGGCGCAATTGGTTGCCAATAAAAAGGCTGAAAAAGATCCAAAGGCTGATTGGTACAACGCCTATGTGGAAGTTTTAGATGACTTCTGGCTGCGGCAAACAAAGGCACGAGAGGAAAGGCTCATCACCGAGAACAGCGTCGAGTCTGCGATCGAATGGGTTGCCGCTGCGATGTCCAAAGGTGCTCCAGACGAAGGGCTAGCTACTGCCGCAACATTGGCACGGGTGGCGAGTGTGTCGGGCTCTGAACCTGCAATGAATTTGCTGCGCAGTCACGTGCAAAAAACGTCTTTGGATGAGTCGACTGAAATACCTGTGCCGCCCAAGGTTGTGCGTTTGCTTGTGATTCTGGCGCGAACTCCGACCTCGTTCACAAGTGTGTACCTGGAGTTCAAAACCCATCTGGAGATAAGCCCCAATCCTTTGGCGCAGCTGTATCAGGCCGAAGATGTGCAAGGCGCAGTCAGCATGCGTTACGCCCGGGTCTATCTGTCCGAAACCCTCTACGGTCGTGCGCGTAATTCTATCGCCTTGAAGGTCAGGGAAAAGCTTGACGCACATGTTGCGATGTTGAGCCTGAGCGACGGCTCTTCGGGCATCTGATCGAATCGCAATACTGGGCTGCTCAGAAGGTCGAGGCGGTCCGATTTTGCTGATCACGCTGAGCCACCCAATGCTCGATCAAATCACGTAACTGCGACAGCTCGACCGGTTTGGCCATGTGCCCGTCCATGCCGGCCTGACGCGCGCGCTCTTTGTGTTCGGCGAGGATGTGCGCAGTCAACGCCACCACCGGCGTGCGAGTCCGCTGATTACCGACTTCCCAGGCACGCAATTGCTGAGTTGCGGAGAAGCCGTCGAGGATCGGCATTTCGCAGTCCATCAGGACCAGGTCATAACGCTGGGCTTTCATCGCCTGCAAGGCTTCTTCGCCATTGCTGGCGGTATCCGGTTGCAGGTTGAGCTTGCCTAGCATGCCGCGAATCACCTTGGTCGAAATGCTGTTGTCTTCGGCCACCAGGATGCGGAAATCGCTTGGCACCTTCACCGGTAAGGTCGGGCCGGTGGGCAGGTGCTGCGAGATGGAGAGGCCCTTGTTTCGCTGGTTCAGCTCGTCGGCCAACGTCGTCTTGAGGGTATAGCCGGCCACCGGTTTGGCGAGGATGCGTTTGATCCCGGAGTTGCGCGCGATGATCTTGCTGGGCGCATTGCTGATGCCGGTGAGCATGATCAGCAGGATGTCGTGGTTCAGGCTCGGGTCTTCCTTGATCTTGGCCGCCAGTTGCATGCCGGTCATGCCGGGCATGTTCTGGTCCAGCAGGACCACGTCGAAGTAATCGCGTAAGTGAGCCTTGGTCCGCAGCAGCGCCAGCGCTTCCTTGCCGGACGCTACGGCACTGACATTCAGGCCCCAGGCGGTGCACTGTTGCACCAGCACTTTGCGACACGTGTCGTTATCGTCCACCACCAATACCCGTGCACCCTGCAAGGGGCCATCAAGGTCAGACGTCGGGTGTTCGAGGCGGTCAGGGTCCAGCGGCAGGGTCAGCCACAAGGTGCTACCCTGGCTGGTGCCGCTCTTGATCCCGAACTCCCCTTGCATCAAGCGAATCAGCTGACGAGCGATCACCAGCCCCAAGTTGCCTCCCAAACGAGTGGCCGAGAGGAAGTGCTTGCTGTGCAGTTCGGCGTGCATCAATGCGTCGCGCTCTTCGACGTCCATCGGCTCACCGCTGTCCTGCACGGCAATGCGCAAGCGCGGTTTGACACTGCGCTCATCGAGCGCGACGACGATCAGGATTTCGCCTTCGTCGGTTTTCTTCAAGGCGTTTTCCAGCAGGCTCAGCAGGGTCTGGCGCAGGCGAGTCGGGTCACCGCTGATGACGCGCGGCACTTGCGGCTGGATAAAGCTGATCAGCTCGACGTTCTGCTGTTCGGCCTTGGCGCGGAAGATGCTCAGGCAGTCTTCGATCAGTGCGTTGAGGTCGAACTGCACATCGTCCAGTTCGATCTGCCCGGATTCGAGCTTGGAGATGTCGAGAATCTCGTTGATCAGTGTCAGCAGTTCGTTGCCGGCACTGTGGATGGTCTGTACATAGTCGCGCTGCTTGACCGAGAGCGGCGTGCCCAGCAGCAGCTCGGTCATGCCCAGCACGCCATTCATCGGGGTGCGGATTTCGTGGCTGATTTTTGCCAGGAATTCGGCTTTGGCGTTGATCTCTGCATTGCTGGCGGCCAGGTCGCGGCTGACGCTGAAACGGTCTTCGGTGATGCTGCGCTGACGTTCGCTCAAGGCAATGCTCATCAACACGCCGCTGATGCAGATTAACCCCAGCAGCGTCATGATCAAGCCTTGCGGTGCGACCAGGGTCAATCCCAGCAGTGCCGGCAACATGATCAGAGTGCCAATGTTGAACACCACCATCGCTGCGACGAACAGGCGCGCCGGGCGATAACCTTTTTGCCAGTGATAGGCGCTGACGAACAACATGCTCAGGCCTGCCAGCGCGACCAGGGCATAGGTCATGATGTTCAGCGGCAGCGTGTTGACGAATAACAGCAGCAAGCTGCAAACCACGATGAACAGCATGTCCCCCAGCAGCAGCTTGTTCAGTGGGTGCGGGCCGAGTGGGGCGAAGAAGCGATAGGCGAACATCAGGCCGCACGGCGCCGTCAGCAGCAAGGCGAAGTAGGCGCCGGGTGTCTGCACCGCGTGCCAGTTCGGCAGCCAGGGCCCTGCCAGATTCAGCAACAGCAACAGGCTGAGCATCAACAATGCTTCACATCCGGCCAGCCAGAAACTGCTGCGTGAGCGGGTATATGCGTAGCGGACGAGGCTGTACAGGATCAACATCCCGAGGCAACCGAACAACAGTCCGTAGATCAGCGTCTGATTCTGATTGGCCGCGGTCATGACCGCTGACTGCAGGGTGATGTAAGGCCTCAACTGATGGTCGGAGACCAGTCGCAGGTAAACATCGAGAGGTTTTTCGTTTTGCGGCAGTGGCAACATGAAGTCGCTGCTGGGCAGTGGCCGTTCAGCCTGGGGCTGGCCGGTACCGGTGTTCAGTTGCTCGATCAGCGTGTCGCCGTCCAGCACATACAGATTGAGGTGCGACAGGTCGGGCGCGAACACCCGCAGCAACTGTTCATGCTTGCCGGGGGCGAGTCTGAAGCGCAGCCATAACGCGCCATCGGGCTCGGCGGCGGTGAGGCGGTCGAGTTCAATGGGGCTGAATTGATTGGTGTAGCGAGCGGAACGGATGTCGCTGAGCTGCAAGTCGCCCTGTTCGTCGAGCAATACCGCCCAGCCACTGCCTTGCGCGGCCTGGGCCGGGAGCATGCAGAGCAAGGTCAGCAGAGTGACGGTGAAACCTATGGCAATCCTGAGCCAGCGCACGGCGAAATCCCTTCGTAGGTTGATGCCAGAATATAACTATGCGCGGCGCCGGAATAGTCAGGCAAGGGCCCGAAGCCCTTGCCTGGCCGAAAGGCGCTCTTATTCCTGATTTTCGCCACGCTCGCGGGCAATGGCACGGTAGCCAATGTCCTTGCGATAGAAGCAGCCTTCCCAGTCAATTTTGGCCGCCAGCTTGTAAGCCTGCTGCTGAGCGGCATCGACGCTGGCACCCATTGCCGTGGCGCAGAGCACCCGACCACCGGCCGTCACCACTTGACCGTCCTTGAGTGCAGTACCGGCGTGGAAGACTTTGCCTTCCTGTGCTGCAGCTGCATCGAGGCCGTTGATGGCAACGCCTTTAGCGTAGTCACCAGGATAGCCGCCAGCCGCCAGCACAACGCCGACGCTCGGACGCGGATCCCACTGTGCTTCGACCTTGTCCAGGGCTTGCGCCAGCGCCGCTTCGACCAGCAACACCAGGCTCGACTGCAAACGCAGCATCACCGGTTGGGTCTCAGGGTCGCCGAAACGGCAGTTGAATTCGATGACTTTTGGGTTACCAGCCTTGTCGATCATCAGACCGGCGTACAGGAAACCCGTGTAAACGTTGCCTTCCTCGGCCATGCCGCGCACGGTCGGCCAGATCACCAGGTCCATGACGCGCTTGTGCACTTCGCTGGTCACCACCGGTGCCGGAGAGTAAGCACCCATGCCGCCAGTGTTCGGACCGGTGTCGCCGTCACCGACGCGTTTGTGGTCCTGGCTGGTGGCCATCGGCAGCACATTCTTGCCGTCGACCATGACGATGAAGCTGGCTTCTTCGCCGTCCAGGAACTCCTCGATTACCACGCGCGAGCCTGCGTCGCCGAAGGCGTTACCCGCCAGCATGTCGCGTACGGCGTCTTCTGCTTCGGTCAACGTCATGGCAACGATCACGCCTTTACCGGCGGCCAGGCCATCGGCCTTGATCACGATCGGTGCGCCTTTTTCACGCAGATAAGCCAGGGCAGGCTCGATCTCGGTGAAGTTCTGGTAGTCGGCGGTCGGGATCTTGTGGCGCGCCAGGAAATCCTTGGTGAAGGCTTTCGAACCTTCCAGCTGAGCAGCGCCAGCGGTTGGACCGAAGCAATCCAGGCCACGGGAGCGGAACAGATCGACGACGCCCGCGACCAGCGGTACTTCCGGGCCAACGATGGTCAGGGAAACGTTTTTCTCGGCGAAGTCAGCAAGCTGTTCGAGTGCCAGCACGTCGATAGCGACGTTCTCGCACTTGGCTTCAATGGCGGTGCCGGCGTTGCCGGGCGCCACGAAAACCTTCTGCACGCGCGGATCCTGAGCCACTTTCCAGGCCAGGGCGTGTTCACGGCCACCGCTGCCAATGATCAAAACATTCATTTCAAAAACCTCGGATGACGCTAATTCTGTGGAGGGCGATCGTTCCCACGCTCTGCGTGGGAATGCCTCTGCGGACGCTCCGCGTCCGAGGGACGCGGAGCGTCCCGGGCTGCGTGCCCACGCAGAGCGTGGGTACGATCAAGCAAACAAATCAGTGACGGAAGTGACGCATGCCAGTAAAGACCATGGCGATGCCAGCCTCGTCGGCTGCTGCAATCACTTCGTTATCGCGCATCGAGCCGCCAGGCTGGATCACCGCAGTGATACCGACCTTGGCCGCGTTGTCGATGCCGTCACGGAACGGGAAGAATGCATCCGATGCCATGACCGCACCTTGCACCTGCAGACCAGCGTGTTCAGCCTTGATCGCAGCAATACGCGCGGAGTTCACGCGGCTCATCTGGCCAGCGCCGACACCGATGGTCTGACGGTTCTTGGCGTAGACGATGGCGTTGGACTTAACGTACTTGGCGACTTTCCAGGCGAAGATCAGGTCGTGGATTTCCTGTTCGGTCGGAGCGCGTTTGGTCACGACTTTCAGGTCGTCGGCACCGATCATGCCGATGTCGCGGCTCTGTACCAGCAGGCCACCGTTGACGCGTTTGTAGTCCCAGGCAGCGGCGCGATCAGCCGACCACTCGCCGCAGGCCAGCAGGCGCACGTTGGCTTTGGCGGCCACGATGGCGCGAGCTTCTTCGCTGACGGACGGGGCGATGATCACTTCGACGAACTGACGCTCGACGATGGCCTTGGCGGTTTCAGCATCCAGTTCGCGGTTGAAGGCGATGATGCCGCCGAACGCCGACTCGGTGTCGGTGGCGTAGGCCAGCTCGTAAGCCTGGCGGATGCCGCCTTCGGCGTCCGGGCTGACGGCCACGCCGCACGGGTTGGCGTGCTTGACGATCACGCAAGCCGGTTTGACGAAGCTCTTCACGCATTCCAGCGCGGCGTCGGTGTCGGCCACGTTGTTGTACGACAGCTCTTTGCCTTGCAGTTGGGTCGCCGTGGCGATACCGACTTCGGCAGGTTTGGTTTCAACGTAGAACGCCGCGCTCTGGTGCGGGTTCTCGCCGTAGCGCATTTCCTGAGCCTTGACGAACTGGCTGTTGAAAGTGCGCGGGAACTCGCTGCGACCGGAGGTAGCGAGGGTGTCAGCCGCCTGGTTCACGGTGCCCATGTAGTTGGCGATCATGCCGTCATAGGCGGCAGTGTGTTCGAAGGCCTTGAGCATCAGGTCGAAACGCTGAGCGTAGGTCAGGCCGCCAGCCTTGAGGCTTTCGAGGACGCTGGCGTAGTCGCTAGCATTCACCACGATGGCCACGTCTTTGTGGTTTTTTGCAGCCGAACGGACCATGGTCGGGCCGCCGATATCGATGTTCTCGATCGCGGTCGGCAGGTCGCAGCCTGGCTTGTTGATGGTGGCTTCGAACGGGTACAGGTTGACCGCTACCAGGTCGATCGGTTTGATGCCGTGCTCGTTCATGATGGCGTCGTCGATACCGCGACGACCGAGGATCCCGCCGTGGATTTTCGGGTGCAGGGTTTTTACCCGGCCGTCCATCATTTCTGCGAAACCGGTGTAATCCGCGACTTCCACTGCGGCAACACCGTTGTCGCGCAGCAGCTTGAACGTTCCGCCGGTGGAGAGGATCTCGACGCCCAGGGCTTCAAGCTCTTTGGCGAATTCGAGGATCCCGGTCTTGTCGGATACGCTGATCAAGGCGCGGCGGATCGGCAGGCGGGTAGTCTGGTCGGTCATTTCAATTTCCATCAAAAGCAAAGGAGTCAGCAAAAAAGGCGACCGTTTTTACGCGGGCGCCTTTCTGGTTTGATTGAATGCTTACAGCAAATCGTACTGCTTGAGTTTCTTGCGCAGCGTGCCTCGGTTCAGTCCGAGCAGCTCGCTGGCCTTGGTCTGGTTGCCCTTGACGTAGTTCATCACGCACTCGAGCAGGGGCGCCTCGACTTCGGAGAGCACCAGGTTGTACACATCCGTGACGGCAGCGCCCTCAAGGTGGGCGAAATAATTGTGCAGCGCCTTCTCGACACTCCCGCGAAGGGTCTGACCTTCTTCGCTCGGCGTATTGAGGTGCTGTTTCAAATTCACGTTGTCGCTCACGGGTGTTGTTCCACTCACTAAAGTCTCGGTCATCATCGTCATGCGGCCACCCCTTCTCCGTCCCCTGTCAGGCTCTTGTAACGTTCGGCGAAGAAGCCCTGAACGTTGGCGCATTGTGCTTCCGTATCTTCCAAACGATTGAAGTGGGCGCGAAACTCCCTGGCGCCCGGCAAGGTTGCGAGATACCAGCCCACATGCTTTCGAGCAATGCGTACGCCCATGACGTCTCCATAGAAGACGTGCAGCGCAGCCAGATGCTCTAGCAGAATGCGTTCCACCTCGATCAGTTCCAGTGCCGGGAGTTTCTCGCCGGTACGCAGAAAATGATCGATCTCACGAAAAATCCATGGCCGCCCCTGGGCGGCCCGGCCTACCAGCAGGCCATCGGCACCGGTCGCATCGAGCACGTACCGGGCCTTCTCTGGCGAATCGATATCGCCATTGGCAAAGACCGGAATCGACACGGCCTGCTTGATCGCGGCAATGGTGTCGTACTCGGCTTCGCCGGTGTACAGATCGGCACGGGTGCGGCCATGGACTGCCAGCGCCGTAATGCCTGCCTGCTCGGCGATCTTCGCCACGGTCAGGCCGTTCTTGTTGTCCCGGTCCCAGCCGGTGCGGATCTTCAGGGTCACCGGCACATCAACTGCAGCCACTACGGCCTGCAGGATCTCGGTCACCAGTGCTTCATCCTTCAACAGCGCGGACCCGGCGGCCTTGTTGCAGACCTTTTTCGCCGGACAGCCCATGTTGATATCAATAATCTGTGCGCCCAGTTCAACGTTGGCCCGGGCCGCATCCGCCAGCATCTGTGCATCACCACCGGCGATCTGTACCGAGCGGGGCTCGGGATCACCTTCGTGGATCATGCGCATCCGCGATTTGCGGGTGTTCCACAAGCTCATGTCGCTGGTGACCATTTCCGAGACTACAAGTCCTGCGCCCAGTCGCTTGCACAGCTGACGAAAGGGTTGGTCTGTGACCCCCGCCATCGGGGCGAGAATCAAGCCGTTGTGCAATGTGTAAGGACCGATGCGTACCGCCGACATAGGACTTCCCTGTTGTGGGGTCGGATCATGAGAGTTCGAAAAAGGGTTGGCATGATACCCGCTCTCGATGACTGGATAAAGGCTGAATTGAACAAAATCTGAACAGTTATTCTGTTATCGCCAGCGGTTTGGTGTGAGCGGTCAAAGTCAGAAATATGCCGTCAAAGCCGTAACACTGAACCGTTTCACTCGGGTGAATGGAAGCTCAGGCTGTAATTCACCGCTTTGGAGCCTGGATCGAGGATATCCAGTGCGATGTGGATCGGCGTTTGCGGAGGCATTTCCGCCATCCCTTCGAGATCGCCGTTGAGGTACTCGCCGGGCTTGAAGCGACGGCTGGCGATCAAGTGGCCGTTGAGGTCGGCAAAACGCAACTCCAGCAGCGGGAAAGGCTGGGAGAAGGGTGCGCGGTTGTAGATGATCGCGTCGACCACCAGTGCACCGTTGAAGTCCGGGTGACTGCGGACCACCAGGTTGCTGCTTTTGATTTTGGCGATGTCGACTTTGGATGGCACGGTGCAGCCGATTTGCGGGCACAGTTGCTGGAACCACGGACGGTACTGGTCCTGACGCGCCAGTTCATCGAAATGGTAGGCGATGTACTGACCAGCGAGCGCGGCGACGCCGAGCAGGATCAGCAGCAGCCAGAAAAATCGACGACCCCAGGGTGAACGGCGCTTTTGCCAGTCCAGTTGCAGCGGGTCATCGGTCAGGTCTTGCAGGGCGTCGGCGCGGACAGCCGGCTCACGCTTTTTGCGCACTGGTTCGATCGAGGGCAGATCGTCGTCGATATCATCAGTCGCCGACAGGCGTTCGTGATGCATCGGTGCGTCGAGCGGGTCGTGCAGGCGCAGCTGTGGTGGCAGAGACTCGTCTTCCAGCTCCACCGGTTCCAGGGACAGCGAAGGTTCGGTGCGCGAGTATTTGCTCGGGTCGAGTTCCAGCTCTGGGAAGTCGGCTTCAGTGGTCTGCGCACGATCGGCAGCCGATTCGCTGAACAGGCTGTCGGGCCATGGCGCTTCTTCGTGCTCGACGGTATCCCGGCTGGCGCTCAGGTTGTCTTCGCGCTGTCTGCCGAATTCCGTGGTCGGCTGGATCTCCCGTTGTTCGAGGCGGGCGAGCTCTTCGTCCAGGTCCAGACTGTCCAGATCCAGCTCGGCCGCGGTCCATTGCTTTTGGCTGATGGCTCGCGGCTCCGGCGGTTCGACGATGACCGGGGCTGCAGGCGTGATCGCGTCCTTGCCTGACCGTTGCTCAAGTAGCTGCTTGGCGGCGTTGAACACCTGCAAGCACGAGCCGCAACGAACCACTCCGCGGGCCACGCTCAATTGAGCATGGCTGACGCGGAAGCTGGTTTGGCAATGCGGGCACTGAGTGACGAAGCTGTCGGTCATGCGGTAATCCGGATTATGCAGGCGTTCATTCTAGCGCCGACGGCCAGTAATACGCACCCAGCCATCGCGATTGGCGATCGGGTCCAGATCGAAGTCCTGAGCGTAGGCTTTGGCGACGTCTTCACCTTGCTCGGCGAGGATGCCCGACAGCGCCAGACGACCACCGGATTTGACCAGACTGGACAATTGCGGCGCCAGGGAAACTAGTGGGCCGGCAAGAATGTTGGCCACCAGCACGTCGGCCTGAACCTGCGGCAGATCTTGCGGCAGGTACAGGGGGAAGAGCTCTTCTGCAATGTTGTTGCGCCCGGCATTGTCGCGCGAGGCTTCCAGCGCCTGCACGTCGATGTCGGTGCCGACGGCTTCTTTCGCGCCGAGCAGCAGGGCGGCGATCGCCAGAATCCCCGAGCCGCAGCCGAAGTCGAGCACGTTGCAGTCTTTCAGATCCTGGCCGTCGAGCCATTCCAGGCACAGCGCGGTGGTCGGGTGAGTGCCGGTGCCGAACGCCAGGCCTGGATCCAGCAGCAGGTTTACCGCGTCAGGCTCGGGAGCTGCGTGCCAGCTCGGGACGATCCACAGGCGCTGGCCGAAACGCATCGGCTGGAAACCGTCCATCCAGCTGCGTTCCCAGTCCTGGTCTTCGATGACTTCGCTGTGATGTTCAGGCAGCGGGCTGCCGGTCAGCAACTCAAGGTGGGCCAGCACGGTGGCGGCTTCGGTGCCACCTTCGAACAGGGCCAGCAGGTGCGTGTGCGACCACAGCGGCGTGGTGTTGAGTTCCGGTTCGAAGATCGGCTGATCTTCGGCGTCCATGAAAGTCACCGATACGGCGCCCACTTCAAGGAAAGCGTCTTCGTAGGTTTCGGCTTGTTCTGGGCTGATGGCGAGACGGACTTGCAGCCAAGGCATGGCGGGCACCTTTGAAAAATATTGATTGCAGCCTAGCGGGCTGCGAGAAGCGCGCAAGTTTACGCGAGCGCGGGGCTTTTGTGGGAGCAGCCTTGCTCGCATGCACATTATGAAACCTTCAGAAACAACAAAGCCGCTCGAAAGCGGCTTTGTTGGTATGGATATATTAATGCTGATTGCCTGCATTGTTGGCTGTGAGCCATTGCAGGCCTTTGTTCGTCAGACGATAGCGTTGCAGGCGGCTGTTGGGGCGTTCAGGCAGCGTCATTTCAAGTACCCCGGCGGCCATGGCCGGCAGTATGTAAGCCTTGCGGAAGTGGTCAGCGTTTTTCAGGCCCATACTGTTCTGAAGTTCCAGTCTGCTCATGTTGCCTTCAACGGCCCTCAGCACCGAAGCGACTTCCATGCTGACTTCCATGCTGACTTCCATGGTTGTTGCTTCTGCTCTCTGTGACTGAGGGTGAGCTGGAAGCCGTATGACATACGAAATCCGATCATCGTCGGTTTCAAATAGTGGCGCAGGTGAGCCATTGACCGCCATGACCTTGAGGATTTTCGGGATGCCTGTCGAGCGGCCTTCGGTCAGATTCAGTTCTTTCAGGAACTCACCAATTCGCCGGTTACGGTAGCGGCGGCTCACGGCGCGGCCTATTCGCAGGTCCTCCATTCGAATCGAGCGGTCTGGCCCCGGAAAGCTCAGAATCACCAATTCTTCCTGGCTGATGCGGACCTCAATCGGTTCGCGTTCTTCATAGGACCGGTGATAAACGGCATTGACCAGCGCCTCTTCAATTGCAGCGAAGGGGAAGTTCCAGATCCGTGTAGCTTCGGCGCGGTCTGCATGCTTGATCACTGTTTCATGTAGGTAATTGCGCTGAATATAAGCCAGCGATTCGCGGGTTATGGTTGCCAGTGGCCTCTTGAAGATCTTTTCGTCAAAGCGATCACCGCCAGTACCCTCCGGAAACCACAGCACATCAATCTGTGTGCCGGGGAAGAATCGCTCTGGGGCTGGGCTAAAGAACATAAGGCCTGCATTTTTAGGCCATGGCGACTCGGTCGGGCCGCCCACGACGTTCATTTGTCGCCCTAGCGCTTCGGTAGACAGAACCGCTGCATCCTCGGCCAGGGCACTGCCCACTTCTTGCAGAAAGCTTTGCATTAGAGGTTTGGACAGATCGCTGACACGAGCGCCCAGATTGAAGCGATCATCAAAAGGCACCTTGGCAGTAAGGCTCAAGAGTTCCTGTTCGGTTTCCCCCTTGGCTTCCACCGTGCTGCTGTAGCGACGGATGTAGTAGTGCAAGCTTCTGTGTTTGGCTGTCACTGCGGCCGGAGCTTTATAGGGGCGATTTTGCCCGCCGGGCGCCCATAGCACGATTAACTTGCGGCCTTCGACCTCTTCCATACTCAACACTGGAAAGTAAGCAGGCTGAATTGATTGGCAAGCCGCTAGCAGTTCGAGCTGGATCTTGTCGAGCGCCTGATCGGAAAGTCCCAGTGGAGGAAAGATCGGCTGACCATTGGCATCGCAATCCTGCCCAATCACAACGTAACCACCGCCCAGGTTTTCGAAGTCGTTGGCGAAAGCGCAGAGCGTGCGAATGATCGGATCAGGATTCCAGCCTGATTTGTATTCGATTCGCTCCCCCTCGACTGTCCTCTGGCGCAGGAGATCGTTGAGATTGATGGGCAGTTTTTCAGGCATAGGCTGGCTCTGGTTCGTCGGCGTTGCGCTGATAAGAGGGCGATTATAGCCAGCCCGGACAAACCAGTGCCTGCCAGATTAGCCCCGCTGGGATGGATGAAACCTTCAGAAACAACAAAGCCGCTCGAAAGCGGCTTTGTTGGTATGGATCACAGCTTAATGCTTTTCGCCAGCCAGCTTGTGTTCCAGGTAGTGGATGTTGATTCCACCTTTGCAGAAGCCTTCATCACGGACCAGATCGCGGTGCAGCGGGATGTTGGTCTTGATCCCGTCGACAACGATTTCGTCCAGCGCATTGCGCATGCGCGCCAGGGCTTCGTCACGGGTTGCGCCGTAGGTGATCAGCTTGCCGATCAACGAATCGTAGTTCGGCGGAACGGCATAGCCACTGTACAGGTGCGAATCGACGCGAACGCCGTTGCCGCCTGGTGCGTGGAAATGCTTGACCGTGCCCGGGCTCGGCATGAAGGTTTTCGGGTCTTCGGCGTTGATTCGGCATTCCAGTGCATGACCGCGGATGACCACGTCTTCCTGGGTGTACGACAGCTTGTTGCCAGCGGCGATGCTGAGCATCTCCTTGACGATGTCGATGCCGGTGACCATTTCGGATACCGGGTGCTCAACCTGAACGCGGGTGTTCATTTCGATGAAATAGAACGCGCCGTTCTCGTACAGGAACTCGAAAGTGCCCGCGCCACGGTAGTTGATGTCGATGCACGCCTTGACGCAGCGTGCGAGGACTTCAGCCCGTGCCTTCTCGTCGATGCCCGGTGCCGGCGCTTCTTCGAGAACCTTCTGGTGACGACGTTGCAGCGAGCAATCGCGGTCGCCCAGATGGATGGCGTGGCCCTGGCCGTCGGAAAGTACCTGGACTTCCACGTGACGTGGGTTGGTCAGGAATTTTTCCAGATAGACCATCGGGTTGCCGAACGCCGCGCCTGCTTCGGTGCGGGTCAGTTTGGCGAAGGAGATCAAGTCTTCTTCTTTATGCACAACGCGCATGCCGCGACCACCACCGCCGCCAGCGGCTTTGATGATCACCGGGTAACCGACTTCGCGACCGATGCGCAGGGCGGTTTCTTCGTCTTCAGGCAACGGGCCGTCGGAACCCGGAACGGTTGGAACGCCCGCAGCGATCATGGCGTGCTTGGCCGATACCTTGTCGCCCATCAGGCGAATGGTGTCGGCTTTCGGGCCAATGAAGGCGAAGCCGGAGTTCTCGACCTGTTCAGCGAAATCAGCGTTTTCCGCAAGGAAACCGTAGCCTGGGTGAATGGCAGTGGCGCCAGTCACTTCAGCCGCGGCGATGATTGCCGGGATGTGCAGGTAAGAATGCGCGGCCGAGGCCGGGCCGATGCAGACGGATTCGTCTGCCAGACCCAGGTGCATCAGCTCTTTGTCGGCCTTGGAGTAAACGGCGACAGTCTTGATGCCCATCTCTTTGCAGGCACGCAGGATCCGCAGGGCGATCTCACCGCGGTTGGCGATCAGAACTTTTTCCAACTTCGCAGTCATCAAAGTCTCTCCGCGGTTCAAACGATGGTGAACAGCGGTTGGTCGTACTCAACCGGCTGGCCGTCTTCGACGAGGATAGATTCGATCACACCGCTGGATTCAGCTTCGATGTGGTTCATCATCTTCATGGCTTCGACGATGCACAGGGTGTCGCCTTTCTTCACGGTCTGGCCGACTTCAACGAAGGACGGCGAGGCTGGCGAAGATTTGCGATAGAAGGTACCGACCATAGGCGAACGGGCAACGTTACCGTTCAGAACTGGCGCGGCCGGAGCAGCAGGTGCGGCGGCAGCAACCGGGGCAGCAGCCACAGGCGCAGGCGCCGGAGCATGCATTGGAGCCGGTGCGTAATACTGCTGAGCCGGGGTCTTGCTGTGACGGCTGATGCGTACGGACTCTTCGCCTTCCTTGATCTCGAGCTCGTCGATGCCGGACTCTTCCAGCAGTTCGATCAGTTTCTTAACTTTACGGATATCCATGAATCATCAACTCCCAAGGGTCGGTCAGGGGCGTTACGCTTGTCGTTCAAGCTGTTGCCGGTCTTTCAAGCTGCTCTAGGGCAGCCTCCAGGGCCAGTCGATAACCGCTGGCGCCAAGGCCGCAGATCACTCCCACCGCTACGTCGGAGAAGTAAGAGTGATGGCGGAAAGGTTCGCGTTTGTGCACGTTAGACAAATGCACTTCGATGAATGGGATGCTCACCGCCAGCAGCGCGTCACGTAATGCGACACTTGTGTGCGTAAAAGCTGCTGGGTTGATCAGAATGAAGTCCACACCTTCGCTGCGGGCAGCGTGGATGCGGTCGATCAATTCGTACTCGGCGTTGCTTTGCAGGTGCAGCAAATGGTGGCCGGCTTCACGGGCGCGGCGTTCCAGGTCCTGGTTGATCTGCGCCAGTGTCGTAGCGCCATAGGTGCCCGGTTCACGGGTGCCGAGCATGTTCAGGTTGGGTCCGTGCAGAACCAGTAGCGTCGCCATCTGCTGTTCCTTGTTATCTGTGTGCAATTGTCAGAACCCGGCGACTATGCCGCAAAGCCTTTGTGACTGTCCAGTTCTATGCAATAGCCAGCACGATGGCCGATGTTTGCGCGAAATATGTGACCGGGTTATTAAATCCGGTCATTTGCTTTCGCAACACGTTCGGCGAAGTCAGTGGCGTTGATCTCGCCGATCACTCGCACATCGGCGTGTTCGACGCCGTCCTTGCCGAAAAACATCAGCGCTGGCGGGCCGAACAATTTGTAGCGGTCGAGCAGGGCGCGTTGCTCGGCGTTGCTGGCGGTGATGTCGAAGCGGATCAGCCGATAGCCTTTGAGGCGTTCGACGACCCTGACGTCGTTGAGCACCTCATGTTCGATGACTTTGCAGCTGATGCACCAGTCGGCGTACCAGTCGAGCAGCAGCGGGGTGCCCGATGATTTGGCTTCGGCGAGGACGCGGTCAAGGTCTGCCGGAGTGCTGACGGTTTGCCAGGCGCTGAAGTTTTGCGGTTGCTCGTTGCCGGCAACCGTGCGCGGCTGGCCAATCGGATTGAGCGGGTCGGTCTGGCCGCTGAACGCGCCATACCAACACGCCAGCGCATAAAACAGCAGGAACATCCCAAGCAATTGGCCCAGGCGTTTTCTCGGCGGTTTGTAGACGAACTCCAGCGCACCCATGAACAACCCGACGCCACCGGCCAGCAAGCCGATCAGCAACAACGTGATCTGGCCCGGCAGTACTCGACTGAGCAAACCGATCGCCAGCCCCAGCAACAAAACGCCAATCGCGTTTTTCACATAGATCAGCCAGGGTCCGCTTTTCGGCAGCCAGGCGGCGCCACCGGTGGCGACCAGCAACAGCGGGGCGCCCATGCCAAGGCCGAGCATGAACAATTTCAGACCACCGCCCAATGCATCGCCGCTGGCGCTGATGTACAGCAGCGCGCCGGCCAGCGGTGCCGAGACGCAGGGCGACACCAGCAGGCTGGAAACCACGCCCAGCACCGCGGCACCCCACAACGAACCACCCTCGGTGCGACCGGCGATCCGATCCAGCCGACTGCTGATGGCGTGGGGCAGCTTGAGTTCGAAGACGCCAAACATCGCCAGGGCAAACAGCGCAAAAAACATCGCGAACGGTACCAGCACCCACGCCGATTGCAGCCGCGCCTGAAGATTGAGCTGGGCGCCGAACATCCCCATCAACGCCCCGAGCAGGGCGAAGCAGGCGGCCATTGGCAGCACATAAGCGAGGGACAGATTGAAACCGCGCAAGCCACCCACCTGACCACGCAACACCACGCCGGACAGAATCGGCAGCATTGGCAGCACGCAGGGTGTGAACGTCAGGCCCAAGCCTGCGAGGAAGAACAGCGCCAGTTCGCGCCAGCTCCAGGTCGGAGTTGCGCCTGCGCTGCCATCAATACTCAGGCGCTCGGTCTCGGGTGGATAGCACAAGCCTTTGTCGGCGCAACCCTGATACGTAACCACCAGGGTGAAGGCGCGTTGATCGGTGCGCGGCAGCTCTACATCGAGAACCCCGTGGTAGACCTCGACATCGCCAAAATACTCATCGTGTTTCTGTTCGCCCTTGGGCAGTTGCGCGGCGCCCAAGGCAACATCGGCCGGGTCGGCGCGAAACTGAAAGCGGTGCCGGTAGAGGTAGTAGCCTTCGGTGGCGACGAAACGCAGCTTTATCGATTGCGGTGTGCTTTCGACCAGGCTCAACTGAAAGGCTTCGCGTACCGGCAGAAAGTCGGCGCTGTTGTTGATCGAGCCCAACGTCGAACTGGGCCGACTGTCCAGCAAACCGGCGGCGGTGGCCGGCAGGGCGAGCACTAAAAACAGCAGGCAGAGCAAACGGCGCATGACAATCTCGCGTATCGAAAGTGAGGGCATGATAGCGGACAGCGGTCGGGTGTGCAGGGCGGGGAGTTTTCCGGTGACTGTTCTGGCGCCATCGCGAGCAGGCTCGCTCCCACAATGGAATGCGCACTCCTGTGGGAGCGAGCCTGCTCCGGGCGGCGTTCCGACGATGGCAATCTATCAGACGCGGAAGGCCTGAACGGCGGTATGCAGCCGTCCACCCAGCACCAACAAATTCTCCCCCTGCACGCGTCCCTCACCGATACGCAGCAAGTTATCCCCACCCAATTGGTGAATCCGCTCACTGTGATCGCGGATTTCGCTGACGGCGCCACTCTGCTGGGCGGTGACATCGGCGATGCGCACGGCGGTGTCGGAAATGGTCTGGATCGCGCCGACGATTTTATCCAGCGCACCGTCGGCGGCCTGGGCCTGATTGGCAGTGGCTTCGGCGTGTTCGACCTGGGCGCGCATGCCTTCCACCGATTGCCGCGCCGCGGTTTGCAAGCCGGCGATCAGGGTCTGGATTTCTGCCGTGGCGCCAGCGGTGCGTTGTGCCAGTGAGCGAACTTCTTCGGCCACCACCGCAAATCCTCGACCCATTTCCCCGGCACGGGCCGCTTCGATGGCGGCGTTCAGGGCCAGCAGGTTGGTCTGGTCGGCAATCGAGCGGATGACCGTCAGCACGCCGCCAATGGTTGCCGACTCTTCGGCCAGGTGTTCGATCATCTGCGCGTTGCCTTGCACTTCATCGACCAGCGCGTGCAGCCCGGTGAGACTCAAACCGATGACTTTCTGGCCGTGCTCCACCGCCAGCCCGGCATGGCGGCTGGCGTCGGCCGCCTGGCTGGCATCGCCGGCCACCTGTTGAATGGTCGCTTCCAGCTCGCCGAGAGAATCACGGATCAGCGCCGTGTCGCCGGCCTGATGTTCGGCGCCGCTGTGCAGGTCATTGCTCAACTCGGCCAAGGTTCGGCTGCTGCCGGCGACCTGCTCGGCGTTGAGGCGAATGGTCCCGACCAAGTCGACCAGATAGGCGCGCAACCGATTGAGCGAAGCTTGAATGTCGTGCAGTTCACGATTGGTCGCGCCCAGTTCAATGTCCCGGCTGAAGTCGCCCTCGGCCCAGGTTGAAAGGGCCGGGGCGAGGTTGGTCAGCGTCCGGGCCAGTTTCCGTTGCAAGGTGTCGATGAGCAAAGCAATCAGCAGAATCAGGCCAATCATCACGCCTTGCATCAGCCGCACTTCGCCCTGGATCTGCCCGTGCTGGGCGCGAACCACCGGCTCCAGTCCGGCGATGGCCTGCTGCACGGCGGCGATTTTCAGGTGAGTGGCGGCGCTGAGGTCGGTGCGTTTCTGGATCTGGTCACGAGTACGGGAGAGTTCGGCGGGGTAGCGCGTCAGCAGGCCGTTGAGTTCGCGCTTGAGGCCGACGCCCGCATCTTCGGCAACAGCTTTTTCGGTGTTCTCCAAGCCCATCATCGCGGCGAAATCATCGGTGCCGGATTCGCTGCTGCTGGCTACACCGAGCAGCGGCAAGGCGCCCAGCAACTCAGCCTGAGTGCGGATGTTGGTGACTTCACGCTCGACATCGGCGGCCAATTCGCTGCGGCCGCTGCTGACCAGTTTGTCCCGGGCCAGAGACAACTTGCCCAAGTGCTGGGAGGCGGCGAGCAACGGCGTCAGATACGCCGCGTTAGCGCTGGCGTACTGGCTGAGCTGATCGAGGCTGGCGCCGAGTTCGCGTTCGGCCTGCAGCAGCAGCGCTTGCGGATCACCGGCCAGTTTGCCGGCGGCCAGCAGGTCAGTTTTGCTGAACTCTTCGAGGTTCGACAGGCTCGGGCGCAAGGTGTCGGCTAATGCCGGCGGCAACTCACCGAGCTCCTTTTGCAGGCCGTCGATAGCCTGACTGGCACTGCTCAGGCGCAGGGCATCGCCGCTGGCGAGGTAGTCGTCGATGTTGCGCGCGACTTCATTTTGAAATTGCTGGGACAAGCCCAAGTAACGCTCCATCAATAGATAGGGGCGTTCCAGGGCCTTTTGCGACCACCACAGTGTGGCGCCAAGGGCCACGCACACGGCGACTAAAAGGAGAGTATTGAGATTGGTTAGCAGCTTCAGGCGCATCGCGGGTCTACCAGCGGCAGAATGGTAAGCGCCTGAATTTATTGCGTTTGTGTTACAGGGTTATGACCGAGTTGGTCGATTCCGATGAAAAAGTGGCACTTTGCTTTGACGTCCGCGCGGCCTGCACGCGGTTGCGTCCGGCGTCCTTCGCGCGGTACAGCGCTTCGTCTGCCTGGCTGGCCATCATCAGGCTGTCGGAGTGCTCGCACAGTTCCACCACGCCGGCGCTGAACGTGCACCAGAGGTCCTGCGGTTGAGCCGGGTAGTGAATCTCGGCAAAGCGTCGACGGATTTCGTCGAGCACTTTGTGGGCCGATTCGAGATCGGTGTCCGGCATGACAATCGCGAACTCTTCACCACCGTAACGGCCGATGAAATCGGTCTTGCGCAAGCGTTGCTTGAGGAACAGCGCCAGGCTCTTGATTACTCGATCGCCCATAGGGTGGCCGTGGCTGTCGTTGACCCGTTTGAAGTGGTCGATGTCGAGCATCGCAAAACTCAGCGGCTTGTTCTCGCGACGGGCGCGGAAGCTGCAGTCTTCGAGCAGTTGCAGAATGTGCGTGTGGTTGTACAGCCCGGTGAGGCTGTCGCGGACCATCCGCGCTTTCAGATTGCGTGCCCGCGCCGCGCGGTTGCGCACGGTGGTGATCAGGTGCCGGGGCTTGATCGGTTTGGTCAGGAAGTCGTCGCCGCCCTCGCTCATGGCGTCGAGCTGCTTGTCCAGATCGTCTTCGGCCGACAGGTAAATGATCGGCACGCTGACGTAACGGTCGTTGTGGCGGATCACTTTGGCCAGTTCAGTACCGGTGCAGGCCGGCATGTACATGTCGAGGATGATCAGGTCTGGCTGGAAATCCGCGAGCTCGGCCATGGCCTGGATCGGTTCGATCAAGGTCCGCGTGACGATCCCGGCGCTATTGAGCAGGCGCTCGGTGTGCAAGGCCTGGGCGCGGGAATCGTCGATGATCAGCACTTTATAAGGTTCGTACTGGGCGACGCAGGTCAGGACTTCGATTTTCTCCAGCAGGCTCGAGGCTTCGAGGGTGCCGGTCAGGAATTCCTGGCCACCGGCACGCACGGCGGCGAGACGGGTCGGGGTGTCGGTTTCGTGCAGGCTGAAGAACAACAGCGGCAATTGATGATCGAGGCCTTCCTGGGCTTCGGCAGCCAGTTTCAGGCCGATGCCGGCGCCACTGAAATCCACGTCCATGACGATTGCCGCAGGCAAGCGCTCGACCATCGAAGAGCGGAACGCCGCAACGCTGTCGAGGGCTTGAGCGCTGAGCCCAAAAAATTCCAGCTGCTTGGCCAGACGCTCGGCGCGGTCGTAATCCTGCAGCATCACGTAAATCGGCTTGCGCAGCGGCGGCAGAAAGGTCTGGTCCAACTGATCGCCATGACGCAAACCGGTGCGTGACAGGCGCTGCATCAAACGATTGAGGTCAGTGATCAGTCCGCTGCTCAGGCGTCCGCGATTGGCGTCGACAGCCTCCAGCGACTGACCGATGTGGCGTGCCAGTTGGGTGTGTTCAGGTTGTTCGAAGCGCTCGGCGAAACGCAGCAGGCGCAGATTGGCCTCGCTCAGTTCCGATAAGTCGGTGGTGGACCACTCGCTGCGTTGCAGGCGCTGCCATATCTCAAGAATTTGACGTGCCTGATGAATTACCCGCTGGGCAAAGTGGTGCTTGAGGCGCTCACGGCTGGGGTCTTCTGGCTCGGTCATATCCTGACTACTAGTTAGGGTGCATGCTGAGATCGACTGGTGGCTCTATGCTAGCACCTCTTTTCCATCGCATGAGTGTCGTACGTCAATTAACTGCAAAGCGACCTGATTCAGTTTCTGACCGACTGGTCGCATAGGATCAAAGCTGTGCTTCATTTATAGTGGCCGTCGATCATGGTCATTGTGCGGGTAGTGTTTGCGCAGGATTTAATGCGCGGCAAACGAGGCACGATGAGATAGGGTTGTGGTCGAACCGATGAACTCAAGTGATTGAAAGGATATCGCCATGCTGGACTGGAAGAACCGCGCGGGCAGCGCGCCTGAACGTGCCGCTGAACCGAAATCGGCCACCCGTAGTTACTTGGGTGGCCTGTTGTTCAGCCGGGCGTTGGCCACTCTGATTGCCATTTACTTGTTGGTGGCTATTGCGCTGGGCTGGTACTGGAGCCAGGAACCTGCGCTGTTCCCGGTTCAGCAGAACGCCCAGATGGCCGCCGAGAAAGAAGGCAAGCAAATGGTCATCGGCTACACCACGGTCGAAACCCTCAAGACCGTCGCCGGTACTTTGCTGACCAAACCGGGTGGCTATATCTCCAACGACCGTTTCCCGCCGGGCCTGTGGATGGATAACACGCCGAGCTGGGAATATGGCGTGCTGGTCCAGGTCCGCGACCTGAGTCGTGCACTGCGTAAAGACTTCGCTCGTTCCCAGTCGCAGTCCACCGAAGACGCTGACCTGGCCAAGGCCGAGCCGCGCTTCAACTTCGACAACAAGAGCTGGGTACTGCCCTCCAGTGAGTCCGAATACCAGGAAGGCATCAACTCCCTGAGCCGTTATCAGGCGCGCCTGTCCGACCCGAGTCAGAAAAGCGCGCTGTTCTATGCCCGCGCCGACAACCTGAACAACTGGCTGGGCGACGTCGGCACCCGTTTGGGTTCGCTGTCGCAACGGCTGTCGGCCAGCGTTGGCCGGGTCAAACTCAACACCGCGCTGAAAACCGAAGTCGTCGCACCGGGTCAGGTGCCGCAGGTTGACGAAGAAATCGTCGAGACCCCGTGGATGCAGATCGACAACGTGTTCTACGAAGCGCGCGGTCAGGCGTGGGCCTTGTCCCATCTGCTGCGCGCCATCGAAGTCGACTTCGCCGATGTGCTGGCCAAGAAGAACGCCACGGTCAGCGTGCGTCAGATCATTCGTGAACTGGAAGCCTCGCAGGAACCGGTCTGGAGTCCTATGATCCTTAATGGCAGCGGCTTCGGGGTGCTGGCCAACCACTCGCTGGTCATGGCCAACTACATCTCCCGGGCCAACGCCGCAGTGATCGATTTGCGTCAATTGCTCAATCAGGGCTAAGTCATGGTCGATAGCGCCAGAGAGGTCGCGCACCGCGCGGCCTCGGATGCCGAACAGATCGCCTGGGTTGACGAGCAGGACAACCTGCTCGGCGCCCTGGTCCGCTCCGACCTGCGTGAACGCGGGCTGATCGGGCGCGGCACTTACATCATGCTGTTCAATTCCGCCGGTGAACTCTGCGTGCATCGACGCACGCTGAGCAAAGCCATTTATCCAGGTTTCTGGGACGTGGCGGCGGGGGGCATGGTGCTCGCGACCGAAACCTACGCCGAATCGGCGGCCCGCGAACTGGAGGAAGAGCTGGGTGTGAGCGGCGTGGAACTGACCGCCCATGATCATTTTTTCTTCGAAGACACCGGCAATCGGCTCTGGTGTTCGGCGTTTTCGGCGGTGTGGGACGGTCCGTTGATCCTGCAACCCGAAGAAGTCCTTGAAGCGCGCTTTATCCCCGTCGATCAGGTCCTGCTGGAAATCCAGCAAAAGCCTTATTGCCCGGACTCTCTGGCCGCATTGAAGCGGTATCTTCGGGCCCGTGGGTCGGACGTCGCAAAAGAGGCATAAATTGGCGCCGATTGGCTCTTAGCAAGTCGGCTTTTTGCCGTTACACTGCGCGACCTTTTCAAGCTGAACCGGCATTGCTTTTTGTAGGAGCTGCCGCAGGCTGCGATCTTTTGACTTTGCTTTTGAGTCAAAATCAAAAGATCGCAGCCTCGTTGCACTCGTCAGCTCCTACACGGGTTGTACCGTTTCAGTAGCGCTGCCCCTGCCTGAGTGGGGCTTCGCGGTCGATAGCCTTGCCCAAGTGCTGCGACCAGTCTTTGTCCTCCCAAGAGGATTGCCGGTGGCCAAAAAAGCCGCATCCTTCGCCGCCCTTGGTGGCCTGGTATTTTCCACCGACGCAGGTCGTCATTGCCCGGATTGCAGTCAACCGGTGGATGCCTGCATCTGCAAACAGACCGTTATCCCGGCCGGCGACGGCATCGCTCGCGTGCGTCGCGAAAGCAAGGGCCGTGGCGGCAAGACGGTGACCACCATCACCGGCGTGCCGTTGGCCGAAGACGCGCTCAAGGACCTGGCGACCACGTTGAAGAAACGTTGCGGGACCGGTGGTGCGTTGAAAGACGGAATCATTGAAATCCAGGGCGATCATGTCGAGCTACTCTTGGCCGAGCTGATCAAACACGGTTTCAAAGCGAAGAAGTCCGGCGGCTAGCAGTCTCTGTGAAAACCACCCTCGGCTTGATCCAGCCCTGATCCGATTCAGGTCTGGCGTCGTCTACATGGTTTTCACAGAGCCTGTTCTGACCGGTTTCTAAACTCACTGCGGTCAGCGAGGTCTATCCCCTCGTTGACGAACCGTCATTTTCATTCTTTAGACTGCGCCGGCCTGAACCCAGGCGACGCTCTATGACTTCTTTATAGGGGACTTCAATGTCCGTACGACGCACACGCAAAGACGATGGCAGCCAATGGACAGTTGCGGACAGCCGCAGTGTTTACGGGATTCGCCATTGGGGGGCCGGGTACTTCGCGATCAATGACGCCGGTCGCGTCGAAGTTCGTCCGAACGGTCCGACCAGTTCGCCTATCGACCTGTTCGAGCAAGTCGACCAGCTGCGTAAAAGCGGCCTGTCCTTGCCGTTGCTGGTGCGTTTCCCTGACATTCTGCAAGATCGCGTGCGTCAGCTGACCGGCGCGTTCGACGCCAACATCGAGCGTCTGGAATACCAGAGCAAGTACACCGCGCTGTACCCGATCAAGGTTAACCAGCAAGAAGCGGTGATCGAGAACATCATTGCCACCCAAGACGTGTCCATTGGTCTTGAAGCCGGCTCCAAGCCTGAGCTGCTGGCCGTGCTGGCCCTGGCGCCGAAGGGCGGCACCATCGTCTGCAACGGCTACAAGGATCGCGAGTTCATTCGTCTGGCGCTGATGGGCCAGAAGCTCGGCCACAACGTGTTCATCGTGATCGAGAAAGAATCCGAAGTCGGGTTGGTGATCGAAGAAGCCGCCTCGCTCAAGGTCAAACCTCAGGTTGGCCTGCGCGTGCGCCTGTCGTCCCTGGCGTCGAGCAAGTGGGCCGACACCGGTGGCGAGAAATCCAAGTTCGGTCTGTCGGCGGCGCAACTGCTGTCGGTGGTCGAGCGTTTCCGCGCGGCTGGCCTGGATCAGGGCATTCGCCTGTTGCACTTCCACATGGGCTCGCAGATCGCCAACCTGGCGGACTACCAGCACGGCTTCAAGGAAGCGATTCGTTACTACGGCGAACTGCGCAACCTCGGCCTGCCGGTGGACCACATCGACGTCGGCGGCGGTTTGGGCGTGGACTACGACGGTACGCACTCGCGTAACGCCAGCTCGATCAACTACGACATGGACGATTACGCCGGTGTTGTGGTCGGGATGCTCAAGGAATTCTGCGACGCGCAGAACCTGCCGCACCCGAACATCTTCTCCGAAAGCGGCCGCTCCCTGACCGCTCACCACGCCATGCTGGTGGTGCAAGTGACCGACGTCGAGAAACACAACGACGACGTGCCGCAGATCGACAACAAGGAAGAACTGCCGGAAACCGTGCAGTGGCTGGTTGACCTGCTGGGCCCGACCGACATCGAGATGGTCACCGAAACCTACTGGCGCGCCACTCACTACATGAGCGACATCGCGACCCAGTACGCCGATGGCAAGTTGACCCTGGCCGAGAAAGCCCTGGCCGAGCAATGCTACTTCGCCGTGTGCCGTCGCCTGCACAACTCGTTGAAGGCTCGTCAGCGTTCGCACCGTCAGGTGCTCGACGAACTCAACGACAAACTGGCCGACAAGTACATCTGCAATTTCTCGGTATTCCAGAGCCTGCCGGACACTTGGGCCATCGGCCAGGTGTTGCCGATCCTGCCGCTGCACCGTCTCGACGAAGAGCCGCTGCGCCGTGCCGTGCTGCAAGATCTGACCTGCGATTCCGACGGCAAGATCAAGCAATACGTCGACGAGCAGAGCATTGAAACCAGCCTGCCGGTTCACGGTTTGAACGACGGTGAAGACTACTTGCTGGGTATCTTCCTGGTCGGCGCCTACCAGGAAATTCTCGGCGACATGCACAACCTGTTCGGTGACACCGACTCGGTGAACATCTACCAGAACGCTGACGGCAGTGTGTACCACGCGGGTATCGAAACCCACGACACTATCGAAGACATGCTGCGTTACGTGCACTTGTCGCCGGAAGAGTTGATGACCCACTACCGCGACAAATGCGCCAGTGCCCGCATCACCGCCGCCGAGCGTACCCAGTTCCTCGACGCGCTGCGTCTGGGTCTGACCCGTTCCTCTTACCTGTCTTCTTGAGGTAAGGCACCGCTCTCATCAGGTTGTCTGAAAATGTTCCGCACGCTGCGGAAATTTCAGATGGCTTGGTGGGATGCCTCTCTGATTTCAAGCGAAATGACTTACATTCTTGGTCATCCAAGTGATGTGGTCTTCTTTTCGCGTAGGTCATTTCCTAAGTTGTACTTCGGCACTCTACTCGGCCAACTCTCTCGGAGAGAATCCCCGACCGCCCCTCCTGTAGAGAATCGCCGATGTTCGATCCAGTCAACGAGCCGTCATTTCGTCTGGATGTAGAGGGTCTGCCCGACCCCTTTGAGGTCTTGGCGTTTACCGGTAGAGAAGCCATCAGCGAGCCTTTTGTGTTCGACGTGGATCTGCTGATCGATGACCCGACACTCGACCTTGCAAGCCTGCTGTACCGTTCGGCCTTTTTGCATGTCGGGCCTGCGGGAAATGGCTTTCACGGACAATTGCATGAACTCGTCCAACGTGACCATGACTTGGCTGTCAGGCTCTGCCGCGTACGTCTGGGGCCGAAGCTGGCGTGCCTTTCCCTGCGCTTTAGTCAGCGAATTTTCAGCGCGCGCTCGGTGCCGCAAATCCTCAGTCAGGTGCTCAAGGAGCACGGTATTGTCGGCAAGAATCGGCGCTTTGAGTTGGGTCGCGAATACCCGCCCCGTGATTTCTGTACGCAGTATCAGGAATCGGATCTGCAATTTATCCAGCGACTGTGTGCCCAGGAACGGCTTCATTTCCATTTCGAACACTGCGCGCTCGGGCATTGCGTGGTTTTCGGTGATGGTCAGGGGCACTTTCGTTTCGGTGAGAGCGCGGCCTTCCAGGTCGAGAGCGAGCAGTCGGCGGTGCGTCAGTTCAAGGTTCAGGGTTGCGCTGATGCAGCCCGAGAGGGGCAACGAACCGCGCAGATTGCCGAAGGTCGCACGGACCTGACGGCGCTGCGCAGCGGTCAGTTGATGCCGCTGTCCGGTCATCCGATCGCTGACTGGAATCATCTCTGGCTGCTGACCCATATCGAGCATCAGGGCAGCCAGGATTTAACGGCGTCCTACAGCAACCAGATCCGCGCGATTCACTGGCAGGTGCCTTTTGTAGCGCCTCATTGCGCAGTGAAACCCAGGATGCACAGCCTGCAACGGGCCTGGGTGGTCAACATTGATGAGTCATGCCCCGATCCGTCCAGACCGGTTGCCGTGCAATTTGACTGGCTCTATCAGGGCGAGGGCGCGGTGCCCAGCCACAGTTGGCTGCCGGTGGCCGCTGAACTGGGCGACGCGGCAGTCACGCAGTTGAGTGAGGGGGCCGAGGTGGTGGTGAGCTTTATCGAGGGGGATCCGGATCAGCCGCTGATTACCGGGTTTCTTCACGTTCCTTCGTCCGTTGAAGAGGCTGAGGAGGTCGGCCCGCCGCGCACATCCGCGACAGATGATGTCGAGGGCTTGCTGGAGCTTCTGCGATCGAGCGAGCCATTGATGTTGTTATGTCTGCTGCCCGGTGGCGGCAGTTTCAACCATTGCACGCAGGCCCTCTGCACCTGCCGGGCGGCGAAGCGGTTTGGCCAGAGCGGTTCGGCATGATCGTCGCGACCCCGCAATGGCTATTGCTGGATGTGCCGGGTGCGCCACAGGCGGGGGCGATGCTGCAACAGCAATTTGCGCATGCCCGGTGGTTCTGGTTGTTCGAAGGCACTGAGTGGCATGCGTTGCGTGAACACGGCCCGGCCCTGATCGACCTTCGGACATGCCCAGCGCTGGCCGGGTTGTGCCACAGCGAAGTGCCCCTCTGGCGTGGCTTGCTGATGGCCAGCGAGGTGTCGTCGTCGCAGTTGCTGGAGCATTTGCGCCGCATGCTCACGGTCACGTTCGGCCTGCATCATCGAGCCTTGTTGAGTTACTACAACCCGCAAACGGCCAGTTACTTGTTCGATGCCTGCGATGCGCAGGAGCTGAGTCGCTGGCTGGGTCCTATCAGCCATTTGCGCTGGTTCGGCGGGACGTGGGCCGACCATGCGATCGGCAGTCAGGGCTGGCAGCAGTTGGTCAATCCGGGGCTTGCCGTCAGCCCTTTGGCGGTTGAAGAAAACCTCAGTCCTCGTCAGCAGGAAAAACTGCAAACCTGCCTGCTGGAGCAACATGCCTGGCACTGGAGTCGGTCCACCGGGACTGACTACAACACGCTGTGGTCCCACGTGCAGGAAGGGCTGGCGCTGGATTTTACCGAGCGCCCGGTACTCGATGACTGGTTATGGCTACGCTTGCAGTACCCCGGCGCTTTGACTGGGCACGCATTGCCGGGACTCACCCAGCAGGAGCGTCTCGATAGCCTGCGCAACCGGTGGCAGAACGATCAGCCCTGAACACGAGGTTCAACATCGATGGCGAGCACCACACGGCGGTTGTTCAGCCTGATAATCGGCGGCGTAATGCTGGCTGTGATGACGGCGTGCTCGCCGCTGAAGTTGCTCAATGCGCTGACCCCCGACGCAACCTGCGACAAGACCGAGGGCATTGCCTATGGCGCTGATCCGCGGCAAAAGCTCGATGTGTATGTGCCGCGCCCTCCCATGAAAAACGCCCCGGTGGTGGTGTTTTTCTACGGCGGTAGCTGGAACAGCGGTTTACGCAGCGATTACGCTTTTGTCGGCGAGGCCCTGGCGTCCCGGGGAATTATTGCGGTGCTGGCGGACTATCGGTTGTATCCACAGGTGCGTTACCCGCTGTTCCTTGAAGATGGCGCCCGGGCTGTGGCCTGGACCCATGAACACATTCGGCAGTATGGCGGGAACCCGCAACGGTTGTACCTGATGGGCCACAGTTCCGGGGCCTACAACGTCGCGATGCTGGCGCTGGATCCCGGGTTACTGGGGGCGGTGGGCCTGTCGCCGCACAACCTCAGCGGCTGGATCGGTCTGGCCGGGCCTTATGATTTTCTGCCGGTCAAGAATCCGCAGGTGCGCCCGGTGTTTTTCTGGCCGGACTCACCACCCCGGTCGCAGCCGATCAATCATGTCAGTCGCGGCGCGCCACCGGCCTTGTTGATCGCGGCGAGCGACGATGAGCTGGTCAACCCGGCCCGCAACACCGGTGGTCTGGCGCGCAAACTGCGCGAGGCGGGCGTGCCGGTGCAGGACCTGTATTTCTCGCGCACCGGCCACGCCACGCTGGTGGCGACGCTGTCCCGGCCCCTGCGCGGTTTGGCTCCGGTGCTGGATGTGGTCACGGCCTTCGTCAAAGCCACGCCGACTCAGTGAGCTTTGCCTGCGAACCAGCCGTCGCTTTTGTGCAGGTACCAGGCAAACGCGCCGAGGGTCAGGCTGCGCAGCAACATGAACAATAGAAAGGTTATCCACAGTCCATGGTTGCCAAAACCTTGCAGCGCCCAGGCGAACGGCAGCAACAAAACCACCGTCAGCAGCATGCCGTTGCGCATTTCCCGGGCACGGGTGGCGCCGATAAACAACCCGTCGAGCAGGTAGCTCCAGACCGCGATCAGCGGCAGCGCGGCGAGGTAGGGCAGGTAGATGAACGCCGTGTCGCGCACGCTCTGAATGTTGGTCTGCATCTCGATAAACAGATGCCCGGCGAACAGGAACAGCACGGCAAAGCCCAGACTCGCCAGCAACGACCAACCGCAGGCCACCACCAATGAGCGGCGCAGGGCCTCTCGATCGCGAGCGCCGATGGCATGCCCGCAAAGGGCTTCCACGGCGTGGGCCAGGCCGTCCAGCGCATGGGCGGTCAGCAGCAAACCATTGAGCAGCAGCGCGTTGGCGGCGACGGTGGCATCACCCAGTCGCGCGCCTTGCACGGTGATCAGGAAAAACACCGATTGCAGCGCCAGGCTGCGGATGAAAATGTCGCGGTTGACCGCCAATAGCGGTCGCCAACTCTGCCACAGCGCCAGCGCTGCCCAGGCGATGTGGCCGGGATAGGCGCGCAGGGCGTTGCGGGTCATCAGCAGGCCGATCAGCGCGCCGGTCCACTCGGCGATCACCGATGCTCGGGCGGCACCGACCACACCCCACTCCAGCCCGAGAACGAACCACAGGTTCAGCGCGATATTCACCAGGTTGGTGCTCAGCAGAATGGCCAACGGCGCCCGGGCGTTCTGAGTGCCGAGGAACCAGCCGACCAGCGCATAACTGGCCAGCGCCGCCGGCAGACCGAACAGGCGCGTGTGGAAAAATTCGCGGGTCAGTTGATCCAGCTCCGCCGACGGCTGCATGAAGTGCAGCGCGACCCCACTCAACGGCACACCCAGTGCTCCCAGGACAATGGCCAGGCCCATGGCCAGCAACAGACCCTGCAGCAAGATCTGCCGCAATGCCGCGCCGTCCCCACGCCCGGCGGCCTGTGCGGCGAACCCGGTGGTGCCCATGCGCAGAAAACCCATGGCCCAGGCGAGAAAGGTATACAGGCTGGCCCCGACCGCGACGGCGCCCAACTGATGGGCATGGGGCAAGTGGCCGATGACGGTACTGTCGACCAGCGCCACCAGCGGGACGGAAATGTTCGAGAGAATCATCGGCGCAGCGAGCGCCCAGACTCGACGATGGGTAGGGCGGTCGCGCCAGTCGGCGATCAGGTTGGACATGCAGGCTCCTTGGGGGAGCGGGCATTGTAGCGGTAGATGTCGATCAGAGAACCCATGTGGGAGCGAGCCTGCTCGCGAAGACGGCAGCACATCCGACAATGATGTGACTGACAAACCGCTTTCGCGAGAAGGCTCGCTCCCACAGGGGGCCGTGGTGTTAGTGGATTATCCAGCTCAACAACCACAACCCCAGCAGCAACCAGATAATCCCCATGATGATCGACGCATTCATGAACGCCCGAATCGCCGACCACAACAGCATCAACCCCAAAATCAGCGCAACGATGCTGATGATCGACGCGTCCATGCCCAGCGCACGGGACAGCCCTTCGACAAAGTTGCTGCCGGCGTGGCTCAGCAGATTGAACAAGCCACTGAGGCCGTCAACGATGAAACGGATAACCGAACCGAGTACCTGGCCGAGCCATTCGAAAAAACTTTCTACCTGCATGTCGTGAGCGTCCTTGATGAAAGTGGTGGCGTGGTTGCCGGACTTGAGCCTTGGGCTATCGAGCAGGGTGCCGAGTTCCCTCCAATCATAGTGGTTTTGCAGCGCTTGCCGCTTGCCTTCATTCCTTATCCCCCCGAAGCTATACGCCTTCAGGAGAGCCCGATGAACCTTGTTGAACTGACCGAACGCCTGCACGCCATCCGTGACCGCAATGACTGGCGGCAATTTCACAGCCCGAAAAACCTGGCCATGGCCGCGAGCGTGGAAATGTCCGAGCTGGTGGAGATTTTCCAGTGGCTGAGCGAAGACCAGTCGCGCCAGTTGCCGGCGGACACACTGGCCCATGCCGGGCAGGAAATCGGTGACATCGTGCTCTATCTACTGCTGCTGTGCAGCGAGTTGGGGTTGGACATGAATGAAGTGGTGCGCAGCAAACTCGCGGACAGCGAACGGAGGTTCAGCTGATGAGCGACCGTCATTTCGATCAACTGGCGACCCGCTTCGCCGAAAAAATCTACGGCGGTGCCAAAGGCGCGATCCGTCTGGCGGTGCTTCAGGCCGACCTGGCCGAAACCCTGCCGGACCGACCGTTGCGCGTACTGGACATCGGCGCGGGTCTGGGCCACATGTCGTTGTGGCTGGCCCAGCGCGGCCATGACGTCACGCTGGCCGAGCCCGCCGAGCCGATGCTCGAAGGCGCCCGTCAGCGCTTTGCCGACGCCGGGCAAACAGCGACGTTCATTCAGGCGCCGTGGCAGGATCTGCTCGGCCAACTCACCGAACCCTACGACCTGGTGCTGTGCCACGCCGTGCTGGAATGGCTGGCCGAACCGCATGCGATCCTGCCGGTGCTGCATCAATTGACCAAACCAGATGGCTGGTTGTCCCTGGCCTTCTACAACCGCGATGCGTTGATCTATCGCAACCTGCTCAAAGGCCATTTTCGCAAGATGCGCAAGAACGACATGGCCGGCGAGAAACAGAGCCTGACCCCGCAGCAGCCCCTTGATCCACGGGAACTGGCGGCGCAACTTGAGGGCATGTGGCAGGTCGAAACCCAGAGCGGGGTGCGGGTTTTTCACGATTACATGCCAGTGGAATTCCAGGCCCGCGCCGAACTGGTGGATTTGCTGGAAATGGAGCTGGCCCACCGTCGTCACCCAAGCTTTGCCGGGCTTGGGCGCTACTTGCACTGGATCTGTCGGCCGGTCTGATCGGAGCGCGAAATGAACAGTCGTTCAGGGTTATTGGTGATCTGTCTCGGGTTGGCGGCGTGCCAGGGCAGCAACCCTTATGTGGCGTCATCCAACCCCTTGCCACCCGCGCCGCCTCAGGCGGCCAACACCTTTGACCACAGCGCCTACCCGGCCCCGCCGCGCGACTACGGGCGCTATCGCAGCTGGGCCTGGCTCAACGGGCAGCTGCCGCCGGGCAGCGCCTGGGCGGATTCGGCGCAGGTCGCCGAAGCCGTCAGCAATGCCCTTGATCAACGTGGCTTGCGCCCGCTGCACGATAATCGCCCGGCCGACCTGTTTGTCAGCGCCGACCTGCACCTGGAAACCCGCCTGCGTCAGGTTCGGGACGACTATGGTTACTACGGCGGCGGTTATGGCGGTTACAACCGCTACGGCAGCGGTTATGGCATGTACAACACCGTGCCGATCGTTCGGACTTATCAGGAACAGGTCGTGGTGGTGCGGGTTGATTTGTTTGACGCCCAGAGCGGTCAACCGGTGTGGAGTGCCAGCGCCGAAACCAGCAATCGCGACAGCCAGAGCGAGCGTGCCGATGCCATACGGGAGGCTGTAGAAAAGGCGATGTCGGCGTATCCTCCTAGTTAGCTTCTGTCGTTAAGAAGCATTGCGCAGGTTCATGTCTTCAACCGGAGAAATATCATGTTCCGCCGTCTCGCTTTACTGGCTGTGGCCGTGCTGCTCACTGCCTGCGCCGGCAGCCAGGTCAATCATGACTTCGATGCCAGCCGCGACTTCGCCACCTATCGCAGCTGGAGCTGGAAAGAACCCGCCCTGCAATATCGCCCCGATGACCCACGGATCAAGAGTGACCTGACTGAGCAACGCATCCGCCAATCGGTGACCGATCAGCTGGATCAGCGAGGCCTGCGTCCGGCTGCGGGTGGCCAAAAGGGCGATTTGAGCGTGCAGACCTATCTGATCGTCGAGCAGCGCCAGCAACAAGTAACCACCAACTACGGCGGCGCTTGGGGTAATCCATGGAACGGCTACTGGGGTGGGCCGATGTACAACGAAACCCGTAACGTCAGCTACAAAGTGGCAATCATCCAGATCGACCTGCTCGACGGCAAGGACGGAAAACTGGTGTGGCGCGGCAGTGACGAGCAGATACTCAGCCGCACACCGAACCCGTCGGATCGCAGCACGGCGATACGCGAAACGGTCGGGCGAATTCTCGCCAACTACCCACCCAAATAAACAGCTGGAAGATCAAAAGATCGCAGCCTTCGGCAGCTCCTACAGGGGTACATCAATCCAATTGTAGGAGCTGCCGAAGGCTGCGATCTTTTGCTTGCGATCTGCGAGCAGCCCGGAAAAGCGCCAACTACACTGCTGTTCACCCATGGAGGTAACCCTCGGCTGTGCACCGGCAAAGGAGTGCGCGATGTCTCCCCGTTTGCAGTTTCGCAGCCCGTCCCGGCAACGGGGGGCGATCGGTTTGATGGCGGCGCTGACATTGGGCATGGCCCTGATGTTCTTGCTGGTCGTGGTCGACAGCGGTCGTTTGTACCTGAAAAAACGTGACCTGCAGCGCGTAGCGGACATGGCCGCACTTGAAGCTTCCACCCGAGGGGGTGATTGCTCCGCTGGCAACACCGCCACCGTCTATGCCACCGCCAGCGCAAACCGTAACGGCTTCACCCTTCCTGACCCCAATCACAATCTGCTGGTCGCTTGCGGCGCCTTGACCCTGGATGCCAATAACCTTCGAGTATTTGGCGCCGACCCGAGCAAGAGCGAAGCCATTCGGGTGATCGCCAGCCATTCGGTCCAGCAGAGCCTCGCCGGCGGTATCGGCGCCTTGTTCGGTGGCGCTCCACGCGCGGCAACCATCAACCTGACGGCCAGCGCTGTCGCCGCATTACCGCCACCGCAGGCTTCGCTGACCCTGCGCAGCACGACGTTGAGCGTCGACACCAGCAAGTCGGCCACGCTCAACGCGCTGTTCGGTGGTTTGCTCGGGGGTAACCTGAACATCAACGCGGCGGGCTGGAACGGATTGGTGAACACCAACATCAGCCTGCTCGGTTACCTCGATCGATTGAAGGTCGACCTTAACCTCAGCGCTGCCGGGTATAACCAGGTATTGGGCAATACGATTGCCGTCAGCCAGCTGATTCAGACCGCCGTCAATGTACTGGACCCCGGCGGCACACTCGGCGCGACCGCCACCATTGCGAGTCTTCAAGCGCTGAAGGTAGCGGCAGGTGCAACCACCGTCGTACTCGGCAACGTGCTGCACGTCGAGGCGGGCAGCACCGTGACGGCGCTGGGGACCAACCTGAAAGTGTTCGACCTGATTGAAGCGGTCGTGCAACTGGCCAACAAGAAAAACGGCCTGGTGGCGACCCTGCCGATCAACCTCGCGGGGCTGGCGCAAATCACCGCTCGGGTGCAGATACTGGAGCCGCCACAGCTCTCGGCCATCGGCAATCCGAAAAGCGCCGCGCTCGCGCCGTTGGGGCCCAACCGGATCTATGTGAAAACCGCTCAGGTGCGTACATTGCTGTCGATCGACTTGCCGGTGCTCGATTCCATCGTGGCGCTAATCAATGCGGCGGCTGATCTGGCAGGCCCGCTGACCAACACACTCAACGCCTTGCTCAATCTCAACCTGGTGGGAGTGCTCAACTCACTGACCTGTGCCTTGCTCGTGCCCTGTCAGACTCCCGACATCATCGTGCTGCCGCCACCGATACGTATCGACGTGGCGCTCGACGTTGCCAGCGCCAACAGCTATGTCACTGCCTACAGTTGCGTCAGTACCACCAACAAAACCCTGACCACCAACACCAGCACTTCGCTGGTAAATCTGAAGATCGGCAAGATCGATCCAGCCACCGCTTTCGGTAGCAACACCACGCCACCGGCGGTAGTGGTGCAGCCGTTGAAGGTGATCGATATCGGGGTGAAAACCTGTCTGAGGATTCTGTTCCTGCCCATCTCCTGCGACCCGCGAATTCCAGGCGTCGGCGGTGGCATCGATATCATGGCCGACACCACCGTGGCGCAGAGCGCCAACATGCCGCACGTTTATTCCGCACCGCCGGCCACCAGCCTGCCGGAGATCAACCAGCCACCGTTCTACTATTCCTATTCCACCAGCAATATCGTCAGCAGCCTTACCGACACGCTGACCAATATCAAGGTCAACATGTACGGCCCGACGGGCAGTCTGGTCGGTGGTCTGGGAGCGATCCTCAGCACTGTCACGACATTGCTGGTCAACGCGATCAACAGCGTGCTCAGCCCGTTACTCGACACCTTGATCAACACCCTGCTGCTCAGCCTGGGGATCGATCTGAACAAGGTTGATGTCGGCGCCAACCTCAGTTGTCACTCAGGACGAGCGACACTGGTGATCTGATCGTCGGCGGCAATCGGCAGTTCGATACAAAACCGTGCGCCCTCGACCGAGTTTCTGACGCTCAGTTTTCCACCCATGTTCTCGACGATGCCGTAACTCACCGACAACCCGAGCCCGGTGCCGACGCCCACGGGTTTGGTGGTGAAGAACGGCTCGAAAATCCGCTCCAGCAACCGCGGATCGATACCGCCGCCGTTGTCCTCGACCCACAGTCGCACCGTATACTCATCACGTTCGGCGTACACCGAGATCCACGGTTTGAACTCGCGGTCGGCCTCGCGTTTGCCGAGCAACGCATCCCGCGCGTTGACCATCAGATTGATCAACACCTGTTCGAGCTGATCGACGTAACCGCGCACTTGCACTTCAAACCCGGTCTCGTTGACCCGCAGGTCGACCCCTTTGCCGCGCATCCCTTCGGCCAGCAGCGACAGCGTGCCTTCGATGGCTTGCGCCGGATTAAACGGATGCTGCTCGATCTCCGAGCGGCGGCCAAATACCCGCATATGATCCACCACCCGCGCGGCGCGCTGGACCTGTGCATCGATGCGGTTGAGCTTGTCGGTCAGGTAGTCGATCTGCGCATCGCCGTTGCTCAAACGCTTGAGTACGTTGACGATGGCCATGCGCATCACATTCAACGGCTGATTGATTTCATGGGCCAGCCCTGTGGCCATTTCACCGAGGGTGGCCATTTTTGCACTTTGGGTGAGCTGCTGCTGGGCGCGGCGGACCTCGGTGTTGTCGCGACCCACGGCCTGAATCTCCAGCAAATGGCCGTGTTCATCGAACACCCCGCGATCCGACCACACCCACCAGGCATGTTCCCGTCCCGGCAGTTGCAGGTTGATTTCCGCGGTGCTGACCGGGAATTCCGGGCTGAGTCGGCTGAGCCGCTGGAGAAACGCTTCGCGCTGTTCCTGCGACATCCAGCTGCCCAGATTCACCCCGGGCAGTTGCTCGGGCTGGCACTCCAGGTAAGTCGCCAGCGGGCGGTTGCCGAAGGTCAGGGTCAGGTCCGGGCGGTAGCGACAGATCATCGCCGGAGAGTCTTCCACCAGGATCCGGTAGCGTTCTTCACTCTGCTTCACCTGTTCGGCGGCCAGGGTAGCTTCGGTGACGTCCAGCCACAGGCCGACGGCTTCCACCGGCAAGCCAAGGTCGTCGCGCAGTAGCTTGGCTTCATCGAGTAGCCAGTGGTATTCGCCACGACTGTCGCGCAGCCGATAGCGGGCGCGCACCGAACCTTCACGCAGCAAATGTCGGGTACGTTCGAAGTACCGATCGCGGTCCTCCGGGTGGACCCTTTCAACCAAGGTCCCCGTCGCGCAATCAGCCAGTGTCCAGCCGAGCAGCGGCAGTAGGCTGTCACTGAAAAACGTCGGTTGCAGCGCACCTTCGACATAGCGTTGCACGTAGATCACCGCCGGCGAGCTGGCGATCAGATTGTCCAGTCGGGCATGGGCTGCCGCGGCGTTTTGCTCCTGGTTTTTGATGTCGCTGATGTCGAGCATGAAGCCCACCAACCGCCGGCTTTTACCGATGCCCAGAACCTGGCCCTGCAGGCGATACCAGTTCGGCGTTTGTGCCAAACGCACGCACAGCAGCAGCGGGGTGCCGTCGTCTTGCAAGGTTTGCAGACGACTGCTCAGCTCTTCCCGGTCGGCGGGGTGCACCCGATCAAGCCAGTCGTGCAGCGGCAAACGATCGATCGCAAGGTTCAGGTGACTGGCCAGCGACGGCGCCAATTGCACCTCGCGACTGTCGCTGAACACCTCCCACCATCCGGTGCCGAGCAAAGCTTGCAGCGACTCCAGCCGTTCCAGTTGCAGCTGGTGCCGGTGCTCGCGCAGGCGCTCAAGCAACGGACCTGCCAGCGCGGCGGTCAGTTGTAACCAGTCGCGATCATTCAGGTCGGGCGCCTGTTGCTGCACCGGATAAAGGCCACACAGCAACCAGGCGACCACACCCTGAGCATCGTGATAGGGCACCGCGAACCCTTCGGCATTGCCGAAGATGCCTTGCAAACGGGGGTGTTCAGCGGGCGTCAGGCATTGCGGCGCAGAGCCGTTCAGGCTGTCGAGCCCGGTGCCCAGGCGCTGAGTGTTTTGCCACAGGTGGGGCGCATCGAAGGCCGTGTATTGCTGGTGTATCTGCCAGCCTTCTTCCTGTTCATCGAGTAGCGCCACCGCAATGCATGGCATGTGGAAACGCTGGGCCAGGCCTTGCAGTTGTTCCGCCAACACCTCGGGCAGGCGCGTCAGGTTGCACCGGCGCAACTGTTCGCCGATCTGCGCTGCGAGTAATTGGCATTGCTCGCGGCTGCGTGATTGCCGGCGATCGAGCAACAAGTCACCGATGTCCAGCAACTGCAACAGCCAGGCATCGGCCAATGGCTGGACCCAGCCACGCAAGTGCAGGGGTTGTCCGCTGAGGCTGTAAAAGTCCAGGTCCAGACTCTGTCCCTGCCAGTCGACGGGCGAGCCTTCAACGGCGAGGCCGCTGTGAGGCATGAGGAAATCGAGCAGGTGCGGTGCTTGCGCCGCGGGCGTCTGCTGGGCCAGCACATGCCGCAGCGGGCCGGTCAGGTGAATCACTCGACCTTCGGCATCCAGGTGCATCTGCAAACCGACACTTTGCACGCTCAGGGTGTCTGGCGTGTCCACTGGCTGAGGCGGATGGCGGTTGAGCAGGCGCCCGAAGAGTTTGTCTGCGGAACTCAAAATTGCAGGCTCGAACTGGCGGTGAGGTTTGCCGGCAGATTCGGCACTTGGCCAATCCCCGGCAAGTTCAGAAACGGGATGACCTGCTGCAATTTGCTGGTGGGGTAGCTGATGCTGACCTTCAACACCCCGCCCACGTAGGTGGCGCTGGTGTCGGTGGCGACATTGAAATTCAGTGCGGCAGGAATCCAGGCCAGCTGTCGGCTCAGTTCTGTCGTGGCAATGGTTTTTACCGCGGTGTCGTACCCGGGGGTGCTCGGATCCAGCGCCACGCTTCGGCGCACCGCTTCGGCGGTCGACTGGGTGAACGATTGCATCAGCAACAGCGGCAAGCTGTAAGTGACAATTCCATAAAACACGGCGAAAAAGATAAGAAACACCAAAGCGAATTCAATCGCTACTGCGCCTTTTTGCTTACGGGGGAGGCCTATTTTCATGACTGCGTCTACCCTGATATTCACAACGTGATATCAGCATAGAATCATTCAGCCAAAACGGACGTTTTTTACCGGATGCAGAGCTTTGTATTACTGATCTGGCTGACGCTATGCGCAGCACAGGATGCTCGAGAACGGCACATCGCCAATGGCCTGACCCTTGGCGCAGGGGTGTTGGCGCTGGCGTATCTCCTGTGGACGGGCACTACCTGGCTGGGGGCCGAGGCGGTGCAGGGCGGCTGGGCTTTTTTGCTGGCGCTGGCCTTTACCTTGCCCGGTTATGCGCTGAGACGCTTGGGCGCAGGCGATGTGAAACTAATGACCGGCCTGGGCCTGGCGACGGACGGCATGCACCTGCTCGGCGTGTTCATCGGTGCCGGATTGGCCAGTGTGCTGTGGCTGCTGCTGGCGCCAAGAGTCTGGCTTCATATGGGCCAAGGGCTTAGAAATCGTCTTCAATATCTGGGGCCTGGAATGTCAAAGAAACAGCCCTTTGCACCCTTCGTATTGGTGGGCCTGTTGCTCACACTCGCCTGGTTTCACTAGTCGCCTGCTCTATGTACAGAGTCGGAAAGTACGTCTACTTTCAACTCAGAAGTTGTACAGCCGTAGAGGAATGGTCAACGTTGACCTTGCAGGGAGTCGCACGTGAACAAGCTATCTTCGGCAGTAAAAATCCTTGTGGTCGACGACCAGCCGTTGATTGCCGCAGAGCTCTGTGGGTTTCTTGAAGGCCGCGGTTACCGTTGCGTTTCTTGCGAGACTGGCGAACAGGCCGTCGAGCGTTTCAATGAAGACGAAGCGATCAGCCTGGTGCTTTGCGATTTGCACATGCCCGGTCTGGACGGGATTCAACTGGTTCAGGAGCTGCAACGGTTATCCGGCAAGCACCGTGTGTTTGAAGCAATCATGCTCACTGGGCGTGCGGACAAGCAGGATGTGATCAAGGCCTTGCGGGCCGGGTTTGCCGATTACTACCAGAAGCCGATTAATCTGGGTGAGTTGCTCGAAGGGATTGCGCGTCAGGCAGTGGTTTTGCAGGAACGGCAGAAGAGTCTGCAGCTAGGGCATCTGGATCAGAAGCTGCAGTATCTTGCCGAGTCGATCGATGATCTGTATCAGGATCTGGATAAGGTTCGGCGTGGGCCGCGGTTGTCGGTTTCCCCAGATGACGATGTCAGTGCTGTGGGCCGGGTTGAGATTCCGGCGATTTTCAGTCAGCTGTCGCCAAGGCAGTTGGAGGTGGCGCGGTTGGTGGGGAAGGGGCAGACGAATTATCAGATTGCCTGTGAGTTGGGAATTACCGAGAACACGGTGAAGCTTTATGTGTCGCAGGTTTTGCGGTTGACGCATATGCATAATCGGACGCAGTTGGCGCTGGCTTTGTTACCCAGTCATTCTGGATTGCGTCAGGGGGTGACTGCGCATTAGGTTTTGTTGGTGTGCAGTCAGCCCAAAAACGCTATCCCCAAGCGTCCAGTTCCCGGATCAAGACTACCCCCCCGTCCCACTGTCCACCTGCCCGCTCTCATACTGATCAAAGTACTCCGGGATCTCATGCTGATAGCTTTTCAACCAACGCTGCATGCTCAGCTCGCGCTCGGTCGCGGTTGAGGTTTGCGGTTTCTGGGACGCCGCCTTGTTGCTTCTTTGCAGTTGCAGCCAGCCTTCGGTTTCCTGTTGTTGGGCCGAGGCGGGACCGGGGTCGATGGCGTAAGTGGTGAGGGGCAGGGCCAGCAGGCCGATGCAGCAGAGGATGGTCGGTTTCATCAAAAGCCTCTCCCTATTGAAGTGTCGGTGTGGCGACGGCGACCTGGTTTACGGCGGTCGGGCCGGACTTGCTCGGTGTCTTGAGTCTTTGCGCGCGGGCCTGGGCTTCGGTGACTTGGGCGGGACTCAGGCCGAGACGACTGACGAGTTCGGCCGCGCGGCTCCAGTCGTCCTGGTAGATCAGCAGTGTTACCAGGTTCAACGCGGCCAGTTGATCGCTTTGCTTGAGTTCCATGGCCGTCAGAAATTCAAAGCTCGCATCCTCGACACGTAATTGGTTGAGGTACACCACACCGAGGTCGTTGCGGATTTTCTCGTCGGTCGGTGCTAGCCGTGCGGCCCGTTGCAAGTGGGCTTGTGCCAGGCCGTTGTCGCCCTTGGCGGCGGCAAGTTGGCCGAGGCCGTGTTCGGCTTCGGCGGCCAGGCAACTGCCGAGCAGGCTGCGGTACAACGGCTCGGCTTCGCTGCGGCCCAGCAGTCGATAGACCTTGGCCTTGCGCAGGCGCACGTCGGCCAGGTTGTCGGGCAGGCTTTGCAGGTTGGCGAGGCTGGCGTGCAGTTTGCCGTCATTGGCCATGTCATCGGCGAGGTTCAGCGACAGCTGCTCCTCGGAGGTCAGCTTGGCGCAACTGGCCGTATTGGTCAGGGCGCTCCAGGGCGTCGCACCGTTGCTCGCACAACCGCCTAATAGCAGCAGAGTCAAACCGGCAATTATTGCTTTCATAACGATCCCTCTAAGAACCAAAGGCATGGGACAGGGCGGTGAAGCCCGGGCCGGCCAGTACGATCAATAACGCCGGGAAGAGAAACAGCATCATCACGACGGACATTTTGGCGGACATCTTGGAGATGTATTCCTGCAGGCGCGTCAGGCGCCGGTCATCGAGCAATTGCTTGAGGGACAACAGGGATTTCATCGCACCGCCCCCCTGATGGATCAACTGCTCAAGGATGACGCAGGTGTCGGTGAACTCGTCGACGGCCAGCAATCGGGTGGCTTTGTTCAGTTCTTCGCCCAGTTCCAGGCCGGAATCGACCCTGGCCAGTATCAGACGCAATTCATGGGTCAGGGCCGGCAATAATTGTTTGCCTTCATTGCTCAACACGCGCAGCGACTGCTCCACCGCCATGCCCGATTCGAACAGGATGCGCAGTAGCGGGATGAAGGTGGAAATCTCGGTCGCCAGTTGTTTTTGCCGACGCAGCGCGGCTGCGGCCAGCAACCGTTTGGGCAACAGATAGCCGATGCCGGTGGCGAACATCGGGGCCATCCAGTGGTTGTCTGTGTGAGGGAAGAACACGCCCTGGATCAACAAGGTCAGGGCCAGCGCCAGCACCGGGGCGCCTACCTGGAACGCCGCGAACAGTGAACGTCGCCGGGCGCTGCGCCAGCCGAGACGGTTAAGCAATGCCTGGGTTTCGTTATCCAGGTTGACCGAGCGCTGACCGATCCGGCTGCTGCCCAGCAGCTGTAGCCACTGGTTTACCCGGTTGTCGCTCGCCAGTTTGCCGTCGAGTCGTTGCGCCACCTGGCGAACCCGCCGACGGTGTTCCAGCAAACCGCTGAGCAGCAACAGCGTTGCCCCCAGAAACAGCAATGCGCAGATCAGCAAAGGCACTTTCATACGCTGCGCAACATGTGCCAGAGCGCCAGGCTGCCGACCACCTGCAAGCCGAACGCGGACGCGAGCATGATTTGCCCTGAATGGTCGTGCCACATGGCGAGCAAGTAATGAGGGTTGGTCGCGAGGAAATAGCCGGCCAGACAAATCGGCAAACAGCCCAGGACCCACGCGGTCACCCGGGTTTCACCGGTCATGGCCCTGAGCTGGCGCGAAGCCTGCTCGCGCTCCCGAATCATCTTGATCAGGTTTTCCAGCAATTCGCTGGCATTGCCGCCATAGCGGTGATTGACCTTCAAGCCGAGCGCAAACAGGCGAAGTTCGTCTTTCTCATACAGCTCGGCGAGGTCTGCCGCGGCATCCGGCAGGCTGACCCCCAACTGCACGTTGCGCTGAATCCGCCCCATGGCGTTTTTCAGCGGGTCTTCAGCGGCGTCGATGGCGCCCAGCACCGCATCGGCCAGGGTGCGCCCGGACTTCAGACTGCGCACGGTGTGATCGAGCATTTGTGGCAGTTGTTCGATCATGCGCTGGAGTCGGCGCTGATAACGCCAATTGACATACAGACGCAGCATCAACGGCGGTAGCAGTAACAGAACCAGCAAGCCGCCCCAGCCACCGGTAGCAAATCCGAGCAAGATGCCAAAGGCCCAGAGCAACAGCCATACCCCCAGGCGCTTGGAGGGACGCCCAAGGCCGGCCCGCAGAAAAGCCCGATCCAGACCCGCCCAGGAGGTTTTCGTCAGTACCGGCTGCGGTTGCCCCTGGGTCAGGCGTCCCAGTACCCGCTCGGTGCCGGTCTGGCGCAATCCGCGATAAAACAGGCGGATCGACAGTCCGAGCAAGACCAGGCAAGCGAGGATGAGCAGCACCGGTTTGAGCATGCCGTGGCCTTCAGTACGCAGAGGGAGAGAGCGCCAACTCACGGCGCAGTTTGTCGCCGGCGGGGTTGACCGCCTCGCGCATGAATCCGAAACCGCTGCGTCGGTCGAGCCGGAACAACGTGTTGGTGACATACACGTCATCACGCAAGCCGATCACCTCCACCACTTCGCTGACGCAGCGGCGGCCGTCGGGCATGCGCGTCAGCTGGATCACTACATCCAGTGCGGCGCAGATCATTTGCCGCAAGGTACGTTCGGCGATGGTGCGGCCCGTCAGGCCCACCAATGTCTCCAGGCGCAACAGCGCATCCTGGGCGTTGTTGGCGTGCACGGTGCTCATCGAACCGTCGTGGCCGGTGTTCATTGCGGTGAGAACGTCTACCACTTCGACGCCACGAATCTCGCCGAGGATGATTCGGTCCGGGCGCATCCGCAGGGCGTTGCGAATCAGGTCACTGGACTTCACTTCGCCGTGGCCTTCGGCATTCGGCGGTCGGGTTTCCAGGCGCACCACGTGAGGGTGGCCCAGGTGCAGTTCGGCGACGTCTTCAATGGTGACGAGTCGCTCGTGAGGGTTGATCAACTGGCTGAGAATGTTCAACAGCGTGGTCTTGCCGGTGCCGGTGCCGCCGCTGATCAGGATGTTGCAGCGCTTGCCCACGGCCTCCTGAAGAAAGTCGAAGATCGCCTGATCGATGGTTTGCATCGCCATCAGGTCCGAACTTTTGAGCATGTCCTTGCGAAATTTACGTATCGACAGGCAGGGACCATCGAGCGCAATCGGTGGAATGATCGCGTTGACCCGGCTACCGTCGGGCAGTCGTGCGTCGACCATTGGCGACGACTCATCGAGCCGTCGACCGAGGGGCGCGAGGATCCGTTGCATGACCCGTTCGACGTGATGCGCATCGATGAAGCGCAGGTCGCTTTGATGCAGTACGCCGTCGCGTTCAATGAACACCCGGTGCGGGCCGTTGACCAGAATCTCCGTCACCGCCGGGTCCCGCAGCAGCACTTCCAAGGGGCCGAAACCGGTGAGTTCGTCGACGATTTCTTCGGCCAGACGCTCCATTTCATAGCGGGAAATCGCCAGGTGCAGCCGGGCGATGTACTCGGCAACCTTGTCGATGACGAACTGCGAGAGCACCTGCCGCGAACCCTCCAGCAGGTTTTTGCCGGACTCCTCGATGGCGTCGATGATGTAGCGGTGCAGCACCAGTTTCAGACCTTCGTGGTCAGTGTTGCCTGTGGTGGTGCGCACAGGGGCACCGAAGAGTTTTTCACCGCTCATTGCGCACCCCTCAACCGGTTGAACCAGCCAGACTTGGGTTTGGCCACGCCCTCGGAGCGCTTGGCCAACAGCTCGCCGAGGGCGCGCAGGCTTTGAGTCAGGCCTTCGCGGGGGGCCAGTTCAAACAGCGTCATACCTTGGTTCTTGGCGTTAAGCCGAACTTCCGGGCTGTAGACGAGGGTCGCGATGATCTCCATGCCGAAGCTTTTGCTCAGGGTGTCGGAGTCCGGTGCGACGTTGCGCAGGTAGCGATCCACCAGCAGTCTGGCGTGATCGAGCTTCATGCCTTTTTCACGCCACAGGTTGAGTACCGCCAGGTTGCGACGGCAGTCGAGTACGTTCTGATCGGTGTACCACAGCAACTTGTCGCAATGGGTGACGAAGGTGCGTAGCGCTTCGCTGTCCGGCTGGCCCGTCAGGTTCACCACGATGTGCTGGAAGTGTTGGCGCAGGGCGCTGAGCAGCATGTACAACTCGGCGGTGCTGGTGTGTTCCAGCGGCTCATCGTGGTGGGCGTAGGCGAGGATCCGCAACCCGGCGGCGCAGTTGGTGAACGCGCTGTCGATCAGCGTCGCGTCGAGGCGCCGCAAGTGTCGGAGTGCATCGCCGAAGTGGAACGAACTCTCCAGCCCGAGCAAGGCCAGGCTGTCACCGCGCGGCAGGCCCAGGTCCAGCAACAGTGTTTGCTGTCCGCTCTTCTGCACCACTTGCGCCATGTGCGTGGCGAGCAGCGCGCCGTCGGCGTTGATCTGCACACCGTAAAGCACCGTCAGGCTACCCAGTTGGGTGTTCGAGGCCACGGGCGGCAGGCGTTTGCTCAGCCGTCGCACCAAGCCCGCGACTTCACTGGAGCGCGAACCATAGGCCACGAAATCCCGTGCGCCGGCGCGCATGGCATTGAGCACGAGTTGGTTGTCCATGCCATCGCCCAGCGCGACGATCGCCAGCATCGGTTTGGCTTCCAGGGCACCTTCGATCAGTGCGCTTTGGGCCACCACGTGTTCGCGGTCCAGGCCGATGAACACCAGGCTGGCGAAGGTCACGTCCACCAGCGCGAGCAATTCGTCGAGGCTGCCACCGCCGGCGCTGACCACTTGGCCCAACGGGGCGAGGGCGCCTTGCAGCCACTCAAGGTCGGTGCTGTTACGGGTGATCGCGAGAAAGGTCTGGCTCAGGTTCTGGCTCTGGCTCATTGCGATAATCCGCTGCGTTTATCGAAGTTGCCGTTTTCGAGGAAGTACAGGCGATACCAGTTCGGGTCATAGTTGCGCAGCTTTTCACCCGGCAACGACGGCAGCTGTGCGTTGGCAGCCAACGGTTGGACCAGGTGCGGCGTGACGATCATCAGCAGCTCACGCTCTTCGCGGTTGACCGATGAGTTGCGAAAAAACGCACCGAGAATCGGGATATCGCCCAGGCCTGGAAACTTGCTGACTTGCGAAATGTTATGCGTACTGATCAAACCGCTGATGACGAAACTCTCGCCATCGGCCAGCGAGATGCTGGTATCGGTGCGGCGAATGGTGAACGCCGGGACGGTGGTGCCGCCGATGGTCACGCCATTGTTGAAGTCGAGTTCGCTGACTTCCGGCGCCACTTTGAGGGTGATGCGGTCGTGGCTGACCACGGTCGGTGTGAGCGTCAGGCGGATACCGAATTCCTTGTACTCGATGGAGTAGCTGTTGCTGTTGGCGCTGGGCACCGGGATCGGAATTTCACCCCCGGCCAGGAAGCTCGCGCTCTGCCCGCTGAGGGCCACCAGGCTTGGCCGTGCCAGGGTGTAGGCGAAGCCGCTGCCTTCCAGGGCGTTGACGATACCGAGGACTTTGCTGCTGCCACCGCCCCAGACAATGTTGAAACTGTCGTTGAGCAGCGGAATGCTGGGCACCGCGATCCGCGGATCAATGTTGTGCAGCGGCACCACGCCTGGCGTCACGGCCGTGTTGGGCACCGTACCGGGTGCGCCGAAGAGGAAGTTGTTCGAGCCCTTGCCGAAAATCGACGTGCCGGCCTCTTTCAGTTTGGTCCGGCTGACTTCGACGAAACGAATGTCGGTCTGTACTTGCGACGGTAGCAGTGGGTCATCAGAGGGTAACTGTGTCGCGGTGGTCATCGCCGCGGTGGCCTTGCCCTGAACGAACACCATGCTCTGGCGCGGAGCACTGGCGCAGGCGGTCCAGACCATCAGGCTGGTAGCGCCAGGGGCTATCCCGGTTAGCAAAAACGCTTGATTACCGTTAACTCGCACGTCGGCGATTTTCGGGTCACCCACCGCCACCCGAGTGATTGCTACCGGCGATTGCACCTCCTGTTGCAGCCCTTCACTGACTTCCAGCACCGCAGGCAACGGACCCAGCGCGGCGCAATTGCCGGCGGCTGCGAACGTTACGCCAAGCGGCACACCGCTCAGTAAAGAGACCCAGAGCAGGCCTTGAAACAGGGGCATGGAACGACTGCGCATTTAGATGCGTCCTTGCTCGATTCAGGGGGTTTGTTGGGTTATTTCGTTGCCGCGGATGACTTCCACGCTCATCTTGCGCGGTGCTGTGCCGCCGTGGGTGACGACTGGTTTGGGTGGGGGCGTCATGGCCAGTTGGCTGAACTGGATCAACTCGCGGTTGGCACTGGCAAGGTTGGCCGATGAATCGCTTTCGCCAGCCCAGTAACGAGCCAGACGCTTTTCATCGGCGCTGCGTACGGCCAGGCGCAACACGCCGGCCTGGGCCGCCAACATCAGGCGACTCAATAGTTGTTCGGGGACGGCAAGCAAGACGCTGCGGGCGCTGGTGCGCAATTGTTCCTGCCTGAGTTTTTCTTCGATGCTGCGTACCGGGCTTGCGGGTTGACCGTCGTTGGTCAGCCCCATCTGTTCGCCCACCCCGAGCACCCGCAGGGCTGGCACCACCAGTTGTGCCGAAGGCTGAAGGTTGTTGTTGTCCATGCGTAGAAACAGCAGCACATCGACATAGTCCCCCGGTGTCAGCTGCCCACCGGCATTGATCACTTCATCCACCGCGACGGCGAGGGCGCGTTCATTGGGACGAATCATCCGCGCCAGTCTGCCGCCGGCTTCAAAGCTTTCATCATTGAGCCAAGTGCCGGCGCTGAGGGCGCGCCAGGGTGTTCGGCCAATCGCTTGATCGAGGCTGCTCAGGCTGCCGGCCGGGACGGTACGGAGTTTTTCCACGGTCACGTCGGTTGCGCTGATCGGCACGAACGGTGGCACATCATGCAGCAACACCACCACCGGTTGGCGGGTGGGATCGTCCACGGGGACAGGCGTCTGGGCGATGGGTGCAGGCGTGACAATCCCGGGTTGCACGACAGGCTCGGGAGCGGGTTGGCGGCTCAGTATGAGGCCCCAGTAACCAGCAATAATGGCGCCCACCAGAAACAAACCGGCCAGGCCCAGAGTGATACGACTGTTCATGACGGCTCTCCCTTTCCTGCTGCTTGAGACCTCGTCGCATCCAACGAGACAACTTCGCAATCAGGCAGCTATGAACATGGAACTATTTCGCTATTTGACGGTAGCTCAGCTAGAGCAAAAAGCCATTACGGGACTGAAAATAACGAACGAAAGTAAGTAACTAGGGTGAAAACGTGGCTTTTTTGGCGTCAACGAAGCGACTAATACTTTAGTGATAATTCGTTCTTACAGTTGTGGGTACGGGGAATGCCGACAATGCTGATGCTGGCAAAGGGGAATCATGTTGCGACTGTGCAACACCCGCCGTCTTTCAGGAGAGCTGCCATGTCCTTTACCAAGATTGCTCAGAAGATCAAATCCGAAATCGCTTTTTACAAAGGCCTGGCCAAAGATACCGAGGGTGCTTCAGGTATTGAGTACGCAGTCGTTGCCGCGATGGTTGCGCTGGTGATTGCTGGACTGAGCTCGGGCATTGAAACCGCGGTTACCACGCTTTTTACAAGTATCAAGACTGCACTCTCATGACGAGAGCAGAGGCAACTTGCTAATGTCCCAAAGGGCTTCTAACGTCAGCGCTTAGTCCATTGCAGGTGTTGCCCATGAACGCTCCCTCACTTCCACGCCAACAGCTGCTTCTGGTCGATGATGAGGAGGATGCGTTGCTGGAATTGGCGGAATTGCTGGAGGGCGAGGGCTTCAATTGTTTTACCGCCACCTCGGTCAAACTCGCGTTGCAACATCTGACGCGCCACCCTGATATTGCGTTGGTGATCACTGATCTGCGGATGCCGGAGGAGAGCGGCATGTCGTTGATCAAACGGTTGCGCGAGCATACGTCCCGCCAGCATTTGCCGGTGATTGTGACGTCTGGGCATGCGGACATGGAGGATGTCAGTGACATGTTGCGGTTGCAGGTGCTCGACCTGTTTCGCAAGCCGATTTATCACGTGCGGCTGTTGGAGACGTTGAATAATTTGTTTCCGCAGCCTCGCATGGATTTAGTAAGTCCGTGATTGATCGTTCCCACGCTCTGCGTGGGAATGCAGCCAGGGACGCTCTGCGTCCCAAGAGCCGAACGCAGAGCACAGGAACGATCGGGTCAGGCAACCGGCCGCCAATGCCCCGCCATATGCTCAAAATCCCCCGCACCCACCAACAGCAAATCCCCGCTCGACCCTGCCGCACTGGCTAGCAATGTCACCTCACTGGGCAACCGCACCGGTTTGCGAAATTGCACCGCAATCTCGACATTCGCCGCCGGCAGATGATCGGCAAGCGCCGCCAGGGTTCGGGCCTTGTTCCACAACCCATGGGCGATGGCGGTAGGAAAACCGAAGAGTTTGGCGCTGATAGCACTCAGGTGAATCGGGTTGTAGTCGCCGGACACTTTGGCGTACTGGCGCCCAATGTCCGACGGCGCTTTCCAGCGAGCCACTTCCGACATCTCCAGTGTCGATGCCAACACGTCCTGGACGGGCTCGCCTGCGAGTTTGACCCCGCGGCACAACATCTGGCTTTCAGCTTCCCACAACGCCCCCAACTGATCGTCGAGCGTGGTCACCAGGTCGAACGTCGCGCCCTTTTCATGGGGTTGAAGGTTTTGCACCTGAACGCTGACCCGAACGCGATTTACGCTGCCCATTGGGCGAAAGATGCGAATGCGGTTACTCAGGTGAATCAACCCCAGCAGCGGAAATGGAAATTCCTTGGCCGTCAGCAATTGCATCTGCAAGGCGAACGCGAGGATGTGTGGATAGGTTGGCGGCAACAAACCGTTCTCGGCAAAACCGCAGACTTTGCGATAGTCCGCCAGGCGCTTAGGGTCGACATTGATCCAACAGCGCAACCCCGAATCGGGCAGGCTGGTGCCGGTGATTTTGCGTCGCGTCGCGGCCCGCACGTACAGTCCCGACAGGCTGGGTTCGCGGTTGAGTATGTGCCAATCGATGATCATGCCTAAGCCCCCAAAACACTTTGTCCGCACACTCGCAGCGCTTGCCCGGTGAACGCGCCGGTGCCCGGTTGAGCCAGCCACGCCACCGCTTCGGCGACATCTTGCGGCAGACCACCTTGGCCCAGCGAACTCATGCGCCGCCCGCCCTCACGCACGCCGAACGGAAGATGCGCGGTCATCTGGGTTTCGATGAAGCCGGGTGCTACCGCATTGATGCTGATACCGCGCTCATTCAGCAGCGGCGCCCAGGCTTGGGCCAGACCGATCAGCCCGGCCTTGCTCGCTGCGTAATTGGTTTGCCCGCGATTGCCGGCGATGCCGCTGATGGACGCCAGCAGGATCACCCGGCCGTTGTCGTGCAGGGTGCCGCTGTCGAGCAGTGCCTTGGTCAGCACTTGCGGGGCATTGAGGTTGACCGCCAGCACCGCGTCCCAGAATTCCGGGGTCATATTGGCCAGGGTTTTATCCCGAGTGATGCCCGCGTTGTGGACCACGATGTCGATGCCGTCGGGCAGTTGCTCGATCAACTGCGCGGCGGCGTCTTCCGCGCAAATATCCAGGGTGATGCTGCGCCCGCCGAGGCGTGCGGCGAGGGCTTCGAGATCAGTCTTGGCCGGTGCTACGTCGAGCAGGATCACGTCGGCCCCGTCACGGGCCAGGGTTTCGGCGATGGAGGCGCCGATGCCGCGTGCAGCACCGGTGACCAGAGCCTTACGGCCAGACAATGGGCGAGTCCAGTCCGTCACTTGTGTGTCGCAGGCATTCAAGCGAATCACTTGCCCGGAAACGAATGCACTTTTGGGCGAGAGGAAAAACCTCAGCGGGCCTTCAAGTTGATCCTCCGCCCCTTCGCCGACATAAATCAGCTGCAAGGTGCCGCCGCTGCGCAGCTCCTTGGCCAATGAACGGCTGAAACCTTCCAACGCTCGCTGGGCACTGGAGGCGAACGGATCGCTCAAGGTTTCCGGCGCGCGCCCCAGAATCACCAGGTGCGCGCTGTGGTCGAGGTTTTTAATCAACGGCTGGAAGAATTCGCGCAGCTGTTTGAGTTGATCGGTCTGCACCAGGTCACTGGCGTCGAACACCACGGCTTTGAGTTTGGGGCCGTGGCCGGGAATCCACGCAGTGGCCAGCGAAGGCTCGGTGCCGTAGCTGTAAATCGCGTCGGTCAGGCGGTTGGCAAAGGTGCCGATTTTCTCCGTCAACGGGCCACCGCCTAACAACAGCGCCCCCTCGACAGGCCGCAGCCGGCCTGCTTGCCAGCGCTCCAGTCGAACCGGCGACGGCAGACCCAGGGCCCCGACCAAACGATGGCCGATGGACGAATTGGCGAAGTCGATATAGCGGTCAGACATGGAACGCGCTCCAGCAGCTGGGGTTCAAAGTGTGGACCATGAATGGCAATCAGTCGTTCGATCCACGAGATAAGGCCTACGCTAGAACATTGTAGGAGGGCGGTTCTCAATTTGAATATTTCATCAGGAGCTTTTCATGACTCAACTGCGCCGCGTTGCGATTATTGGTGGTAACCGTATTCCCTTCGCCCGTTCCAACGGGCCGTACACCACCGCCAGTAATCAGGCGATGCTCACCGCCGCGCTCGAAGGCCTGATCGAACGCTACAACCTGCACGGTTTGCGCCTGGGCGAAGTGGCGGCGGGGGCGGTGGCCAAGCACTCCCGGGATATGAGCCTGATCCGCGAATGTGTGCTCGGCTCGCGGCTGTCGCCAACCACCCCGGCCTACGACATTCAACAGGCGTGCGGCACCGGTCTGGAAGCGACGTTGCTGGTGGCGAATAAAATCGCGCGGGGCCAGATCGAATGCGGAATCGCCGGCGGCGTCGACACCACCTCCGACGTGCCGATGGGCGTCAACGAAGGCCTGCGCAAAATCCTCCTGCAAGCCAACCGCGCCAAAACCACCGCTGATAAACTGAAAACCTTCCTGCAACTGCGCCCCCGTCACCTGATCCCGGATCTGCCAACCATCAACGAGCCACGCACTGGCCTGTCGATGGGTGAGCACTGCGAGTTGATGGCCCAGGCCTGGAACATTCCGCGCGACGAACAGGACCAACTGGCCTTGGAAAGTCACCAGAAAATGGCCGCGTCCTACGCTGAAGGCTGGCACAACGATTTGATGACGCCGTTCCTCGGCCTGACCCGCGACAACAACCTGCGCCCGGACCTGACCCTGGAAAAACTCGCCTCACTCAAACCGGTGTTCGAGAAAAGCGCCAAGGGCACCCTGACGGCGGGCAACTCGACGCCGCTCACCGATGGCGCATCGCTGGTGCTGCTGGGCAGTGAAGAATGGGCCAAGGAGCGCGGCTTGCCGGTCCTTGCCTATTTGCGCGATGGCGAGGTGGCGGCGGTGGATTTCGTCAACGGTGCGGAAGGATTGTTGATGGCGCCGGTGTATGCAGTGCCGCGTTTGCTGGCGCGCAACGGCCTGACCTTGCAGGACTTCGATTACTACGAAATCCACGAAGCCTTCGCCGCGCAGGTGCTCTGCACGCTGAAGGCCTGGGAGGATCCGGAATATTGCAAAACCCGCCTCGGTCTCGATGCGCCACTGGGCTCCATCGACCGCAGCCGCCTCAATGTCAAAGGCAGTTCACTGGCGGCGGGGCATCCGTTTGCCGCGACCGGCGCACGCATCGTCGCGAGCCTGGCGAAGTTGCTGGATGCGGCGGGGCAGGGCCGAGGGTTGATCTCGATCTGCGCCGCCGGTGGCCAGGGGGTGACAGTGATTATTGAGCGCTGAGGACTGCGGCGCTTTGCTGTTGGGCCAGCTGCCGGTTGCGGTTGGCATAACTCTCGGCCATGACCGAGCAGACGATCAGCTGCAACGGGTGGTAGATCATGATCGGTAGCAGAATCAGCCCAAGGCCCGGGTTGGCGCCGAAGATCAGCGCTGCCATCGGCGCACCGGCGGCCAGTGATTTTTTGCTGGCGCAGAATACCGCGGCGATTTCATCGGCCGGGCTGAATTTCAACGCGCGAGCGGTGCGGGTGGTCATCCACAGGATGATCGCCAGCAGGATCGCACTGCCGATCAGTGCTGTGAGAATTACGCTGTTGCCCTGTTTTTGCCACATCCCCGAGACCATCGAATTACAGAACGCCGCGTAGACCAGCAACAGAATCACCAACTTGTCGGCGATGTTGGTGTAGCGCTTGTGGCGGGCGAAGAACTTGCCGAGGAACGGCCGAACCAATTGGCCGAGCACCAGCGGCAACAGCAACATGGCGCAGAGGTCGAGCAGGGTTGCGCCCAGATCGATGCCGCCAGCGCCGCTGCCGACCACGAAACTCACCAGCAACGGCGTCAGGAAAATCCCCAGCACGCTGGACAGGCTCGCGTTGAGAATCGCCGCCGGTACGTTGCCGCCCGCGCTGCCGGTCAGGGCCACGGACGAGGAGATGGTCGAGGGCAGGGCGCAGAGGTACAGGAAACCGAGCATCAGCAGCGACGGAATGTGCGAGCCCAACAGCGTGTCGCTCAGCAGCCAGATCAGCGGAAACACCGCGAAGGTGAACCCCTGAACCATCACGTGCAGCTTCCAGTTTTTCAGACCGCGAGTGATCTGCTCACTGGATAGGTTGACCCCGTGCAGGAAGAACACCAGGAACACGCCGATGTTGATCACGTATTCAGCGTGCATTCCGCCGCCGGTGGCACCAAAGGTCGGGAAGAAATACGCCAGCAGCGTGGCGATCAACATGCCGCACAAGAACCAGTCGGTGACCACGCGTTTGAGGTGTTTGAAGGCATGCATAACAGGCACCGAATACATTTGTAAGAATTGGTGACTTAGCCTAACGTCGGCTCCATCAGCCGTCTTGCGACATAAGGCCAATCAATGCCGACTAACGGACAACTTTCCCTCGAGCGGACGATTCCGACGCTGACGGCGCTGCCGCGTCCGCTGTATGCCCGTGCGGAGAGTCTCAACGCCGGCTCATGGACGCCGCCGCATCGGCACGATTGGGTGCAGTTTTCCTACGCGATCAGCGGCGTTCTCGGCGTGCACACCGCCGAAGGCAGTTTCTTTGCGCCGCCGCAGTGGGGCATCTGGATTCCGGCCGATCTCGAACACCAGGTGGTGACCTCGATGCGCGCCGAGATGCGCAGCCTCTATGTGCGCCGCGAGGATTGTGAATGGGCGGACGGGCGTTGCCGGGTATTGGAAGTAACGCCGTTGGCCCGGGAACTGATCAAGAGTTTTTGTTTGCTGCCGGTTGAATATCCACAGGACGACAGCCAGGAAGCGCGGCTGGTGAGTGTGTTGCTGGATCAGTTGGCGCATCTGCCCGAGGTTGGCTTTTCGCTGCCGTTACCGCGCCATGAACGGTTGCTGGGGTTGTGCAACGAACTGATTGAAAGCCCTGAGCGCAATGTGACCTTGCAGGCGTGGGCCGAGCGGTTGGGCACCTCGGAGAAAACCTTGATGCGGCTCTTTCAGCGTGAAACCGGGTTGAGCTTTCGAGGGTGGCGACAGCGGATGCGGTTGCTGTCGTCGTTGAGTTTGCTGGAGGAGGGGGACAGCGTGACGAATGCCGCGCTGTCTTGCGGGTATGATTCGACTTCGGCGTTTATTGCAGCGTTCAAGAGCCTGTTCGGGTTTACCCCGGGAGAATTGTTCAAGCAGTAGCACCACAGATCAAATGTGGGAGCGGGCTTGCTCGCGAAGGCGGTATGCCAGTCGACATCATCGTTGACTGACACGCCGCCTTCGCGAGCAAGCCCGCTCCCACAGTTGTTTTGCGGCGCTCTTGAGAATTAGGTTCTGAAGCGACGCACCAACCCATCCAGCTCATTCGACAACCCCGCCAGACTCTGCGAATCCAGCCGTGCCGAGTTCGCCAGTTCCGCCACCAACTGCGCATCACCATGAATCTGGCTGATGTGCCGATTGATGTCTTCAGCCACCTGATGCTGTTCTTCCGCCGCGGTAGCGATCTGGGTGTTCATGTCGCGGATCACATCCACCGACTCCCGAATCAGCCCGAAGCTGCTGCGTGCTTCACCGATGCGGCTCACCGACTGCTGAGACACTTCCAGGCTCGCATGCATTTGCTGAGTCACCTGACTGGTGCGTTTGGCGAGGTTGCCCAGCAAACCGTCGATTTCCGCCGTGGAATCCGCCGTGCGCTTGGCCAGCGCCCGAACTTCATCGGCCACCACCGCAAACCCACGACCCTGTTCACCAGCCCGTGCCGCTTCGATAGCGGCGTTCAGCGCCAGAAGGTTGGTCTGTTCGGCAATCGAGCGAATGGTCCCGAGGATTGACTGAATGTCGTTGCTGTCGCGCTCAAGCTGTTGCATCGACTGGGCCGACTGTTCGATTTCCTGGCTCAAGCGATCAACGCTGGTCACGGCCGCATCAATCTGCTGCTGACCTTCACGTGCCTGGCGCTGGCCGCTGTCGGCGGATTCCGCCGCCTGGCTGCAAGAGCGCGCGACTTCGTTGGCGGTGGCGACCATTTCGTGGAACGCCGTGGAGACCATGTCCACCGCTTCACGCTGACGCCCGGCGGCTTCGGCCATGTCGCTGGAGACCTGGGTCGAACTCTTGGAGGTGGCGAGGATCTTGGTCGCTGCGCCACCAATGCTCTGGATCAGGTTGCGAATCGCCGCCAAAAACTGGTTGAACCAGTTGGCCAGTTGCGCGGTTTCGTCGCTGCCACGAATTTGCAGGTTCTTGGTCAGGTCGCCTTCACCTTGGGCGATGCCTTCCAGACCGCTGGCCACGCTGCGGATCGGTCGCACGATGAGGCTGGCGAAACTGGCGCCGACGATGGCGAAGAACACGGCCAGCACGGCGGCGATGATCGCGATCAGCCAGGTCAGCTGAGTGGCCGAACTCATCACGTCGGTCTGCTTGATCAGGCCGATGAAGGTCCAGCCCAGTTGCTCCGACGGCCAGACGTTGGCCATGTAGCGTTCGCCGTTCAGCTCGACTTCCACCAGCCCTTTGCCGGCCTTGGCCAGTTGTGCGTAGCCCTCGCCGAGGCTGCTCAAGGCTTTGAAGTTGTGTTCCGGTTGCTTCGGATCGACCAGCACGGTGCCGGTGTTTTCCAGCAGCATCAGGTAGCCGGTTTCACCGAGCTTGATCTGCTTGACGATTTCAGTGAGCTGCTTGAGCGTCACGTCGATGCTGACCACGCCGCCATTGGTGCCCAACTTGTTGTCGATGGTGCGCACGGTACTGACGTACGTCGCGTCGTCCTGGGCCCAGTAATAGGCCTCGGTGCGGAACGGCTTGCCCGGTTTGGCCTGGGCAGCCTTGTACCAGGGGCGCTGGCGCGGGTCGTAATTGCTCAGCTTGGCATCGTCCGGCCAGGACACATAACCGCCCGCCGCGGTGCCGAGAATGGCATAGGCGTAGGACGGGTGACTGTTACCCAGGTCCTGAAGGAGGCCGAAGACCTTCTTGTCCATCTCGCCTTGAGGAATGCTTTCGGCGTTGGCGCTCATGTACGTCTTGAGGCTGTCGTCGGAATTCTTGATCAGCGGTTGGGTCGCCAGGTAATCCACGTTCTGGCTGATGCCGTCAAAGAACAGTTGCATGGCGTTGCTGACCTGACGAATTTCGCGGCCACTGCCGTCAACGAAACTGTCCTTGGCATCACTGCGCAAGTTCAGCACAACCAGGGTCGCGACCAGCACCACCGGTAAGCAGGCGATGATTGCAAACGCCCAGGTCAACTTCTGTTTGATGTTCATCCGCGCTCCAGATTTTTCTTGTAGGCCCACGCAGTGCAGATGACTCGCGGATTATTGGCAGCCGTAAACGTTTTTGATCGACCCGGTTCCGTGAGTGCGCCATCGTTGTTGTAGTCGAAACGATTGTCGGACAAATCACTTTGTCTCTGATGACTTCGGCTGGCCGAGGCGGAAATTGAGGCCTATTAAGAAAAATCCTACGAAGGGTATGAATCGAGATGTCAGCTTCTGTCGCAAATACCCGCTTAACCCTTCAGCAACAAGTGACGCAGGGTCAGCTATGATCTGTGGCGGCCGATGACGACCGGCGGTTGCTGACTGATTAAACCGGCACATTGTGTGCTTCTTGACGGTCACAGGACGTTCATAGGTCGGCAACCCCTCCCCCGAATGAGTGGATTGCCGTATAACGAATGACTTTCGCGTGTTTGGTAATAAAGGACCCCCAATAAAAGCTGATGAAGACTCCAAAACGCATTGAACCCCTGATCGAGGACGGTCTGGTCGACGAGGTGCTGCGCCCACTCATGAGTGGTAAAGAAGCAGCTGTTTATGTGGTGCGCTGCGGCAACGAGTTACGTTGCGCGAAGGTCTACAAGGAGGCGAATAAACGCAGTTTCCGTCAGGCGGCCGAGTATCAGGAAGGCCGCAAGGTGCGCAACAGCCGTCAGGCTCGTGCGATGGCCAAGGGCTCCAAGTTCGGCAAGAAAGAAACCGAAGACGCCTGGCAGAACGCCGAAGTGGCGGCATTGTTCCGTCTGGCCGGTGCTGGCGTGCGGGTTCCTCAGCCTTACGACTTCCTTGAAGGCGTGCTGTTGATGGAGCTGGTGGCCGATGAGTACGGTGATGCCGCGCCGCGTCTGAACGACGTGGTGCTGGAGCCGGATCAGGCGCGCGAGTATCACGCGTTCCTGATTTCGCAGATCGTGCTGATGTTGTGTACCGGTTTGGTGCACGGTGACCTGTCGGAGTTCAACGTACTGCTGACCCCGACGGGCCCGGTGATCATCGACCTGCCGCAAGCGGTCGACGCGGCGGGCAACAACCACGCGTTCAGCATGCTGGAGCGTGATGTCGGCAACATGGCGTCCTACTTCGGGCGGTTTGCGCCGGAGTTGAAAAAGACCAAGTACGCCAAGGAAATGTGGGCCCTGTTCGAAGCCGGCACCTTGCACCCGGCCAGCGTCTTGACCGGCGAGTTCGATGAGCCGGAAGAGTTGGCTGACGTTGGCGGGATCATGCGCGAGATCGAGGCGGCACGCCTTGATGAAGAGCGCAAGCAAGCGATCCGCGCTGCTGACGACGCGCCACCGAGCAAAGCCGAAGAACCGCCTCCGCCCTGGATGCAGTGATCGGTTAACGAAAAACCCGGCTTCGGCCGGGTTTTTTGTAGATGCCAGCCACCTGACCTCCAAACGCTGGAGAACCAGTGTGGGAGCGGTCTTGCTCGCGAATGCTGTGTGTCATTCAACATCAATGTCGACTGATCTAGCGCATTCGCGAGCAAGCCCGCTCCCACATTGGATTTTCGGTGTAGCTGAATTTTGTGTTCTCCCTGCTGCTCCCCACACTCAAGGACTGAATGTGAACTCCACCCGCAATGCCCAACTGATCATCACCGCCCGTCTGGTCTCGGACTTCGGCGCCTTCCTCAACATGGTCGCCCTGGCCACTTACGTCTACCTGCTCAGCAACAGCGCCATGAGCGTCGGCATCTTCCTCGCCAGCCGCGTGGCCGGTGGGATCTTCGCCAGCCTCATCGGTACGACGTTTTATCGCCGCTGGGCCGGGCGCCTGCCGCTGATTGCCTTCGACCTGTTGCGCGCCGGGCTGCTGGGCCTGCTGCTGGTGCTGCCTGTCACCCAACAAGTACTGCTTTTACCGTTAATTGCATTCGGCCTGGGATTCGGCAACTCGATGTTCGCCATCGGCCTCAACAGCCAGTTACCGCACTTGATTGAGGCAGAGCAGTTGCTCAAGACCAACGCCTGGATCACCTCGGCGTCGTCGGCAGCCATGGTCGGTGGAAGTCTGGTGTCAGGGCTATTGGTGGCAGCATTCGGCTTTGAAACAGTGTTTGCATTGAACGTGGTCACTTATCTGCTGGCCGCATTGTTCATCTTGCCGCTGCGCTTCTCAAAACCTGCGCCCAGTGACAAACCCAACCACGAACGTGGTGAATGGGCGGCTCTGCTCCAGGGACTGCGCAGCACACCGGTGGTGGCGGCGATGCTCGCCGTGGCCATGGCTGACACCCTTGGCAGTGCCGCGCACAACGTGGGTTTTCCGATTATTTCCAGACTGCTGACGCCCGAGTCCGCCAGCACCACGCTGGGTCTGATGCTGGCCGTCTGGGCCAGCGGCAAACTCATCGGTGCGCGCATCGCCAGCCGGCTGAAAGGCTCGGACAACGTGAACCTGGAACGACGATTTTTCTTTGGTGTGTTGCTGATGTCCTGCGGCTTCATCCTGATGTTTCAGCAACAGACCCTTTACGGGCTGCTGTTGTTTTCGCTGCCGGCGGGCCTCGGCGACGGCTTCTCGGAAGTCGGCTTGATGTCACGGCTGCAACGTGAACCGGACAGCCTGCGCCTGCCGATTTTCAGCTTCCTGACGCTGTTGCAAATGACCGGGTTCGGCGTCGGCATGCTGATCGCCGCGCCGTTCTATTCGTGGTGGACGCCGGGGGCCGTGGTGCTGTTGTTCCACGGGATTCCCCTCACCACCTTGTTGGTGGTGAAGGGGCTGGCAATCAGGGGCGAGCGGGTTGTGCGCAACAGCCCGACTCCAGGTTCTTGAGGATCGGGCAGTCGGGACGGTGATCACCGTGGCAGTGTTCGACCAGGTCCTGCAGGGTGTCGCGCAGTTGGCCGAGTTCGCGGATTTTCTGGTTCAGCTCGTCGATGTGTTGACGGGCCAGGGCCTTCACGTCGGCGCTGGCTCGCTGGCGGTCCTGCCAGAGGGTCAGCAGTTTGCCGACCTCCTCCAGTGAGAACCCCAGGTCCCGGGAGCGCTTGATGAACGCCAGGGTGTGCAGATCGTCATCGCCGTAAACCCGGTAACCGCTGTCGGTACGATGGGCGGCCTTGAGCAAGCCGATGGATTCGTAATAACGGATCATCTTCGCGCTCAGGCCGCTTTGGCGGGCCGCTTGGCCGATGTTCATCGGTTGTCCTCCAGATCCTTGGGTTTCCAGGTTTTCAACAGTAGCGCATTGCTCACCACGCTGACGCTCGACAACGCCATGGCCGCACCGGCCAGCACCGGGTTGAGGAAGCCGAACGCTGCCAGCGGAATGCCGATCAGGTTGTAGACGAAGGCCCAGAACAGGTTCTGACGAATCTTCGCGTAGGTCTTGCGGCTGATCTCCAGCGCCGCCGGAACCAGTCGTGGGTCGCCGCGCATCAGGGTGATCCCGGCCGCGTGCATCGCAACGTCGGTGCCACCGCCCATGGCGATGCCGATGTCGGCGGCGGCCAAGGCGGGTGCGTCGTTGATGCCGTCGCCGACCATGGCCACGACGCCGGTTTTTTTCAGTTCGGCGACGGTGGCGGCTTTGTCCGCCGGCAGTACTTCGGCGTGAACATCCTTGATGCCCAGCGCCTCGGCAACCACTTTGGCACTGCCGCGATTATCGCCGGTCAGCAGATGGCTGCTGATGTTGCGTGCGTTGAGTTGTTGCACAGCTTGCAGCGCGCCGGGTTTGAGGGTGTCGCCGAAAGCGAAGAGGCCCAGCACACGAAGTTCGGGACTTTGCTCGATCAGCCAGGACAGGGTCCGGCCTTCGGTTTCCCACGCGGTGGCGGAGTCGGCCCATTCACCTGCGCTCAAGCCGCTCTCTTCCAGGAGACGACGATTGCCCAGCGCCAATCGACGACCGTCGAGAGTGCCGGCGATGCCTCGGCCAGTCAGCGATTGACTGTCGCTGACATCGGCCACGGTCAAGCCGCGTTCGGCGCAAGCGTCTAGAACCGCCTTGGCCAGCGGATGCTCGCTGCCGCGTTGCAGGGCGCCGGCCATTTGCAGCAGGGCCGCTTCGTCATGGTTGATGGCGCTCAAATGAGCGATGCGCGGAGTACCCGACGTCAGCGTGCCAGTCTTGTCGAACACCACCGCACTGACTTCATGGGCACGCTCCAGCGCTTCGGCGTCCTTGATCAGAATCCCATAGCGTGCCGCCACCCCGGTCCCTGCCATGATTGCCGTTGGCGTGGCCAACCCCAGGGCGCACGGGCAAGCGATCACCAGTACCGCCACGGCATTGATCAGCGCCGTTTCCATCGGCGCGCCGTACAACCACCAACCGATCAAGGTTGCCAACGCAATCAGCAAGACCGCAGGGACAAACACCTGACTGACTTTATCCACCAGTTTCTGGATCGGCGCCTTCGCCGCTTGAGCGTCTTCCACCAGGCGGATGATGCGGGCGAGCACGGTTTCCGCGCCCAAGGCCTGGGTACGAACGAGCAACCGGCCTTCGCCATTGATCGCGCCGCCGGTGACCTTGTCGCCGGGTTGTTTGGGCACCGGCAGGCTTTCGCCGCTGATCAGCGCTTCGTCGGCGTGGCTCTGGCCTTCGACCACTTCACCGTCCACCGGGAAGCGCTCGCCGGGTTTGACCATGACCAGATCATTCAGACGCAAAGCGCTGATGGCGACGTCCTGCTCGCGGCCGTCGATCACCTGAATCGCCCGCTCCGGGCGCAAGGCTTCGAGGGCGCGAATGGCACTGGCAGTCTGGCGTTTGGCGCGGCTTTCCAGGTATTTGCCCAGCAGCACCAGCGCGATCACCACCGCCGAGGCTTCGAAATACAGATGCGGCATGCGCCCGGCGGCGGTGGCCCATTCATAGAGACTCAAGCCATAACCGGCGCTGGTGCCCAACGCGACCAGCAAATCCATGTTGCCCGCACCGGCGCGCACGGCTTTCCAGGCAGCGACGTAAAAGCGCGCACCGAAGATGAATTGCACCGGCGTGGCCAACGCGAATTGCACCCAGGCCGGGAGCATCCAGTGCACACCGAACGGTTGCAGCAACATCGGTAGCACCAACGGCGAGGCAAGGACGATCGCCATGATCAAGGCCCAACGCTCGCGGTGCAGGCGTTGTTGTTGATTATCGGTTTGCGGGTGTTCGACTTCCCAAACGCTGGCGCTATAGCCCGCCTTGGTCACTGCACCGATCAGGGTTTGCGCATCGATCTGACCGAGCAGTTCAAGGTGAGCACGTTCGTTGGCCAGGTTAACGCTGACGCTCTTGACCCCCGGCACCTTGGCCAGCGCTCGTTCGACCCGGCCGACGCAGGAGGCGCAAGTCATGCCATCGATGCTCAATTCCAGGGTCTGCTGCGGCACGCTGTAACCCGCCTGCTGCACGGCGTCCATCAAGGCCGGCAGGCTGTCGCTGGGCGCTTGAACCCGGGCCTGTTCGGTGGCCAGGTTGACGCTGACGGCAGAGGCGCCGATGACTTTGCTCAAGGCACGCTCGACACGTCCGGCGCAACTGGCGCAGGTCATGCCGGCAATCGGCAGATCGAAAGTGGTGGATTCGGACATCGGTCACGCTCCCTGTAGAAGATATCTACAGGATCAACCTTGCCATGCTGGCAAGGTCAAGCGCCATGTCTCAGATCAAAAGATCGCAGCCTGCGGCAGCTCCTACATTGACCGCGTGGTAACCCGATCCCGTAGGAGCTGCCGCAGGCTGCGATCTTTTTACAGGCGACTCAATACTCGAGAGCGGCAGGTTTCAGGTACATCCCTTCCTGCGTCATCGCAATCCGGAACTTCAACACGTCACCGGCCTTGAGCGTGATGTTCTGCGAACCCGGTGCGAGCATGCCCGGGTTGCAACCCGGCGCCTGGCCCGGCAGCAGCTTCAGGCGCAAGGAGACATTGCCCGGCGGCAGGTTGAACGAGGTGCTTTGTTCCTGGAACAACCGCGCCGACAGCTGATCGTGAATGTACACGCCGATCTCGCAGGAGGTCGCGACTTCCAGGCGCTCGCGGGAAATGATCAGTACGCCATAGTCCTCCCCGGCGGCTTGAACCGAAGGTGTCGCGGCAAATAGGCTGAGAAAGCCAAACAGGCTGAGAGCTGACCAGCGCATGGCTGAATCTCCTGATGTCGAGTCATTGATGGACGCAGCTTGGCCGAGCGCGACGCTGATTGCCAGCCCGGCAGTTCACTTCAGAACTTGACCTTGCCACGGTGGCAAGCTCAAGACTGCACGCAACCTTACTCAAGGAGTCATCCCATGCAAGTGTTCAACGTTCAAGGCATGTCCTGCGGTCACTGCGTCAAAGCCATCACCCAGGCGCTGCAAGCCAAGGATCCTGCGGCCAGCGTGCGTATCGATCTGGCCGCGAAAGAAGTCGGCGTCGAGAGTGCTTTGTCGGCGGATCAGGTGATCGCGGTGATCACCGAAGAAGGCTACGAGGCGAAAGTCGCGTGAAGCTTTTTAATAGTTAGCGACCTAACGGAATGTTCAAGGTGTCCATGCGCGGCTAGACTGTGGGGCTGCCGACCCTGTCCAACTGGATGCCTGATGAATTTCCGTACCATTTTGATTCTTGGCGCCTTGAGCGCCTTCGGTCCGCTGGCGATCGATTTCTATCTGCCGGCCTTCCCGGCGATGGCGCTCGCCTTCGCCACCGATGAAAAACACGTTCAGCTGACCTTGGCCGCATATTTCCTTGGCTTGTCCATCGGTCAACTGGCTTACGGTCCGGTGGCGGATCGCTTCGGGCGCCGCATTCCCTTGCTGACCGGCGTCGGCCTGTTCACCGCGGCCTCCCTGGCCTGCGCCTATGCGCCGAGCCTCGAATGGTTGATCGGCGCACGCTTCGTTCAGGCATTGGGTGGGTGCGCGGGGATGGTGATCGCGCGGGCAATTGTCAGCGATAAATGCGATGCGGTGGGGTCGGCGAAGGTCTTTTCGCAGCTGATGCTGGTGATGGGCCTGGCGCCGATTCTTGCGCCGATGCTGGGCGGGCTGTTGGTCAACACCACGGGCTGGCAGTCGATATTTCTCGTGCTGACTGGTTTCAGTGCGTTGGCAGGCTTGGCCGTGGCGCTGGGGTTGCCGGAAAGTCTGCCGGCCCATGTGCCGCGTCAACCGTTGTCGGGGGCGTTGCGTCAGTACGGTCGACTGTTGTCGGATCCGGTCTATCTCGGCCACGCCTTGACCGGTGGCATCGCCATCGCCGGGATGTTTGCCTACATCGCCGGTTCACCGTTCGTCTTCATCAAGCTGTATGGCGTGCCGCCCGAGCATTTCGGCTGGCTGTTCGGCACCAACGCGGCGGGCTTCATTCTGGTCGCGCAGCTCAACGCGCGACTGCTGGCCAAGCGTGGCCCGGCGTTTCTCCTGGCGCGCACCGTGTGGATCTACGTCGGCGCGGGTCTGGCGCTGCTGGCCGTCAGTTCGCTGCACACCGCGCAGCTATGGCCGTTGCTGATTCCGCTGTTTGTCTGCATCGCCAGCCTCGGTTGCATCCTCCCCAACGCCTCGGCCTGCGCCATGAACGGGCAGGGCGCTCGCGCCGGCAGTGCGTCGGCGATGCTCGGTTGCCTGCAATTCAGCGTCGCCGCCGGGGCAGCAGCACTGGTGGGTGTTTTACACGACGGCAGCGCCATGCCGATGGCCATGGTCATCAGCCTGTGCGGAATTCTGGTGGTGAGCGTGGCGATGCTCACCCGGCGTTTGCAAAATGCCCGGGCGCTGGCGCAAGCCCAGGTCTGAGGACGGACTCAGCCAGCGGCACGCTGCTGGCGGTCAATAATTTGATGAGGTGCTTGTAGTCGCGCTTCAAGGGTGCGGGTGAAGGCGCGGGCTTCGGCTTCACTGCGGAACGTCACGGCATGTTGGTCCAGACGGACTTGCCACTGGGATTTTGCCAATTCTTTTATCAGGATCTTCATTGCTGATCTCTCCTCTCGTAAAAGATGTTACGTAAAAGACTGTGCCGCAGAGTCTCGATTGTAGACCTCAATACGATCGCAATTGTGACAAGGGTCAACTCTCGGACTGACGGTGTCGCCCATCTGGGCGACAACTGTGTCAGTTTGTTTCAGAACCCTTCGAGCACAATCTTGCCCTTGGACTTGCCGCTTTCCAGCAGCTCATGGGCGCGACGCAGGTTCGCCGCGTTAATGGTCCCGAAATGCTCGCCGACCGTGGTCTTCAGCGTCCCGGCGTCGATCAGCTCAGCCACGCGGTTGAGCAATTTGTGCTGCTCGATCATGTCGGCGGTTTCGAACAGCGAGCGGGTGTACATGAACTCCCAGTGCAGCGACAGGCTCTTGCGCTTGAGCTTGGTCACGTCCAGCGCCTTCGGATCATCGATCAGGGCCAGTTTGCCTTGCGGCGCCAAAGCCTCGACCAACTGATCCAGGTGGTGATCGGTCTGGGTCAGGCTGGCGACGTGGGTCACCTGATCGACACCCGCGCGTTTGAGTTCTTCGCTCAACGGCTGGCTGTGATCGATCACCAGGTCGGCACCCAGCTCACGAACCCAGCGCTGGGTTTGCGGGCGGGAAGCCGTGCCGATGACGTTCAGCCCGGTGAGCTGGCTGGCCAGTTGCGTGAGGATCGACCCCACACCGCCAGCGGCACCAACGATCAAAAGGCTCTGGCCTTCATCGGTTTTGCCTTCACGCACTTGCAGGCGCTCGAAGAGCAATTCCCACGCGGTGATTGCGGTCAGCGGCAGCGCGGCGGCTTCGGCGAAGCCGAGGGTTTTCGGCATATGGCCGACGATCCGCTCGTCTACCACGTGCAGTTCGCTGTTACCGCCAGCGCGGGCGATGGAGCCGGCGTAGAACACTTTGTCGCCGGCCTTGAACAGCGTCACTTCACTTCCGACGGCCTTGACCACACCGGCCACGTCCCAGCCCAGCACTTTCGGCGCACCCGCTTCAGGCTGGACGTTCTGGCGGACCTTGGTGTCCACCGGGTTGACCGAAATGGCTTTGACTTCCACCAACAGGTCACGCGGGCCGGCAACCGGTTCTGGCAGTTCGATGTCTTGCAGAGCGTTTGAGTCGCTGATTGGCAACGAGGCGTAGTAGGCAATGGCTTTCATTGGAGTTCCTGAAAAGTAATAAAGAAGGAAGAAATCAGACGATGGCGCGCAGGCGCTTGAGGTCGAAATGTTCGAGAAAGTCGCCAGCCTTGGCGCGGAAGTTCTGGACATGCGCGCTGGCGTCATGGGCTTGCAGGGCTTCGTCGCTGCTCCATTTTTCGATCATGTAGAAGGCATGAGGATTGGCGAGGTCCTGGTGCAAATCGTATTGACCGCAACCGGCCTCGGCGCGGGTCGGTTCCAGCAGCGCTCGCAGATGTTGTTCAAGGGCGTCCTGCTGGCCGGCTTTGGCGATGAGGGTGGCGATAGCGGTAAAAGGCTGGGACATGTTCGGCTCCGGGAACGGGATGAATTCGATGGGACGGATGATTGGCTATTTCTCTTCAAGATAAAACCCGCTAAAAGAGCAGTCTCTTTCAATATTTTTTTGATAATTGAGGCTGAACAATGCTGCGTTTCGATGACTTGCAGTTGTTTGTCCGGGCGGCGGACCTGGGCAGTCTGTCAGCGGCGGCGCGGGGGATGGACATGTCGGCCGCGGTGGCCAGTGCGGCGTTGAAACGCATCGAACAACAGCTCGGCGCCCGGCTGCTCGCCCGTTCTACTCGTAGCCTGCGGCTGACCGCTGAAGGCGAGGGATTTCTCGAATACGCTCGGGCTGCCTTGAGCAATCTCGATGAGGGCCGCCGTTTATTGGCCAGCGGCCAGGACCAGGTCAGCGGTATTTTGCAGCTGTCGGCGCCTTCGGACTTTGGCCGCAACCTGCTGCTGCCCTGGCTGGACGAGTTTCAGCGAGAGCATCCGAAGCTTACGGTGCGTTTGCTGTTGGGCGACCGCATCGCCGACCTGTTCCGCCAACCGGTGGACATCGCCCTGCGGTACGGCGAGCCGGAAGACTCAAGCCTGGTGGCGCTGCCCATTGCTCCGCAGAATCGCCGCGTGCTCTGTGCCGCCCCGAGTTACCTGGCCCGGCATGGCGAGCCACGGCAACTGGAGCAACTGGCTCAGCACAACTGCCTGCTGTTCATGCTCGGCAGCCGGGTCCACGACCATTGGAGTTTTCACGACGGCAAACGCGAGGTCAGCCTGACCGTCAGCGGCGATCGTTTCAGCGATGATGCCGATGTCGTGCGGCTGTGGGCCGTGGCAGGTGCCGGGGTCGCCTACAAATCCTGGCTCGATGTCGCGGCCGATGTGCTGGCCGGTCGATTGAAAGTGCTCATGCCGGAACTGCTCTGTGAGCGCGCACCGCTGAATTTGCTGTGCGCCCATCGCGCACAATTGAGTAAGCCGGTGAACCTTTTGCGGGAAATGCTCGCCAGCCGATGCGCCCGGTTGAGTAGCCAATTTCCGACGTTATCGGGTGCCGATCATTAGTCGCAGGCAAATAGCGAAATTTCACTCAGGAACTATCACCACCAATGGTTTCCCAAGGGCAGGAACCGGCGGTTAACCCGCATATACTAGCGCTCGCCTCATGTACGCACCGTCGATCTCGCCATGGCGAGTCCACGTCCGAGTCAGCCAGGCCCATGGTCAATCGCCGCGGCTTTGCGAAACCTGCGAAGCAATGGCCTGTGCGATTGACCGGCTTTGCCCGGGTTATGGCGGTTTCCACGCCTTGGCCGACGACACATTACTGGTCAAGATGTCTCTGAGCAGTAGACGAAACGATTCAACAGGGAGTGAATACATGGAACATGCACCTTGCATCAGCCAGATCGCCACGTTGCTGGCTGACCCAAAGCGCAGCGCAATGATGTGGGCCTTGATGGACGGCTCGGCGCGGCAAACCGAAGAGCTGGCCTTGTTGGCCGGCCTGTCACCGTCTTCGGCCAGTGCGCATCTGGGGCGTTTGTCCGCCGGAGGTCTGTTGAAAGTCGAGTTCCGCGGCCGCAAGCGGTTCTTCCGTCTTGCCGCGCCTGAAGTGGGTGCGGCGATAGAGGCACTGGCCAGCGCCACCCTGGCCAGCACGCCTCGGGAAGTCCCGGACGTTTTCAAGCGCACGCCCCCCCTCGCCAAACCTCAGACGGCGCCTTCGTCACTCTTGCGCGCCAGGCTTTGCGACGACCATTTGGGCGGCACTCTTGCCGCCGATCTTTACCAGCGTCTGCTGGATGCGGGCTGGATCGAACAGTTCGATCAGCGGGTCATGATCACCCACAAGGGCGCCACGCAATTGGCGACGCGGGGGGTGTTCATCCAGGCGCTGGCTCATCGCAACAGCCGGGTCGCCTGCGCTTGTCCGGACTGGAGCGAAAGACGCCCGCACATGGGCGGATCACTGGGTGCGGCGTTGCTGCAATTGTTCATGCAGTCAGGTTGGTTGAGCCTGCCCAACGATTCTCGATCCTTGCAGATCACCGCTGCGGGGCAGCGTGAAATCCATCGATTCGCCAAAGAAACCGAGCTGGAAATGGCGTTGTAGACGCATCGAGATCGACGTTCGAAGCTTCGGGCGTCGTTCAGAGCTGCGAACAGGTCGCATCCAGCAGTAACCCCCAGCAGCTATCGCGCACACTCGTCCGGGGACTTTCGGATTGGGGGAATGTGGCATGGAAACTCGAGGCTTCAGCGCGGCAGAACGACTGGAACGGCTGCCCATCAGCGGTTATCACCGGATCATTTTCATCATCATTGCCCTGGCGTTTTTCTTCGACTCCATGGACCTGGCGATGATGACTTTCCTGCTCGGCTCGATCAAAACCGAGTTTGGCCTGAGCACGGCACAGGCCGGGTTGCTGGCCAGTTCGAGCTTTTTCGGCATGGTTGTGGGGGCGTCGCTGTCCGGCATGCTGGCCGACCGCTTCGGGCGCAAACCGGTGTTCCAGTGGAGCATCGTGTTGTGGGGGATCGCCAGTTATCTGTGCTCCACGGCGCAGAACGTCGAAACGCTGACGTTGTTTCGAATCCTGTTGGGGATCGGCATGGGCATGGAGTTTCCCATCGCTCAATCGATGCTCTCGGAGCTGATTCCTGCCAAACGGCGCGGGCGCTACATTGCGTTGATGGACGGTTTCTGGCCGCTGGGCTTCGTCGCTGCCGGGGTACTGTCGTACTTCCTGCTGCCGGTAATTGGCTGGCGGGACATCTTCCTGGTGTTGGCGGTGCCGGCGGTGTTTGTCCTGGCGATTCGCTTTTTCATTCCCGAATCACCGCGCTGGCTGGAACAGGCCGGGCATCATGACGTGGCAGACAAGGTCTTGCTGCGCATCGAAGATCGGGTCCGGACATCTCTGGGACGTTCGGATCTGCCTGAGCCGATCCGCCTGCCGAGAGTGGCGAGTACGCCCGGCCATTTCTTTTCCGCGTTGCGGCAGATCTGGTCGCCGCTGTACCGCCAGCGCACGATGATGATCTGGAGCGTCTGGTTCTTTGCCTTGCTGGGGTTCTATGGCCTGACGTCCTGGCTCAGTGCCTTGCTGCAGCAGTCGGGTTTTGCCGTGACCCAGTCGGTGTATTACACGGTGTTGATTTCCCTTGGCGGGATTCCCGGTTTCCTGATGGCCGCCTGGCTGGTGGAGCGTTGGGGGCGTAAACCGGTGTGCGTGGTGACGTTACTCGGCGGCGGGGTGATGGCGTTTCTCTATGGTCAGAGCGCGGTGTTTGGCGGCAACGTCAGCCTGTTGATTGCGTCGGGGCTGTTGATGCAGTTTTTCCTGTTCGGCATGTGGGCGGTGCTTTACACCTACACGCCGGAGTTGTACCCGACATCGGCGCGGGCCACGGGCTCGGGTTTCGCTTCGGCGATTGGCCGCGTGGGTTCGTTGCTCGGGCCAATGGTGACCGGGCTGGTGTTCCCGATGACCGGGCAGGGCGGGGTGTTTGCGCTGGGGGCGATGTGTTTTGCGATTGCGGCGGGGGTGGTGTGGGTGTTCGGGATGGAGACCCGGGGCAAGACACTGGAGGAGTTGAGCGAAGCCACGGTCGTCAGTTAACACCGAGTAAATGTGGGAGCGGGCTTGCTCGCGAAGGCGGTGTGTCAGCTACATAAATGTTGACTGACACGCCCTCTTCGCGAGCAAGCCCGCTCCCACATGGGTATTGCGGTGAGGCTTATGGTTTTACCAACCGTGCATCCAGGCTGTTTTGCGCCAATCGCTTGGCCTGGTCCTGGGTCATGCCCAAATGGGTGTACAACGCGTGGAAGTTCTCGGTGACATAACCGCCGAAGTACGCCGGGTCATCCGAGTTCACGGTCACTTTCACGCCACGCTCGAGCATGTCGAGAATGTTGTGCTGAGACATGTGATCGAACACGCAGAGCTTGGTGTTCGACAACGGGCACACAGTCAACGGGATCTGCTCGTCGATGATCCGCTGCATCAAACGTTCGTCTTCGATGGCGCGCACGCCATGGTCGATGCGCTGGACTTTCAGCAAGTCGAGGGCTTCCCAGATGTACTCGGGCGGGCCTTCTTCACCGGCATGGGCGACGGTCAGGAAGCCTTCGTGACGGGCACGATCAAACACGCGCTGGAACTTGCTTGGCGGGTGACCCATTTCCGAACTGTCCAGACCGACAGCCACAAACGCATCACGGAACGGCAGCGCCTGGTCGAGGGTTTTCTCGGCTTCTTCTTCGCTCAAGTGGCGCAGGAAGCTCAGGATCAAACCGCTGGTGATGCCCAGTTGCTGCTCGCCATCCTTCAACGCGGCGGCGATGCCGTTGAGTACCACTTCGAACGGCACGCCACGGTCGGTGTGGGTCTGCGGGTCGAAAAACGGTTCGGTGTGAATCACGTTCTGCGCCTTGCAACGCAACAGGTAGGCCCAAGTCAGGTCGTAGAAATCCTGAGAGGTGCGCAACACGTCGGCGCCCTGGTAATACAGGTCGAGAAACTCTTGCAGGTTGTTGAAGGCGTAGGCCTTGCGCAGGGTTTCGACATCGCTCCACGGCAGGGCGATCTTGTTGCGTTCGGCCAGGGCGAACAGCAACTCAGGCTCCAGCGAACCCTCAAGGTGCAGGTGCAGTTCTGCCTTGGGCAGGGCGTTCAGCCAGTCGTACATAGTCTTTTCTCATCAGGTGCAGATGGCGAGCATTCTACAGATGCCCGTGGAAACAATTAGCAAAACCTGACCAGCCGGTTCATCACAGCGCTTCCTGTTCCCGTCGATAGGCGTAGGTCTCGGCGAAGCGCGAGAGCAGGAATTCGGCGCAGGTGGTGGCCGGATACTGTGCCGGGTGCCGTTCATCCTGACAGCCGGGTAGGCATTCGATGACCGTGTCGGGGTGCGGCTCGGCGAAGAACGGCATCGAGTAACGGTCCACGCCCAGCGGGCTGATCACCCTGTGCGGCGTCGACAGGTAACGGTCGTTGCTCCAGCGCGCCATCATGTCGCCGAGGTTGACCACGAACGTGTCGTCGATCGGCGGCGCGTCGATCCACTCGCCTTTAACGTTTCGCACTTGCAGGCCGCCGGCGGCATCCTGATACAGCAGGGTGATGCAGCCGTAATCGGTGTGGGCGCCGGCGCCTTGCTGCTCTTCGGAACTGGCGGTGTGGCGCGGTGGGTAATGAATCATCCGCAGCACGCTGACCGGCTCAACGAAGCGTGTGTCGAAAAAGTCGCGCTTGATGCCCAGCGCCACGGTTATGGCCCGTAGCAGGGTTAGGGCCAAGGCCTGCATGTCGACGTAGTGCTGCTCCATCAGCGACTCCCAGCCGGGCATCGACGGATGACGGTTGGGGCCGCGCAGCGGTTTTTCTGCCAGCACTTGCGGGTGATCGGCCGGCAGGTACAAGCCCATGTCGAAGGTTTCTTTCAGGTCGCTGGGTTTGCCCGGGTCGAGTTGTTCGGTGGCGATGGCGCCGTAACCGCGGTGGTGACGGGTTTGGGTGATGTCGATCTTGAGTTTTTCGGCGGCGGGCAGGGCGAAGAAACGTTGGACGTGGTCGAGCACGGCATTAATGCGCGCAGAAGGGATTGGGTGACCCTTGATATAGAAAAAGCCCCACTCGCGGCAGGCGTGGTCGATTTGCGTGGCGATTGATTGCCAGGCATGTGCGTCATCGCTGTAGAGCAGGCTTACGTCGATGATCGGAAGTTGGTTCATGCACAGTCCTTAAGAACACTGAAAGTCCAATGTGGGAGCGGCGGTGCGACGATTCGACTTGCTCGCGAAGGGGTCTGCACATTCAACATCTCTGTTGACTGACTCACCGCCTTCGCGAGCAAGCCCGCTCCCACAGGGATTTGTGTTCGCCTTGGGAGTTACTTCGGAATGTCGGCCTTCATGCCTTCAACGTAGTAGTTCATTGATGCCAGTTCCGCATTGCTGGCCGTCGCGCCCGCCGCGATTTTCTCGACGCCTGCGTGATCCTTGATCGGCCCGGTGAACGGGTGGAAAGCACCGCTCTTGATGTCGGCAATGATCTGCTCTGCCTCGGCTTTCACCGGCGCTGGCACCAGATCGCTGATCGGCAACTCAACCGTGCCTTCCTTCAAACCACCCCAGTAATCCAGCGACTTCCACGTGTGGTCGAGCACGCTTTGGGTCGCCTGAATGTAGTGCGGGCCCCAGTCGTTGACGATGGACGTCAGCACCGCTTTCGGCCCGAAGTGCGCCATGTCCGAAGCGTAGCCCACGGCATACACGCCGCGACGTTCAGCCGCCTGGATCGGTGCCGGGCTGTCGGTGTGCTGGAACACCACATCCACGCCCTGATCAATCAACGCATTGGCGGCATCGGCTTCTTTGCCCGGATCGAACCAGGAGTTGACCCACACCACTTTGATCTCGGTGCCGGGGTTGTACTTGTTCAGGGCCAGTTGAATGGCGTTGATGTCGCGGATCACTTCCGGGATCGGGAAGGACGCGACGTAACCGATCTTCTTGGTCCTGGTCATCTTCGCCGCGAGAAAACCGCCGACGTAGCGACCTTCATAGGTGCGCGCCAGGTAGGTGCCGAGGTTCTTGTCCTGCTTGTAGCCGGTGGCGTGTTCGAAGGTCACCATGGGAAATTGTTTGGCGACTTTCAGGGTCGGGTTCATGTAGCCGAAGGACGTGGTGAAGATCAGGTCGTACTTGTCCTTGGCCATGTTGCGGATCACCCGCTCGGCGTCGGCGCCTTCAGCAACGTTCTCCACATAATTGGTGGTGATCTGGTCGCCGAATTTTTCCGCCAGCGCCTTGCGCCCCTGTTCATGCTGATACGTCCAGCCGTGGTCGCCAATCGGACCGATGTAGACGAAGCCGACTTTCAGCGGGTCGGCGGCACTGGCGGTCAGGCTGGCGCTCAGACCGATGGCCGCCGCAACGGCGCAAAGCAGCTTCTTCAACGGACGTTTGTGCATGAATTCGAACTCCATGTTGTTGTGAGGTTGGCAAGGCCAATGCAAGTTGCTGACCAACAGGACAACAAAATCGCCGAAACCGTGGTGAAGCCTTCGCGAGCAAGCCCGCTCCCACAGGGGAATGCGATCCAATGTGGGAGCGGGCTTGCTCGCGAAGAGGCCCGCAAGGCCGATAAAAGTGCATGGCCTTGCACGGCTGCCATCCACTGGTGCGCTAAGGTGTAACGAAACGTTAGCGCCGCCCCACAGTCAGTAGCTCATCACCCTGGTTTCGCTTCACTCGGCAAAAAGGCCCGCAATGCTCATACTCCTCAAGCAAGAAAAGTTTCTGCTGCTGGCCCTGCTCGCCGCCGTCTTCGCCTATCCGCTGGAGCACTGGATGCTGCACAGCGGTCAGCCCATCGCGCTCACCGCAGGCCTGGTGTTGATCGCGTTCATCGTCGTTGCCTCCATGCGCGTCGCCCATCACGCCGAGCTGCTCGCAGAAAAAGTCGGTGACCCTTACGGCACGATGATCCTGACCCTGGCCGCCGTGCTGGTGGAAGTGGTGATCCTGGCGATCATGATGAGCAACGAAGCCTCGCCGACCCTGGTACGCGACACGATTTATTCGGCGGTGATGCTCGACATCAACGGCATCCTCGGCCTCGCTGCGTTGATGGGCGGGCTCAAGCACGGCGAACAGTCCTACAACGACGACTCTGCCCGTAGCTACAGCGTGATGATCCTCACCGCCATGGGTGTGTCCATGGTGGTGCCGGAGTTCATTCCCGAGGCCAGCTGGAAACTCTATTCAGGCTTCACCATCGGCGCGATGATCGTGCTCTACGCCCTGTTCCTGCGCATGCAGGTCGGGCCGCACAGTTATTTCTTCAGCTACAGCTATCCGGAAAAGCGTCGAAAGAAAGTCCCGGAGGAAGAACCTGAACCCATCAATCTGGCGCTGAGTATCGGGACATTGGTGTTCGGCGTGGTGGTGATCGGCGCCTTGGCCGAAGTGATGTCCAAAACCCTCGACCTGGGCCTGGAAGGGACGGGCGCACCGCCAGTGATCACGGCGATCCTGGTGGCGGCAATCTCGGCGGCGCCGGAGATTCTGACGGCGTTGCGGGCGGCTCTGGCCAACCGCATGCAGTCGGTGGTCAACATCGCCATGGGCGCGTCGCTGTCGACGGTGATCCTGACGGTGCCGGTGATGGAAGCGATGGCGCTCTATACCGGCCAGCCGTTTCAAATGGCGATGACCCCGGTGCAGACCGTGATGGTCTTCCTCACCCTGATCGTCAGCGCGATCAACCTCAACGATGGCGAAACCAATGCCATCGAAGGCATGACCCACTTTGTGTTGTTTGCGACATTCATTATGTTGTCGCTGCTCGGTCTTTAGGATCACCACAAAACCACTGTGGAAACCGGATCAAAAATGTGGGAGCGAGCAAGTCGAATCGTCGCACCGCCGCTCCCACATTAGATCGTGGTCGGCTTAGGTGCCGGCGATTAGCTGCCGAGCCGCCTGGCTGTGATCGGCAATCAACCCCTTCAAATCCAGCCCTTCAACCTGCCCATCGATCACCCGCCACTTGCCGCCGACCATCACCCGATCCGCCCGATCAGCGCCGCACAGCAGCAACGCCGACACCGGATCATGACTGCCGGAGAACCGCAGCTCATCCAGCTTGAACAGCGCCAGATCCGCCTGCTTGCCCACCGCCAGTTCACCGATATCGGTACGCCCGAGCAAACTCGCGGAACCCTTGGTCGCCCACCCCAGAACCAGTTCCGGGGTGATCTTCTCGGCGCCATAACGCAGCCGCTGAATGTACAGCGCCTGACGGGTTTCCAGCATCATGTTCGACGCATCGTTGGACGCCGAACCGTCCACGCCCAAGCCCAGCAACGCGCCGGCGGCGGTTAGGTCCAGCGTCGGGCAGATGCCGGAAGCCAGGCGCATGTTCGAACTCGGGCAATGGCAAATACCGGTACCGGCGGCGCCGAGGCGAGCGATTTCATCCGGGTTGAAGTGGATGCCATGAGCGAGCCAGGTGCGCGGGCCGAGCCAGCCGACGCTGTCCAGGTAATCCACAGTGCGCAAGCCGAAGCGTTGCAGACAGAAGTCTTCTTCGTCGAGGGTTTCCGCCAGATGGGTGTGCAGGCGCACGTCGAGTTTGTTCGCCAGTTCGGCGCTGGCGGACATGATTTCCGGAGTCACCGAGAACGGCGAGCACGGCGCGAGGGCGATCTGGATTTGCGCACCGTCGCCACGTTCGTGGTACTCGGCGATCAAGCGTTGGCTGTCGGCGAGGATGACTTCGCCTTCCTGCACGGTCTGCTGCGGTGGCAGGCCGCCGTCCTTTTCACCGAGGCTCATGGAACCGCGCGTCAGCATGGCACGCATGCCCAGTTCGCGGACGCTTTCGACCTGCACGTCGATCGCATTTTCCAGGCCTTGCGGAAACAGGTAATGGTGATCGGCCGCGGTGGTGCAGCCAGACAGCAGCAATTCGGCCAACGCGACTTTGCTGGCGAGGGCGAGTTTTTCAGGGGTGAGGCGGGCCCAGACCGGGTAGAGGGTTTTCAGCCACGGGAACAACGGCTGATTGACCACCGGCGCCCAGGCGCGGGTCAGGGTTTGATAGAAGTGGTGATGGGTATTGATCAGTCCCGGCAGGATCACATGCTCGCGGGCATCGAACACGTGTCCACAGGGTGCGGATGGTTGCTGGCCAGCGGCGAGCACTTCGACGATCAAACCGTCTTGCAGCACCAGGCCGCCACGGGCATCGAGGCCATTGGCAGTGAAGATCGCGAGGGGATTTTTTAACCAGGTACGGGTCGCAGGCATGTTGGCCGGCTCCTCTGAAAGTTGGGTTCAGGTTAGCCAGCTCAGTGATTACCCTGTCTGCTGATCCAGGGTCGTCGCGCGGACGAGGTGCGGAGTTTCAATCAAAAAAGCTCGGCAGACAAGCCTCGCCCGACAGGACAACACAAATCCCTGTGGGAGGTGTTACCAGGGAATGGTTTCACCCCTGTAATTCACAAAATGATGCCCGCCCTTGCCGGTATGCGCATTCACCTGATCGACCAACCCACGCGTGCTGGTTTCCACATCAATGTCAGCGCCTTCACCGCCCATGTCGGTTTTCACCCAACCCGGATGCAGCGACAGCACGGTGAGTTTCTGCTCACCCAACTGAGTGACGAAGCTGCTGGTCATCGAGTTCAGCGCCGCTTTACTGGCCTTGTACAACGCCAGCTCCGGCGCGTCCGGCATGGTCACGCTACCGAGTACCGAACTCATGAAGGCCAGCACGCCGCTGTCCGCACGAATCTGCCCGACAAAACGCTGGGCCAGATTGATCGGCGCCACCGCATTGGTGAAGAACAGTTGGCCGACCTCGGCCAGCGTCGCGCCGCCCGGCGTCTGAACTTCCGGGCCTTTGACCCCGGCATTCACGAACAGCAGATCAAACACTTCGCCCTTGAGCTGCTGGCTCAGGGCGATGACCGCCTGCTGATCGTCCATATCGAGTTTTTCGATCCGCACCTTGCCCAAGGCCTGCAAGGCTTCGGCGTTCTGCGGGTTGCGCACGGTGGCGGTAACCTGCCAACCGTCGGCCAGCAGGGTTTTCACCAGACCGAGGCCCAGGCCCCGGGAGGCGCCGATGATGAGTGCGGTTTTTGCCGTAGACATAAGTGGCTTCCTTGAAAAATGAGGATCACGGATTTAATGGACAACGCTGGCCGAGCCGTTGCTGCAACTCCTGACGCAGCGCGCCGAGTTCTTCCATTCGGGTTTCGATCAGTTTGAGTTTGTCTTGCAGCAATTGCGTGACGGCGCTGTCCGGATCGGGCGACTGCCATATCGCGGCGACGCTGTTGCCGATCTCGCCGAGGGTAAAGCCCAATCGCTGAGCGGTCTTGATGTACTGCACCAGTTGCACCATGTCCGCCGGATAGTCGCGGTAACCGTTGGCGCTGCGTTGTGCCGCAATCAACCCGCGATGCTCGTAGAAGCGCAGCGTGTCGCGGCTGACGGCGCTGGCCTGGGCTAATTCACCAATGCGCATCATGACGTCTCGAGAGGGCTTGACCCTGGAGCATACTCCAGGCTTTAGCCTTGTTGCTCCCTGAGTTTACGGAGCAAGACGGATGTGGACTTCAACGCAATATCGCCGGTTGGTGAAGGGTAGCGCCTGGTATGACTTGATCGTCATGGTGGCGTTTGTCACGCCGTGGAGTTTTGCGGCGTTGCATGGCGTTTTGTTGAGTGTGAGTCAGGCGTTCAACTTGTCTGGCGAGCTGCCGCCGTTTGAGCCGATGCACATGCTGATGGCCAATTTGCTGGGGTCGATTGTCTGCGTGTGGGCGGTGCTACGGATTCGGGATCCGCAGCAGGTGTTTGGGCGGTATGACGCGGTGGGGCGGTTTTTGTTTTCGGCTTGGCAGCTCTATGCCTTGCTCCATGGCGCCAGCTCTTTGTTGGCGATTTTCCTGTTCTTTGAATTGGCGTGGGGCGTAGCTCAGGTGTTGCCTGTTCGGGCGCTTTCGCGAGCAAGCCCGCTCCCACAGTAGATGTGGGTTGATCACAAAATCCAGGCTCGACTCGGTCCAAATGTGGGAGCGGGCTTGCTCGCGAATAGGCCCGTCCGGCCAACCCCTAATGCCCAGCCTGCCACGGTTTCCCCAGCGACACCGGCGCATACAACCGCGTACGCAGCGCATCTCGCGACAGCAGCACCAACACCACAATGGTCGCGACATACGGCAGCATCGCCAACAGACTCGATGGAATCGCCAGCCCCAACCCCTGCGCCACCAAATGCAGAATGCTGGCGAGCCCGAACAGATACGCCCCCAGCAGCAACCGCCACACCCGCCAACTGGCAAACACCACCAGTGCCAGGGCAATCCAGCCCCGGCCGGCGCTCATGTTCTCCGCCCACATCGGCGTATAAGCCAGCGACAAATAAGCCCCGGCCAATCCAGCCATCGCCCCACCAAACAGTACAGCCAGCGTGCGCACGCCCAACACCGGCAAGCCCATGGCACTGGCCGCATCCGGATTTTCCCCGATCGCCTGAATGATTAGCCCTACGCGACTTTTAACAATCACCCAGGCCACCAGCGCAAACAGCGCGAACGACAGGTACACCAACAGATCCTGCGCAAACAGCATCCGCCCGATCAGCGGGATTTCACTCAAATAAGGAATCGCCACCGGCTCGAAACCCGCCAGCGGTTTACCGACCCATGCCGCGCCGACAAAGGTCGACAGGCCCACGCCGAAGATCGTCAGCGCCAACCCGGTGGCCACCTGATTGGCGTTGAACACCAGCGCCACCAGCGCAAACAGGGACGACAACAGCATCCCGGCAAGCATCGCCAGCAACACGCCGAGCCACAGGTTGCCGCTGCTCAACGCGACGATAAAACCGATCACCGCACCAAACAGCATCATGCCTTCCTGACCGAGGTTCAGAACGCCGCTCTTCTCGCAGACCAATTCACCTAAAGCCACCAACAGCAACGGCGTACCACAGCGGACCATGGCGTAGAAAATATTGCTCAGCAGATCGATATCCATCACAGCGCTCCTGCTTGTACGGCGGTGGCTTGTGCGCGACGGGACCAGCGCAGGTTCAAACGCGGTCGGTAGAGAATCAGCACGTCACTGGCCAGCAGGAAAAACAACATCATTCCCTGGAACAATTGGGTGATTGCCTGGGGCAGATTCATGCTCATCTGCGCGCTCTCTCCACCGATGTACAGCAGTGCCATCAGCAGGCTGGAAAACAGGATGCCAATGGGATTCAACCGTCCGAGAAACGCCACGGTGATCGCGGCATAGCCGTAACCCGGCGAGACTTGCGGCACCAGTTGGCCGATCGGCCCGGTGACTTCACACACGCCGGCCAGCCCCGCCAATCCTCCGCTGATCAACAGCGCCAGCCAGATCAGCCGCTTCTCGCGAAAGCCGACGAACCCCGCTGCGCGCTTGTCCAGCCCGAGCACTTTGATCTGGAACCCGATAAAGCTTTTCTGCAGCAACACCCACACCGCCACCAACGCGAGCAAGGCGAAATACACGCCCATGTGGACCCGCCCGTCCTCCATCAGCAGCGGCAAACGGCTGGCATCACCGAACATCGCTGATTCGGGAAAGTTGAACCCCGCCGGATCCTTCAACGGCCCATGTACGCAGAACAGCAACAGGTTCAGGGCGATGTAATTGAGCATGATGCTGGTGAGGATTTCGTTGGCGTTGAATCGCGTACGCAACCACGCCGTCAGCCCGGCCCACGCGGCACCGGCCAGGGTGCCGACAAGCAGGATCAACACCAGCGCCCAGCGGCTTTGCATGTCGATGATGTTCACCGCCAGCGCACTGCCGGCCAGCGCGCCAAGCAGCAACTGACCTTCGGCGCCGATATTCCAGATTCGCGCTTGATACGCCACCGCCAGCCCCAACGCGCAGAGCAAAATCGGCAGCGCTTTGACCAGCAGTTCGGAGACGCCATACAGGTCGCTGATCGGTGCGATGAGCAAGGTGTGCAAGGTCAGTAACGGGTCATGCCCCAGCGCGATAAACAGCAGCGAGCCACAGCCCAACGTCAGGACAGCCGCCAGCAACGGCGAGCACCACAACATCAGTTGCGATTGCTGGCCACGGGGTTCGAGAGAAAGCAGCATGTGAAACTCCGTTAAACCATTGCACGTAATTGAGGAGCGTCGAACTGGCCGGCCATCCAGCCGCCGACATCGATCAGGCGGGTGTCGACCGTGGGCTTGAGCGGTGACAATCGACCACCGCACAAGGCGCCGAGGCGGTCGCTGATCTGGAACAGTTCGTCGAGGTCTTCGGAGATCACCAGAATCGCCGCGCCGGCGTCGCGCAAGGCAATCAGCGCCCGGTGAATGGTCGCGGCAGCGCCGACGTCCACGCCCCAGGTCGGGTGCGCGGCCACCAGCAGTTTCGGTTGCTGCAGGATTTCCCGGCCGAGGATGAATTTCTGCAAGTTGCCGCCGGACAGGCTCCGGGCCGGTGTCTGGGTGTCGGGCGTCTTCACCCCGAAGCGACGGATGATTTCTTCGGCCAGCGCTTCGACTTTGCCGCGCTGGATCAGCCCATTGCTGACCAGCCCTTGTTGAAAGGCGGTGAGCAGGGCGTTGTCCGCCAGGCTCAAGTCCGGCACCGCGCCGTGACCCAGACGTTCAGCGGGGACGAAGGCCAGGCCCAGTTTGCGCCGTGCATCCGGCCGCAAATGCGCCACCGGTTGCCCGGCGAAACTGATCGTTGCGCCGTCGTTGCGGCTGAGCGGTTCTTCGCCGCTGAGCAGGGCCAGCAACTCATCCTGACCATTGCCCGCGACACCGGCGATGCCGACGATTTCACCGCTGCGCACTTCAAGCTCGATGTCATTCAGCGAGCATCCGAACGGGTCCGGGTTGTGCCAGGACAATCCGCTCACACTCAAGAAGACATCACTGCCGATCACCTTCGGATAATCGGTAATCAACTCTGCCGCTTCACCCACCATCAACTGCGCCAGTTGCCGATCCGAGCATTCGGCCGGCACGCAATGCCCGGCCACCCGACCGCCGCGCAACACCGTGGCGCTGTGACATAACGCGCGAACTTCACCGAGTTTGTGGCTGATAAACAGAATGCTGCATCCCTCGGCCGCCAGTCGGCGCAAGGTGACGAACAATTCGTCGGCCTCCTGTGGAGTCAGCACCGAGGTCGGCTCATCGAGAATCAGCAGGCGGATGTCCTGCATCAGGCATCGAATGATTTCCACCCGCTGGCGTTCGCCGATCGACAGGCTGTGGACAAGTCGCTCCGGCTCCAGCGCCATGCCGTAGCGCCGGGAGACTTCACGAATTTTTGGCTCAAGCTGTTTCGGTGTGCCAGCCGCCGCGCCCATCGCCAAGGCAATGTTCTGCGCCACGCTCAGCGTCTCGAACAGCGAGAAATGCTGGAACACCATGCCGATCCCGAGGCTACGAGCCTGAGCCGGGTTGCGCAGAGTCACGCGTTGCCCTTGCCAGTTCATCTCACCCGAGTCCGCGTGGGTGACGCCGTAGATGATCTTCATCAGCGTACTTTTACCCGCGCCGTTTTCGCCAAGCAGGGCATGGATTTCGCCAGGGGCTATGCTCAAGTCGATAGCATCGTTGGCCAGGCAACCGGGGTAGCGCTTGCTGATGTTGCGCAGTTGCAGACGAGGTGTTGGATCGGGGATCGGCACGGGGTTAGGCATGACAGGCTCGGGTCGATTGAAGTGATGCCGGTGGACACAGCAATTTCCTGGCCATTGAGTCAGAAAAAATCAAATGCGTTACAGATAAAGGCTTTGAGGACGGCGCCTCGCCCTATGTCGATCCCGAACCAGGCACCACTTGAGGGCAAAGCCGTTGATCAGGCTCCGGTTTTGCCCAGGGTGTTTGGTCAAAAAACGAGCAACCGGCGGCAAGCCATGCCGGACATGGGGCGGCGACAGCCATGAACGGGTTATCCACAGATTGCTCCACAGTATTTGTGCGCAAGCCCGAAGCTCGGGCATAAGCACTGTGTGGCTTTCTTCTAAAGGTGATAAACCGCGCTAACTGATTGTTTTTGCGTGGATTTAGTTTTTTTGATGGCAGATTGGACGAAAAGTGAGCAAAGCCCGCAAAGCCGCATGACAGAAGGGTTACAGCCGGGTGTGCTCAGGTTATCCACAGCCGGGTGCACAGTAGATGTGGGCAAATGCACTGGTACGACGAAAGGGCGGTGAACGTTGTTGGTGCGATTAGTGCTGCAACAAAATGCGTCCGCGGCTCAAGCCCGCCAGCTGCGTTTGCAGGGTGTCTATCTGGCTTTCGCCGATCGCCAATTGCAGTTCTACACCATTGGCCGTGAACGTTTCTTCCACAACCAATCCACCCAGTTCCGCCACCCGAAGCTTCACCAGCGGCAACTCACCAAAAGCACAGGCACAACTCACCGGCACCCGACTGATCAGTTCAACCTTTGCCGCTGCTTGCAGGCACTTGTTGGCGCCGCCGCCATACGCCCGGGCGAGGCCACCGGTGCCGAGTTGAATGCCGCCATACCAACGAATCACCAGCACCGCGACTTGATCGCAATCCTGCGCGTCGATTGCCGCCAGAATCGGCCGGCCAGCGGTGCCGCCGGGCTCGCCATCGTCAGTGCTGCGGTATTGGTCGCCAAGTTTCCAGGCCCAGCAATTGTGCGAGGCATTCAAATCGCTGTGCTGTTCGATGAACGCCTGGGCTTCAGCAGGGCTGCTGATCGGCGCGGCGAAAGTGATGAAGCGGCTTTTGCGAATCTCTTCGCGGTACTCGCAAAAACCGCTGAGGGTAAAAGGCATAAGTGTCTTAGATCGTGGGCGTCAGGCCGCAGCCCTTGAGAATGATGCGGATCAGGTTGTTGCCGGCGTCTTCCATGTCCTGCTTGGTGAGCTTGGTGCGCCCGCTGACACGGCAGATCTGTGTGGCGAAATCCGCGTAATGCTGAGTGCTGCCCCACAACAGGAAGATCAGGTTCACCGGGTCGACCGGGTCCATTTTGCCGGCGTCGATCCACGCTTGGAACACGCCCGCCCGGCCCTGGAACCAGGCGCGATAATCCTGGTTGAAGTATTCGGTCAGGCATTCGCCGCCGCTGATCACTTCCATCGCGAAGATCCGCGAGGCTTGCGGCTGACGACGGGAGAATTCCATCTTGGCGCGGATGTAACGCGTCAGCGCTTCGGCCGGATCATCATCAAAGGTCAGGGTGTTGAAGGTGCTGTCCCACAACTGGAGGATGTTGCTCAACACCGCCACGTACAAACCGAGTTTGTTGGTGAAGTAGTAATGCAGGTTCGCCTTGGGCAACCCGGCGTTCAGGGCGATGGTGTTCATGCTGGTGCCTTTGAACCCGTGACGGGCGAACTCGTCTTCGGCGGCTTTGATGATGGTCTCTTCGTTCTTCTGACGAATGCGGCTGGCAGGTTTGCCGCCGTGAGCGGGGACTTCAAAGGTCATAGGCACTTCCGAGCAAGTGAGTGGGTGCAACCAGTGCGTTGATAGCGCACCCACCGGCATCAGACAAGTCCTGACGCGATAAAACCTAGCGTGTCGCAGCCAGACTCTCCAAAAAGCTTTCCAGCACCAAATGCGGGCGACGGCCCTTGCGTGTGACCGATGCAAGGCTCAGGTCATAAAAACGCACCTTTGGTTTCAGCGCACGCAACCGGCCTTGCTGTACCCAGAGGCTGGCGTAGTGGTCCGGCAGGTAGCCGATGAAGCGTCCGGTCAGGATCAGGAACGCCATGCCTTCACGGTCCGAGGCACTGGCGGTGCAATTGAGCGCTTGGTAATGGGCCTGGATTTCCGCAGGCAAACGGAAGGTCGGCGCGATGGCGTCCTGGCTATTGAGGCGCTCGTCATCCAGTTGTTTATCGTCGACATAAAACAACGGATGACCGACCGCGCAATACAGCAGCGAGCGTTCACTATAGAGCGGCTGATATTCCAACCCCGACAGCGCGCTGGCTTGCGGCACCACGCCGACATGCAATCGACCGTCGAGCACGCCTTGTTCGACTTCATTGGGCGCGATCATGCGGATCTGAATCTGCACGTCCGGCCCGCGTTCCTTCAATTGCGCCAAGGCGTGGGTGATGCGCATGTGGGGCAGGGTGACCAGGTTGTCGGTCAGGCCGATGGTCAATTCGCCCCGCAAATGTTGGTGCAGGCCATTGACCTCGGTCCGAAAACTTTCCAGCGCACTCAATAGCTGCAACGCCGATTGATAGACCTCGCGACCTTCCTCGGTCAGGGAAAACCCGGCGCGACCCCGTTGGCATAAACGCAGACCGAGGCGCTGTTCCAGATCGCTCATTTGCTGGCTGATGGCCGAGCGACCGATCCCCAGCACCGACTCCGCTGCCGAGAAGCCGCCGCACTCCACCACACTGCGAAAAATCCGAAGCAGGCGGATATCAAAGTCACTGACTTGCGCCAGCGGATCGGGGCGACGGCTGCTCATAGTTTAGTGATGACCTGACTGAACGTTAGAAGAGTTGGATTTCACAGACTTTATCCCCGTGGCAATTTAGCTGCAAGAACGCTTTTGATCTCTATGCCGCTTATTGCCCTGCGAGGTTTTGCCCATGAACTTGCCTGAAAACAACCCGACTTCCCTGGCCAGCCAGCTCAAGCTCGATGCTCACTGGATGCCCTACACCGCCAACCGTAATTTCCAGCGCGATCCGCGACTGATCGTGGCGGCTGAAGGCAGTTGGCTGATCGATGACAAGGGCCGCAGGGTTTACGACTCGCTCTCCGGTTTGTGGACCTGCGGCGCCGGGCATACCCGCAAGGAAATTCAGGAAGCGGTCGCCAAGCAATTGGGCACCCTCGATTACTCGCCAGGCTTCCAATACGGCCATCCGCTGTCGTTCCAGCTGGCTGAGAAAATCACCGACCTGACCCCGGGCAATCTGAATCATGTGTTTTTCACTGACTCGGGCTCCGAGTGCGCTGACACGGCGGTGAAGATGGTGCGTGCTTACTGGCGTCTGAAAGGCCAGGCGACCAAGACCAAGATGATCGGTCGTGCACGTGGCTATCACGGCGTGAACATCGCCGGTACCAGCCTCGGCGGCGTGAACGGCAACCGCAAAATGTTCGGTCAGGCGATGATGGACGTCGATCACCTGCCGCACACGCTGCTGGCGAGCAATGCCTACTCCCGTGGCATGCCGGAGTTGGGTGGTATTGCTTTGGCCGACGAGCTGCTGAAGTTGATCGAGCTGCACGATGCGTCGAACATCGCCGCCGTATTCGTCGAGCCACTGGCCGGATCCGCTGGCGTGCTTGTTCCGCCGCAGGGCTACCTCAAGCGTCTGCGCGAAATCTGCGATCAGCACAACATCCTGCTGGTGTTCGACGAAGTGATCACCGGTTTCGGCCGTACCGGCAAAATGTTCGGTGCCGATACCTTTGGCGTCACCCCGGACCTGATGTGCATCGCCAAGCAAGTCACTAACGGCGCGATTCCGATGGGCGCGGTGATTGCCAGCTCCGAGATCTACCAGACCTTCATGAACCAGGCGACTCCTGAGTACGCGGTGGAATTCCCGCACGGCTACACCTATTCCGCGCACCCGGTGGCTTGCGCTGCTGGCCTGGCAGCACTCGATCTGCTGCAAAAGGAAAACCTGGTGCAGAGCGTGGCCGAAGTCGCGCCGCATTTCGAAAATGCGCTGCACGGTCTGAAGGGCTCGAAAAACATCATCGATATTCGTAACTACGGCCTGGCCGGTGCAATCCAGATCGCGCCGCGTGACGGCGACGCCATCGTGCGTCCGTTCGAAGCCGGCATGGCCCTGTGGAAAGCCGGGTTCTACGTGCGCTTTGGCGGCGACACCCTGCAGTTCGGCCCAACCTTCAACAGCAAGCCGCAAGACCTTGATCGTCTGTTCGACGCGGTCGGCGAAGTGCTGAACAAGATCGACTGATTCTCCCCTCTATATAGAGGCGCCCTTTGAAGGGCGCCTGTGGACAACTTTTCAGGAGTGCTGCATGAGCCTTATCCCGCATTTGATCAATGGCGAACTGGTTACCGAAGAAGGTCGCACGGCCGATGTGTTCAACCCGTCTACCGGCCAGGCGATCCACAAGCTGCCGTTGGCCAGCCGCGAAACCATTCAAAAAGCCATCGACTCGGCCAAGGCTGCGTTCCCGGCCTGGCGTAACACTCCGCCCGCCAAGCGTGCGCAGGTGATGTTCCGCTTCAAGCAACTGCTGGAACAGAACGAAGCGCGTATCGCTCAGCTGATCAGCGAAGAGCACGGCAAGACGCTGGAAGATGCTGCCGGTGAATTGAAGCGCGGTATCGAGAACGTTGAGTTCGCTTGTGCAGCACCGGAAATCCTCAAGGGTGAATACAGCCGTAACGTCGGTCCGAACATTGATGCCTGGTCGGACTTCCAGCCGTTGGGCGTGGTGGCCGGTATTACGCCGTTCAACTTCCCGGCCATGGTGCCGCTGTGGATGTATCCGCTGGCGATCGTCTGCGGCAACTGCTTTATCCTCAAGCCGTCCGAGCGTGATCCAAGCTCCACGCTGTTGATCGCTCAATTGTTGCTGGAAGCCGGTCTGCCTAAAGGTGTGCTGAGTGTTGTGCATGGTGACAAGGCTGCGGTGGATGCGCTGATCGAAGCGCCAGAAGTCAAAGCGTTGAGCTTTGTTGGTTCGACGCCGATTGCCGAGTACATCTACGCCGAAGGTACCAAGCGCGGCAAACGCGTTCAGGCACTGGGTGGCGCGAAGAACCATGCGGTGCTGATGCCGGATGCGGATCTGGATAACGCGGTCAGCGCATTGATGGGCGCGGCTTATGGTTCTTGCGGTGAACGTTGCATGGCGATCTCGGTGGCTGTGTGCGTCGGTGACCAGGTGGCGGATGCGCTGGTGGCCAAACTGGTACCGCAGATCAAGGCGCTGAAAATCGGTGCCGGTACTTCATGCGGTCTGGACATGGGGCCGCTGGTTTCCGGTCAGGCTCGCGATAAAGTCAGTGGCTATATAGAAGACGGTGTTTCTTCTGGTGCGACCTTGGTGGTGGATGGTCGTGGTCTGAGCGTGGCCGGTCATGAGGAAGGTTTCTTCCTGGGTGGCTGCCTGTTCGACAACGTCACGCCGGAGATGCGTATCTATAAAGAAGAGATCTTCGGACCGGTGCTGTGCGTTGTCCGGGTTAACAGCCTGGAAGAGGCGATGCAGCTGATCAACGATCACGAGTATGGCAACGGTACCTGCATCTTTACCCGTGATGGGGAAGCGGCGCGTTTGTTCTGCGACGAGATCGAAGTCGGTATGGTCGGCGTCAACGTACCGCTGCCGGTACCGGTGGCTTATCACAGCTTTGGCGGCTGGAAGCGCTCGTTGTTCGGCGACTTGCATGCGTATGGTCCGGATGGCGTGCGTTTCTACACCCGTCGCAAGGCCATTACCCAGCGCTGGCCACAGCGGGCGAGCCATGAAGCTTCGCAGTTCGCATTCCCTAGCTTGTAAGTAGAAGGGAAGAAGGCCGGCCCCTTGGGGCCGGCCTTTGCGTTTAGGGGCTGTTTTTATCTATATGACAGAATTATGAAGATAGGTGTTGACGACAGATTCTGGAAGTCTATAATTCGCCCCACTTCCGGCGCAGTCGAAACGGAAAACTCCTTGGTAAACAATGAGTTACGAGGTTTTCGACAGCGAGTTGCTTCAGGTCATCGAAGCCCAGAAGGAGTCGGTCACGCAGGGTGGTTTAGCTTGATTGACGATTCGATCTTCTCGGTCGAAAGCGGTGTAAAAGAGGTGTTGACAGCAGCGAGTAACGCTGTAGAATTCGCCTCCCGCTAACGAGAGATCGAAAGCGCAAGTGGTTGAAGTTGCAAAGGAAACTTTGAAAACTTCGGAAAATAACCGCTTGACAGCAACAGAGGCTGCTG
>NZ_LMCV01000049.1:187706-236538 GCF_001424925.1 Pseudomonas sp. Root329 | reverse complement strand
CAACTCGCTGTCGAAAACCGCGTAACTCATTGTTTACCAAGGAGTTTTCCGTTTCGACTGCGCCGGAAGTGGGGCGAATTATAGACTTCCAGAATCTGTCGTCAACCCTTAATTACGCTTTTCGTACAGAAGGTGTCTTTTTGGCTATTAATCGTGGGATTCGGCGGGTTACAGGGGGTAGTCGCAACACTAATAGCAATGTACCTATAGCGGCGTAAACCGCCCACTCCTTAAGATCAGCGCGCACGATCCACAACATATGCAGCAATCCAAGCCCGAGAACCACATAGGCAAGACGATGTAATTTCTTCCAGCTAGAACCCAAACGCCGCTGACTATAGCGATTTGAGGTCACCGCCAAGGCCAACAAACACAGAAACCCAAGCGCCCCGACAATAATGTACGGCCGTTTGCGCAACTCGACACCCAACTGCGACCAATCAAAGCCGAGAATGAAGGCCGTATAACCACTCAAATGCAAAACCACATAAGCGAAGCACCACAACCCCAGTTGCCGCCGAACAGCAACCCACCCCGCCCAACCGGTAAGCTTCTGCGCAGGTGTGATGCTTAACGTAATGAGCAGTAGGACAAGCGTCCCCAGCCCCAACCGGTCAACCAGCACCTTGCCCGGATCAGGCCCCAGCACATCCTCCCAGGCCTGATAAAACCAAAGCAGCGGCCAGACCGCAGCAGCTATAAAGACGCCAATTCGCCAAAACGGAAATCGCATCAGTAGTTCTTCCGCAAATCGAGCCCCGTATATAGAGAGGCGACTTCATCCGAGTAGCCATTGAACATCTGCGTATCCCGCACACTGGGCTTGAACAGCCCGCTCGGCAAACGTCGCTCACGCGCCTGAGTCCAACGCGGATGGTCGACCGCAGGATTTACGTTCGCATAAAAACCATACTCATCCGAGGCAATGCTCTGCCAGGTGGTTTTCGGCTGCTCACTCACCAGACTGATCCGCACGATGGATTTGATGCTCTTGAAGCCGTACTTCCACGGGACCACCAAACGCAGAGGCGCGCCGTTCTGATTAGGTAACTCCCGCCCGTACATACCCACGGCAAGAATCGCCAACGGGTTCATCGCCTCATCCAGGCGGAGCCCTTCCACATAAGGCCAGTCAATCAAGGCAAAACCGGAACGTTGCCCGGGCATGCTCTTGGGATCTTCCAGGGTTTCGAAGCGAATGAATTTGGCTTTGGAAGTCGGTTCGACTTCCTTGAGCAAGGCCGAGATGGGAAATCCGATCCATGGAATGACCATCGACCAGGCCTCTACACAGCGAAGACGGTAAATACGCTCCTCCAACTGATAAGGCTTCATGAAGTCTTCCAGTGCATACCGTCCCGGCTTACCCACCTCCCCGTCCACCACCACACTCCAAGGTTCGGTTTTCAGCGCGCCGGCGTTGGCGGCAGGATCACCTTTATCGGTGCCGAACTCATAGAAGTTGTTGTAATGGGTCGCGTCCTTGAATGGCGTGATCGCCTCATCCTTGACGTTGACCGCTCCCCATTTGGTAGCAGGCAGTTTTTCGGCAAACCAGGCAGGCGCCTTGCCTGGCTCGACATCCGCATAACGCGCAGCATCCTCCGCAGCCGCCCAACGCGGCAGACTGCTCACGGCCAAACCGGCAACGGCGGCACCGAGAACATTGCGACGAGATAGATAGAAAGATTCAGGCGTGACGTCCGACTCATGGCAGTCAGACGCTTTGGGGACTTTGATCAGCATGGCAACTCCGCAGCATTGGAGAACAGATGCACCAACAGACTGCGGAGTATGAGGGAAATTACATCACTCGGCGTTTTTGTGCCGACGAAGACGCAACAGGTACTGCACCGGTCCAGAAGCCGCATAAGCGAGGAAAACCAGCAGCAGGATGCGCGGCGGATCACTGAACACTACGGCAAACACCAACACCACCGCGAGGATGGCCACGAAAGGTACACGCCCTTTCAGATCCAGCTCCTTGAAGCTGTTGTACTTGATGTTGCTGACCATCAGCATGCCGGCGGCAGCGACCATCAGCGCAACCAGGAAGGACATCTTCGAACCCTGAATGCCGTAGTCACTGAATGCCCAGACAATGCCAGCAACCACACCAGCAGCAGCCGGACTGGCCAGACCAATGAAGTAGCGCTTGTCCGCAGTGCCAACCTGGGTATTGAAACGCGCCAGACGCAACGCCGCACCGGCCACATAAATGAAGGCAACCATCCAGCCGACCTTACCCATGTCGCCCAAGGCCCAACCGAACGCCAGCAATGCCGGCGCGACACCAAAGGCGACCATGTCCGACAGCGAGTCGTACTCGGCACCGAAGGCGCTCTGGGTATTGGTCATACGAGCAACGCGACCATCGAGGCCGTCGAGCACCATCGCGACAAAAATCGCGATCGCTGCAAAAGCAAAATACTTGCTCGCACCAATCGAATCACCGGCACTCAAGGCGCTCTGGGCGCTCATCGAGTTGATGATGGAATAAAACCCTGCGAACAGATTCGCAGTGGTAAACAGATTCGGCAGAAGATAGATACCACGATGCCGGACTTTACGACCTTCAGCGTCATGCCCTTCCTCGATGTGTTCATCGATGGGCAGCAGGCTTTCGGCGTCAGAAGCCTGGTTTGGCTCTTCGGGACGTTCGCTCATGGACATTACCTTGCAACGGGGTGGAAAGTTTGGACAGGTGTCTGGGACGACGGTTCGGCCGCAAACGATGCAGCTTTATACCAGAACCAGCCACCCAAACGAAAAAACGCGGCCTAGGCCGCGTTTTTCGTACAAGTGCGCGACTTAGTTTTTAGCTTTGTCGACGATCTTGTTGGCACCGATCCACGGCATCATGGAGCGCAGTTGCTCGCCGATGATTTCGATACCGTGAGCGGCGTTGTTACGACGCTTGGCGGTCATCGAAGGATAGCCGGTAGCGCCTTCGCTGATGAACATCTTGGCGTATTCGCCGTCCTGAATACGTTTCAGGGCGTTGCGCATGGCCTGACGGGATTCGGCGTTGATCACTTCCGGACCGGTCACGTACTCGCCGTATTCAGCGTTGTTGGAGATCGAGTAGTTCATGTTGGCGATACCGCCTTCGTACATGAGGTCAACGATCAGCTTCAGTTCGTGCAGGCATTCGAAGTAGGCCATTTCCGGCGCGTAGCCAGCTTCAACCAAGGTTTCGAAACCGGCTTTAACCAGCTCAACGGTACCGCCGCACAGAACGGCTTGTTCGCCGAACAGGTCGGTTTCAGTCTCGTCCTTGAAGGTGGTTTCGATGATGCCGGTACGACCGCCACCAACGCCAGCAGCGTAGGACAGTGCAACGTTTTTGGCGTTGCCGGAAGCATCCTGATAGATAGCGATCAGGTCAGGGATACCACCGCCTTTGACGAACTCGGAACGTACGGTGTGGCCCGGAGCTTTCGGCGCGATCATGATCACGTCGAGGTCAGCGCGCGGAACAACCTGGTTGTAGTGGATCGCGAAGCCGTGGGAGAAGGCCAGGGTGGCGCCTTTCTTGATGTTCGGCTCGATTTCGTTCTTGTACAGAGCGGACTGGAACTCGTCCGGGGTCAGGATCATGACTAGGTCGGCAGCCGCAACAGCGGAAGCAACGTCGGTCACTTTCAGGCCGTGAGCTTCGGCTTTGGCAACAGTGGCCGAACCTTTACGCAGGCCAACAGTAACGTCAACGCCGGAGTCTTTCAGGTTGCACGCTTGAGCGTGGCCTTGGGAACCGTAACCGATGATGGCAACTTTCTTGCCCTGGATGATCGACAGGTCGCAGTCTTTTTCGTAATAAACTTTCATGAAATTCCCCTATATATCCAGGCCGTTCAGGCCATTCGCTAATTTGGTTTAGATGCTGAGTACTTTGTCGCCGCGGGCAATGCCGGTTACGCCGCTGCGGACGGTTTCCAGAATCGAGGCGGTGCCAATGGACTGAATGAAGCTGTCGAGCTTATCGCTGGTACCGGTCAATTGAACGGTATACACGCTAGCGCTGACGTCAACGATCTGCCCACGATAAATATCGGTAGTGCGTTTGATCTCGGCGCGCTGGGCGCCGGTGGCCTTGACCTTGACCAGCATCAGTTCGCGCTCGATGTGAGCACTCTCCGACAGGTCGACCAGCTTGACCACTTCGATCAGCTTGTTCAGGTTTTTGGTGATCTGCTCGATAACTTCATCGTGACCAACCGTGGTCAACGTCAGACGCGACAACGTCGGGTCCTCGGTAGGTGCCACGGTCAGGCTTTCGATGTTGTAGTTGCGCTGCGAGAACAGGCCGACTACACGAGACAGAGCGCCGGGTTCGTTTTCCAGAAGCAAGGAAATAATGTGCCGCATGATTAAGTACGCTCCGTCTTGCTCAGCCACATATCGCGCATGGAGCCGTCTTTGATCTGCATCGGGTAGACGTGCTCGCTGGTGTCGACCGAAACATCGATGATCACCAAACGATCCTTCATGGCGAACGCTTCTTCCATCTTCGACTTCAAATCTTTCGATTCGGTGATGCGCACGCCGACGTGACCATAGGCCTCTGCCAGCTTGACGAAGTCAGGCAACGATTCCATGTAAGAGTGCGAGTGACGGCTGCCGTAACTCATGTCCTGCCACTGGCGAACCATACCCAGAACACCGTTGTTCAGGATGACGATTTTCACCGGTAAGCCATATTGCAGACAGGTGGACAGTTCCTGAATGTTCATCTGGATACTGCCCTCGCCCGTCACGCAGACGACGTCGTCATCCGGGAAGCTCAGCTTGATGCCCATGGCCGCCGGAAAACCGAAGCCCATGGTGCCCAGGCCGCCGGAGTTGATCCAGCGGTTCGGCTTGTTGAACGTGTAGTACTGCGCCGCAAACATTTGGTGCTGGCCCACGTCGGAGGCAACAAAGGCATCGCCCTTGGTGACTTCGCACAGGGTTTCGATCACGGTCTGCGGCTTGATGACGCTGCCGTCACCCTTGTCGTAAGGGAACAGACCGCGGTCACCGCGCCACTCATCAACTTGCTTCCACCAGCTGGCAACGGACTCCTTGTTCGGGGTCTCGCCGATTTCCTTGAGGATCGCGACCATTTCGGTCAGGACACTCTCGACCGGACCGACGATAGGAACGTCTGCCTTGATGGTCTTGGAAATCGAAGCCGGGTCGATGTCGATGTGAATGATCTTGGCATTCGGGCAGAACTTGGCCGGGCCGTTGATCACGCGGTCGTCGAAACGAGCGCCGACTGCAAGGATCACGTCGGCATGGTGCATCGCCAGGTTAGCGGTGTAGCTGCCGTGCATGCCGAGCATGCCGATGAACTGACGGTCGGTGCCAGGGTAGGCACCCAGACCCATCAGGGTATTGGTCACTGGCAGGTTGAGCATCTTCGCCAATTCGGTCAGCGGCGCGGAGCCGCCACCGAGAATCACGCCGCCGCCTGCATACATCACAGGACGCTTGGCCGCCAGGAGCATTTCTGCCGCCTTGCGGATTTGCCCGGAGTGACCGCGAACGGCCGGGCTGTAGGAACGCAGCTTGGCTTTTTTCGGGAAGATGTATTCGAACTTCTCGGCCGGGTTGGTCATGTCTTTCGGGATATCGACAACGACCGGACCAGGACGACCGGATTGCGCGAGGTAGAACGCTTTCTTCATGACTTCCGGGATTTCCGACGCGTGCTTGATCATGAAGCTGTGCTTCACGATCGGCCGGGAGATACCGATCATGTCGGTTTCCTGGAACGCATCGGTGCCCACCATGTTGCTAGGCACCTGGCCGGAAATGACCACCATCGGAATGGAGTCCATGTAGGCCGTGGCAATACCGGTGATGGCGTTGGTTGCGCCCGGGCCGGAGGTCACCAGTACCACGCCGGCTTTACCGGTGGCACGGGCATAGCCGTCAGCCATATGGGTCGCAGCCTGTTCGTGACGAACCAGGATGTGGGTCACTTCCGGTTCTTTGAACAGGGCATCGTAGACATGAAGAAGAGCACCACCCGGGTACCCGTAGATATATTTGACGCCTTCGTCACGCAAAAAGCGGACGAGCATCTCACCGCCAGATAAAAGCTCCACGTTGTTCACCTCTAAAACGCCAGAATACCGCCCACATAAAAGAGGACGGGTCTTAATAGGTTTACTTCTCAGCAGAGCATGAGCGACGGTGGTCGCCGACTACGTCAGCACTGACTGAGCAAGTATTGGGATCGTCCCAAGTGTTGCGGGCCTTTCCCACCCAGCGCGAGGTAACGCGTTGCGGGTGTAACAGGTCGGCGCGGATGTGCGCCTCATGATCTGCTGAGCGGGCCTGCTTCTGGCAGTCCCTCTACAGCGGACTTTGGATTCTTCTGTTTCGTCCTCTCCAAGTCAAGTCGTCTATGTGCTTTATTGAACTAAGCACATGAGAAAGCAAGAAAAAACCGCTAAACAGCAACTGTGTTAGCTTCAATTGCGCAACCCAATACAAGGAAATGGCATGCGAACGTTTTTCCTGACCGTCAGCCTGCTGATTGGCATCAGCCCTTTGTGCATGGCCGCTCAGATCTACAAATGGGTCGACGCCCAGGGCGTTACCCACTTCGACGCCCAGCCACCCCAAGACCGGGAAGCCACCACCGTGGTCACGCCCTCCTCGCCTGCCGGCAACCAGACTCCGCCGCCACGCAGCGGTGCCATTGGTGATCAACAGGCTATCGACAACAAAGTGAAAAAACAGGTCGCCGAGCAGCAAGCCCAGCTGAAGGAATTCTGCGAACAGGCGCGAACGAACCTGGCTCAACTGCAGAACAATCCGCGAATACGGGAGGATGTCGAAGGCGAGATGCGCCGCCTGACCGACCAGCAACGTCAGGAGCGCATTAGCGAAGCACAGAAACAGATTGCGGATAACTGCCAGTAGACACTGGCCGCCTCCGGTTTAGCGGGAGGCGGTGATCAGTAGATCAAACTCTTTGAGCAGCACCTGCAACTGCCGGTCCTTGCCCTGAACATTACGGGCGGCGAAGACCATTTCGGCCATCTCCTGAATTCCCGAAGCGTTTGGTAAAGGCAGATCCTGCTCGAGGATCACCTTCATCCGCGGAAGGAAGATCCATTGCAGCCACTGCTCGAAATCCAGCGTGTCGACCGAGAAGGGTTCGACGCTGGAAAGCGCTTCGGCGGAGGGCGAGACCTCGTCCCACCAACCCTGAACCCGCAGCTCGCGCTCGATCAATAGCAACTGTTCGGCAATCTTCGGAAAGCGTGCGTCCATCACAGCGAAACCTTGGCCTTCTGACGGGCCAATGCTGCGCCAGCAGAATCACCCTGTTTCTCACGTGCCTGAGCGATCAATTCCCACAGACTGGCCTGAAGTGCCGAACGACCGTTGGCGAAGGTCAGGCCACGACGAGCAAACTGCTCGGCTTGTGGTGCATCGCCTTGAGCCATGCGCACCTGAGCCAGACGATAAAGCACTTGCGGCTCACGCGGCGCAACACGCTGGGCGCGCTCGAGGCTGGAGGAAGCACCGTTGAGATCACCGCTCGCCTGTTGCTGCTGAGCGGTAGTCAGCAAGGCCAGAACCGGACCGTCCAATTGCTCGTCGGCAGACAAGCCACCAGAGCTCGCCGAAGGAATCCCGCTCGGCGTCGACGGCATGCTGTAGCTGCCCTGATTGATCGGTGCCGACTGAACCGGCGAAGTATCGATCGGCCCCGGGGTGATCGGGCCTGGTGTGATCGGCGCAGTGCTGATCGGGGCCGACGTCACTGCACCACCACCTGGCACCATCACGACGACGCCGGTATCACCTTGTGGAATCGCCTGAGTCTGGGCTTGCGCAGGACGTTTAGTCGTCGTCTGACGGAAACCGCCATTCGCCGAAATCCGTTCACTGTTCGAAACCGCGCTACCGGAATCCACAACCGGAATCGAACCGCGTTGTACGGAGGAGCAACCGCTGAGCAAAGCCACGGCGGTAACCGCTGGAATCAACCACTTGTTCACTTGAAACCCTCTTTGCTTAATTCATCCAGCCCTTGACCCAATCCATCACCGTTTCGCCGGAAACAGGGCTTTCGCCACCGCAAGCGGCACCGGGAGGCGGTTCGCTGCCGCGAATATACGGCATCTGCACCGCACCTGGGCAGTTGGCATCAGAGCCTTGTCCGGTACGCGAATCGACCCAGGCCTGAACAATGTTGTCTGGCTGCGGCATGTCCAGCGGCAACGGATCGGCCTTGCGCATGAAACTGGTCCAGACCTGCAGCGCACCGGTGGCACCGGTGAACGGTGTCTTGCCGTTGTCATCGCGACCCAGCCAGACCACTGCCAGCAGGTCCTGACTGAAACCGGCAAACCAGCTGTCCCGCGAATCGTTACTGGTACCGGTCTTGCCGGCCAAGGTCAGGGTTTTCGGCAATACGTTGTAAACAGAACTGCCGGTACCTTCACGCATCACCCGCTGCATGGCGCTCTGGATCAGGTAAATGGAGGCTGGATCGAAACGTTGCTGAATCTGGAACGGATAACGCTTGAGCGGTTCGCCTTCAGCGGTCAATACGCTACGGATCCCGCGCATCGGCGTATTGAAACCACCGTTGGCCAGGGTCTGGTACATGGTCGCCACTTCGATCGGGGTCAGACCGCCAGCCCCCAGCAACATCGACGGGAACGCCGGGAATTCACGACTCACACCGAGACGCGCCAGGGTCTTCAGGACATTCGGTACGCCCACCGCCAACCCGAGACGCGCGGTCGACAGGTTGTAGGAATGTGCCAGCCCCTGATACAGAAATACGGTGCCATGGGAGCGGCGATCGTAGTTCTGCGGTTTCCAGACTTGACCGTCCGCGCCTTTGACCGAGAAGGAATCGTCCGACAGCCAACTGGTCAAGGTGTACTGACTTGGCTTCTCAAGGGCTGTCAGATAAACCGCCGGTTTGATCAAAGAGCCGATCGGTCGCACAGCATCCAGCGCCCGGTTGAAGCCGGCAAAACTCGCCTGACGACTGCCGATCATGGCCTGGACTTCACCGGTTTCCGGGTTGGTCACGACCATGGCCGCTTCGACCTCATCGGAACCCTTGCGCCCGGAGAGTCTCTTGAAGGTGTCGTTGACCGACGCCTCGGCTTTCATCTGCAGGATCGGGTCGAAACTGGTGAAGATCCGCAGACCTTCTTCGGTCAAGTCTTCGTCGCGATAGTCTTCGCGCAGCTGACGCTTGACCAGGTCGAGGAAGCCGGGGAACGAGCTGTCCGCCAGCTTGCCGCGAGTCGTCACACCCAGTGGCATTTTCTTCGCAGCAGCGACCTGATCGGCGGTGGCAACACCTTGTTGCTCAAGTACATCGAGCACGAGATTACGCCGTTCAAGCGCCCGCTCAGGGTTGCGACGAGGGTTGTAATAGGACGGCCCCTTGACCATGCCCACCAGCATCGCGACTTGATGCAGCTTCAGTTCAGACAACGGCTGCCCGAAGAAAAACTGGCTTGCCAAGCCGAAACCGTGCACCGCGCGCTGCCCATCCTGACCGACGAACACTTCATTGAGGTAAGCCTCAAGAATTTCTCGTTTGTCGTAATGCAGCTCAAGCAACATCGCCATCATGGCTTCGGTGAGTTTACGGGTCAGGCTGCGTTCGCTGGTCAGGTAGAAGTTCTTGACCAATTGTTGCGTCAGCGTACTGCCGCCCTGGGTCATCTTGCCGCCAGAGGTGTTGACATAGATGGCGCGGGCAATCGACTTGGGCGACACGCCCCAGTGGCTGTAGAAATCCCGGTCTTCCACAGCGACCAGAGTTTCCAGCAGATACGGCGGGACCTGATCAATTTTGATCAAAATGCGATCTTCGAGATTTTTCGGGTAAATCCCGCCAATCAGTAGCGGTTCCAACCGCACCACAGAGAGTTTCGAACCGTTGGTCGCCGAAAGTTCGGCCACGTAGTCGCCAGAGAAACGTACCCGTACTGGTTGCGCTTGCTCCATGCCTTCATAGAACTGGAAGCCACGGGTATTCAAGTCGACGGTATTGCCGCTGACCGCCGCCGCGCCGGGTCCATTGCTCACGCTTTCACGTCGATAGCCCAAGGCATCGAGTTCAGTTAGAAAGTCGTCCTTGCTGAGCTTTTGTCCGACGAACAGCTCCAGCGGGCGCGCGTACACCTTGGCCGGAATGGTCCAGCGCTTGCCGGAGAACTTCTCCTGGACGATCGCGTCGAGGTAAACCGCGAACCCGGCCAGCACCACAAGGCCGACCAGACTGAGTTTAAGGGCCCAGCCCAGCCAGGGGCGCAGGCCCTTGGAAGGTGGTTTTTTTGGGGTGCGGGGGGATCGAGTACGAGTCATGGCGGCGGATTATACGCACTTTATTCATACTCAACAGGAGCCCTCCGAGGTTTGCGTCAGACGGACTTGCGGCCATAATGACGGCCGTGAATTTTCCCCAGACTCTGAAGGATCGCCTGTGAGCCAGTCCCTGATCGCTGCCCTGCAAAACCCGGCCCTCTACCCGCATCCCGTAGACGGGTTCCAGGTCATCGAAACCCATATTTCCTGGGTAATCCTCACCGGCCCCTTTGCTTATAAAGTGAAGAAGCCCGTGAATTTCGGCTTCCTGGATTTCACCAGCCTCGACGCCCGCAAGCATTTTTGCGGGGAAGAGCTGCGTCTTAACCAGCGCCTGACCAACGATTTGTACCTCGAAGTGTTGCCAATCACTGGCAGCGCCGAAGCCCCACAATTGGGTGGCGAGGGCCCGGCCGTCGATTACGCACTGAAAATGCGTCAATTCCCACAGAGCCAGCTGCTCAGCACGCTGCAAGCCAACGGCGAATTGACTACCGCGCACATCGACGAGATGGCCGCGCAGATCGCCCAATTCCACCTCAGCGCACCGAAAGTGCCTGCCGAACACGAAGCCGGCACGCCGGACAGCGTGATGGCACCCGTACGCCAGAACTTCGAACAGATCCGCCCGTTCCTCAGCGACAAGGCCGACCTGCTGCAACTGGATGCGCTGCAAGCCTGGGCCGAAAGCAGCTTCGAACGCCTCAAGCCACTGTTCGCCCAGCGCAAGACCGAAGGTTTCATTCGCGAATGCCACGGTGACATCCACCTGGGCAACGCCACCGTGATCGACGGCAAGGTCGTGATCTTCGACTGCATCGAGTTCAACGAACCGTTCCGCTTCACCGACGTTTATGCCGACACCGGCTTCCTGGCGATGGACCTGGAAGACCGTGGCCTGAAGAGTCTGGCGCGCCGCTTCATCAGCCAGTACCTGGAACTGACCGGCGATTACCAGGGCCTTGAGTTGCTGAACTTCTATAAAGCCTACCGCGCACTGGTTCGCGCCAAGGTCAGCCTGTTCAGCATGCCGGCCGAGGCCGACCCGGTGCAGCGAGCCACTACCCTGCGTCAGTACCGCAATTACGCCAACCTGGCGGAAAGCTACAGCACCATTCCTTCGCGCTTCATGGCCATCACCCACGGTGTTTCTGCCGTCGGCAAGAGCCACGTGGCCATGCGTCTGGTGGAAGCGTTGGGCGCCATTCGCCTGCGCTCCGATGTAGAGCGCAAACGTCTGTTCGGCGAGCAAACAGTGCCAAACGACCCTCAGGCCGGCATCTATACCGCCGACGCCAGCGCCGCCACTTACACCCACCTGCATGAAATTGCCGCGGTGATCCTGCGTGCGGGCTTCCCGGTGGTAGTCGATGCGACTTACCTCAAGCGCGACCAGCGTGACGGCGCAGCAAAAATCGCCGAAGCCACTGGCGCGCCATTCCTTATCCTCGACTGCAATGCGCCACAAGCGGTGATCGAGAGCTGGCTGGCCCTGCGTCAGGCAGACAAAAAGGACCCGTCCGACGCCAACCTGGCCGTAATCGAAGCCCAACAAGCCACTCGTGAGGCCCTGACGCCGGCAGAGATTCTCTGCAGCAAACGCGTTCAGACCAATGAAAGCGGAACCCTCGACACAGTCGTTGCACAGATCCGCCAGCGCCTGCCGGGTCTGTAAGAAACTATTTCAGCCGTGAAGCCTTCGCCGGCTTCACGGCTGCCAAATAGTGGCACTATACTGGCGTCATAAAACCAACAGGTGATGTGACATGAGCCAGCCGAAACTTCTCGACACCCCGCTTTATGCGTTGCTGCACAAAGACGACATCACAGGTTTCAACAACGAGCGCCCGAAAGACGGACCTATCGACATGGTCGGTGGCGATTTCCGGGGTCTGGACCTGCGCGAATTGAACGCCGACGGCGTCGACTTTACCGATGCCTATTTCCGCTCCGCCGACTTGCGCGGCATCGACTTTCGCAATGCCTCCCTGGAAGGCGCGAGCCTGGCTCACGCACAGATCTCCGGCGCCTACTTCCCGCCAGAGCTGAGTGCTGACGAGATCCTGATGTCGATGAATTTCGGTACACGCCTGCGTTATCGCACCCGCTAAAAGCGACTTTTAACTGACCCGTTCGGCGCCCCCGCTTTGCGCTGGACTCTGGGCATGGTTTGCCCGGAAACCTGATTCCACCGCCCTCTCTTCCTACCGCACTCGCAGACTTTCACGCAGCTTCAGGACTTCTCTTCTTAGAAGCTTTTGCGTCGAAACCGACCAAACAATCACGCTTTTCCTACTGATGGCTACACTCCTGAGAAGCTCGCCCACGCACCGTTCGGCCGTCGCAAGGAGGCTTGATGAATGATGAACTGCAGCACCTGAAGAATCTTGGCAAGACGTCGGCGCAGTGGCTGCATGCCGTGGGCATCCACAGCGCCTCGGACTTGCGTCGCCTGGGGGCGGTGGATGCTTATCGCGCCGTGCGCACGCGCGGGTTTCGGGCGTCCAAGGTGTTGTTATATGCCATCGAAGGTGCGCTGATGGATGTGCACTGGAACGACATTCCCGCCGAGCGCAAGGACGCCTTGAACAAACAGCTGGAAGCTATCTCGTCACGTCACAAAAACTGAACGGACGCAGCTGCCATGTACCTACTTGGGGAACAACCGGCTTACGCCGACGCGCTGATCAACCGACTGCAACATATTCCCGTCCGGCTGCTGGAAGGTTTGATGCCGTGCGGACCCACCCTGGAATTTTCAGCCGTCGATGATCTGGCCGTCCTGTTACCCGGCAATCAACTGTTTGTGCTGAACAATGGCCTGTTGCATGGATGCATCGACGAACGGGCGTTGTTCTATCTGCACGAGGGAGATCTGATCGGCTTGCGCCAAGGCACGGAACTGCCCCGCTGCCGGTTTCGCAGCGATAGCCCTTTGGCTCTGACGCCTTATCTGCGCTCCGAGGTTTTTCAGCATATCTATGCCGACCCGGAGCGTTCGGAGCTGTTCCTTCAATACATGGCCGGTCAGTCCGCCCTGCTGTCCGACGCACTCGCCCGCCTGAAACAACCTGAGTTTCGAAGCACCAATGGTTTTCAGCGCGTGGCCAGTGGCGAAGTGTTGATCCGTCAGGGCGAAGACGCGGATCACGTATTCGTCATCATTGATGGTCACGCCGAAGCCTTTGTCGACGGGCACAAAGTCGGCGATGTACCCAAGGACGAGATTTTCGGCGCCATGGCGGTGTTCACCGGCGAGAAGCGTAACGCCAGCGTGATCACCAGCGAGCCCAGCACTGTCATGCTGATCCCCAAGGACCAGTTTCTCAGCCTGACCCAAAGCAATCCGAAGATCGCCCACAGTCTGATCGAGAGCATGGCCCGACGTATCGACCTGCTGAACAAGCAGCTCATTCAGCTGAGCTTGCTCAACCGCACAGGCTGAAACCCAATGATTACGGGCGCTTCCAGTGAACGGACAGCGCATTTCAAATAATTGAGAAATCAGCGGTTGACTTGGTAATGAGAATCGATATGATTATCACAACTGGTCGCGAGACTGGTCGATATTTGAAAAGCCCTTGGTTCGGACTCTCAGATATCTCCTCATCAGGCTAATCACGGTTATTTGACCCGGCTCTTGCCGGGTCTTTTTTTGCCTGGAGAAAAGTCGTTCGATCACTTGCCAAATTGCTTACGCATTTGCGCGCAGTAATCCTGCGGCGGCGTGGCAGGCGTGTACCAGACATAATCAGCCATGGCCGGTGTGACCTCGCTGCCCTGCTCCGCCAGCATCAACACCGCAGGCGTCTGAGACTCTCCCAGATCAAGCACATGAATCGGCACGCCGACATCCTTGCGCGCATGGTAAGCGCCGGCAAACAGCAGTGAAGGCGTGGGTGCCGCCAGCAAGCGCTCGGCCATCCGTCGGTCGCGTTGCTGCTGAACCGCCAGCATCGCCGGCATCTGCGATTCGGGCAGCAGACCACAGTGGGAGTCGCTGACCTGCTTCAGCAACTCGTCTTTGACTGAAGCAGCGTTGGAGCGCGAACCGCTCAATGTCGGAGGGTTAGCGTAAACGGCACGGACTTCAAGCGTGTCCAGATTGGCTGCCAGCAGCGGATATGGCTGGGTCAGGGCGAAACGAACGATCGGCCCGTATAGATTCCAGTCCCAGCCAGACTGCCAGACTAATGCACCGGGTAAATCCGCCGGTGGTGTCGAAGCGTGACGAACATCATCAACACGCAGCTGTTGATCCGGCGTGAGCATTTCCAGCAGCAGACTGCCTTGAGGTCGCCGCTCACCCAGCGACTGCAATAACCACAACTGCAGTTCATGGTGATCGCGATTGTCATGTTGCTCGCCCACGATCACCCGTGAAGGCGTCTCCAACTGCGCAACCAGCTCCTCTGCCGTGAGGGTCTGACCGCTGCGCAAGTCCCGAATCTCGCCCACAACCGGCGGCGGAGTCGAAACATGCTGACAGGCACTCAGCATCAGCAAGGCCAGCATCAAAATCCCACGCATGTTTTCACTCCCTAAAAACTCAGCGGGCGATGATCAGCGGATGCCCACGCTCCGGGTGCTGCTGCACCAGCACTTCCAGCCCGAACACGGCCTTCAGTGGTTCCGGGCGCAACACCTGCTCCGGCGTATCGAGCGCCACCGGGCGCCCGCCTTCAAGCAGTAACAGGCGATCACAATAGCGCGCTGCCAGGTTCAGATCATGCAGGATCACCAGCACCGCCGCGCCGCGATTGGCGAACTCGCGTACGGCTTGCAACGTAGTGTGTTGATGAAGCGGGTCGAGCATCGACGTTGGCTCATCGAGCAACAACGTTTGCCCCGCTTCGCCCGGCCAGAGCTGCGCCAAAACCCGAGCCAGATGCACCCGCTGACGTTCGCCACCGGACAAGGCCAGATAGCTGCGGCCACTCAAATGCCCGGCATCGGCAGCGTGCAATGCGGCGGCAACAATCTCGTCATCGCGAACCCGACCGCTTTGATGCGGCAAGCGGCCCATGCCGACCACTTCTTCGACACGAAAGGCGAAGTCCAGGGTCGAGACCTGCGGCAATACCGCCAAGCGCTGCGCTCTCAGCGTCCCGGCCCATTGATTCAACTCACGGTCGTCAAGCCAGACACTGCCGTGATCGGCATGCAACTCGCCGCACAAGGCGCCGAGCAAGGTGCTTTTACCGGCGCCGTTAGGTCCCAGCACTCCGAGGACTTCGCCCGGTTTGAGCTCAAGCGTGATGTCCGTCAGGACAATCTTTCGGCCTCGACGGATTTGCAGATTTTGCGTTCGCAACATCAGGCACGCCCTCTGAGCAATAAATACAGAAAGAACGGCGCACCGATGAAAGCCGTGACGATCCCGATCGGCAATTCAGCCGGCGCCAGGGCCAGTCGCGCCACCAGATCGGCAAACAACAAAAGACTGGCCCCCGCCAATACTGACGCAGGCAACAGCACACGATGATCGGGGCCCGCCAGCAATCGCACCAGATGCGGCACCACCAGACCCACAAACCCGATCATCCCCGCCGCTGCCACCGCAGCACCGACACCCAACGCCGTGCAAAACACCAATTCGCGCTTGAGCCCTTCGACGTCGATACCCAGGTGACCGGCCTCCGACTCACCCAGCAACAACGCATTCAAGGCTTTGGCCCGACGCGGCAGCCACAACGCCACGCCGGCACTGATCAGCAGCAACGGCCAGAGCCGCGAATAGCTGGCGCCATTGAGGCTGCCCAGGTTCCAGAACGTCAGGGTGCGCAGCGTCGCGTCATCCGCCAGATAGGTGAACAGCCCCACGGCGGAGCCGGCCAGCGCAGTCAACGCAATACCGGCCAACAGCATGGTCGCAACATGGGTCTGCCCGTTGCGCCGGCCCAGTCGATACACCACCGCGGTCACGCCGAGCCCGCCGAGAAACGCGCACAGCGATAACAGATAAGGCCCGAAGGATTCGGGCAGTCCGCCGAATACCGAGCCACCGACAATCGCGATCGCCGCGCCCAATGCCGCACCGCTGGAGACGCCGACCAGCCCCGGATCAGCCAGAGGATTTCGAAACAACCCCTGCATCGCCACGCCGGACAATGCCAACACCCCTCCCACGGCCAAACCTAACAAGGTTCGCGGCAAGCGAATTTGCCCGAGGATCAGTTCGGCCTGCTCCAGTCCGTCGGGCGCGATCGGCACCCCCACCAGCCGCAGGGCTGCGCGCAAGGTGTCGAACAACGGCAAGCTCACCGGCCCAAGCGCCAACGACAGCCAGATGGCCAGCAAACACAGCAGGATCAGACCAATGAATAAAGCGCGGGGTTTAACCAGGATGGTCATTGGCCGGCCGAACCGGGGTAGAAAGCGTCAGACAGTTTTTTCAGCGCATCGGGTAGCCGCGGCCCCAAGCCCCCCACCAACAAAGTCGGATCAAGCTCCATGACTCGCCCGTCCTTGGCCGCGCGGGTCGAGGACAGGACCGGGTTCTCCTTGAACAACGCCGCACGGGCGGCATCGCCGGTCAGTGCGCGATCGGCAAACACCAGCACCTTGGGATCCAGGCTGACCAGGGATTCGACAGAAAAGGGTTTGTAGCCGGTATGCGTGGCCAGATTGTGCCCGCCGGCGTGTTGCAGCAACCAATCGGCGGCAGTGTCCTTGCCGGCGATGAGCGGTTTGCCGCCTGCGTGGCCCAGCAACAACAGCACACCAGGCGATTTCTCCTTCAACTGTGCCTGAGCGACCCGGATCTTTTGTTGATCGAGTTGCTGTTGATAAGTCTGAAACACCTGCGAAGCCTGATCTTCAGCGCCAAGCAACTTGCCCAGACGCTGCAAATTGCCCTGTAACGTCAGCAGATCCGGCTGGGCCGAGAACAGTTCGACCTGCACGCCTGCGCTGCGAACCTGCGAAAGCACCGGTGGCGGTCCCATTTCCTCGGTGCCAACCAGTATCTGCGGGCGTAAGCTCAAAAGGCCCTCCGCCGACAATTGCCGCTGATACCCGATGCTTGGCAATGCCTTGAGCGATTCCGGGTGCTGACTGGTGGTGTCGACACCGACCAGTTTCGATTCACCGCCCAGCGCGCTGATCCATTCCGATAAAGCTCCACCGGCACTGACCCAACGTTGTGGCAACTCGGCCGCTGCGGCGTGGTGGCTGACGAGGAGTCCGACACAGAGCGCAGCAACGCGGGTACTCAGGCGCATAAACAGCTTCCTTTAAGGGTTTTCCCGGGCATCGAGATGTCAGGCCAAGTATCCTCGGCATCTGGCACCTGAACCCGACAGGCAAGGCAGCCATTTGATAATTGTTTGCATTTGAACGTCAAGCTCGGACATATCCAGTCACGAGCTGCAGGACTTGAGGATAGACATGAAGTTTCTTTGTGCAGGCGTTGAGCTGGCCGATGCCAGCAGCCGCGGTTTCGACATCGACGGCCAGAAGCTCTTTGCCGTGCGCCGTGACGGCCAGGTTTACGTCTACATCAATCGCTGCCCGCACCGTGGTGTCGGACTGGAATGGAAGCCCGACCAGTTTCTCGACCCCAGCAACAGCCTGATCCAGTGCGCGACCCACGGCGCACTGTTTCTGATCGAGGACGGCGAATGCGTCGCCGGCCCTTGTGCCGGGCAGTCACTGACCACCGTCGCCTGCCGCGAAGACGAGCGAGGGATCTGGGTCAGTCTTTAGCCGTTGAGCAACACGTCCAGACGCCGATTGACTAGCATTTCTTCGTGGGTCAAGTGCACGCCATAGGCCAGCACCTCGACCCCGCACGACACCGCCTCACGCAAGGCTGCGGCGTAGGCCGAATCGATTTCTTCTGCCGGACGCACAGCGTCGATGCCGGTGAGATTGACGCAATACAACTGCACCGCACGAATTCCGTCCCGGGCCAAATGCGCCAGTTCGCGCAAATGCTTGGCCCCGCGCTGGGTCACTGCATCGGGAAATGCCGCTACCAATGAGCCATCGAAGCCCAGGGTGACACTTTTGACTTCGACATAAGCCGGCCCGCTCGGGTAATCGAGGCGGAAATCGATGCGGCTGCTTTCCTGACCGTAGGCCACTTCGCGCTTCAACTCGGTAAAGCCGTTCAACTCGGTGATGACACCGGCTCGCAGTGCCTCTTCGATCAAGCCGTTGGCCCGTCCGGTGTTCACACAAAACAAGCGTCCCTGCGGGGTTTCGCCGACTTCCCAAGTACCGGGCAACTTGCGCTTGGGATCGTTGGAACGGCTGAACCAGACCTGTCCGCCTTCGACCTGGCAATTGAGCATCGAACCGGTGTTCGGGCAGTGAATGGTCAGCAACTCGCCGCTAACGGTTTCGATATCGGCGAGAAAACGCTTGTAACGACGAATCAAACGGCCTTCTTCGAGGGGAGGATGAAAACGCATCAGCCTTGCCAGCTCTTCAAGCCGCGCGCAATCCGCTCGACCGCTTCCTGTAGGCGCGGAAGACTTTGGGTGTAGGCAAACCGCACATGGTGGCCAGCCTGAAAACGACCGAAGTCCAGACCCGGAGTAATCGCCACGTGTTCGGTTTCGAGGAAATGTCGGCAGAACGCGAAGGCATCGCCGCCGAACTTGCTGATATCGGCATACAAGTAGAACGCGCCTTCAGGCTCAACGGCGATACCAAAGCCCAGCTCTCGCAGGGCTGGAAGCAGGAAATCCCGACGACGGCCAAATTCGGCGCGACGCTCTTCCAGGATACTGATCGTGGCCGGTTCGAAGCAGGCCAGAGCAGCGTGCTGAGCCATGCTCGGGGCGCTGATGTAGAGGTTCTGTGCGAGTTTCTCCAGCTCACCGACCGCCGCTTCAGGCGCCACCAGCCAACCCAGTCGCCATCCCGTCATGCCGAAATACTTGGAAAAACTATTCAGTACAAAGGCACTGTCATCGACCTCCAGCACGCTGGCCGCATCGGTGCCGTAAGTCAGACCGTGATAGATCTCGTCCACCACCAGATGACCGTGGCGCTGCTTAATCGCGGCAGACAGGCCCGCCAGCTCATCACGGGTCAGGATCGTCCCGGTCGGATTGGCTGGCGACGCCACCAGGGCGCCGACGCTGTCTTGGTCCCAATGGCGCGCAATCAGGTCCGGCGTGAGTTGATAGCGCACGTCCGGACCTACAGGAACAAGCTGCGCCGCGCCTTCCACCAGCCGCAAAAAGTGCCGGTTGCACGGATAGCCTGGGTCCGCCAGCAGCCAGTGCTTGCCCGGATCCACCAACAAGGCGCTGGCCAGCAGCAGCGCACCGGAACCGCCAGGCGTGATGAGGATTCGTTGCGGGTCGATGTTCAAACCGTAACGCTGCTGATAAAACCCGGAAATGGCCTCACGCAACTCGGGAATGCCGCGCGCGGCGGTGTAACGGGTCTTCCCCGCCGTCAATGCGGCCTGGCCGGCCTGAATGATCGGCTCGGCGGTGGTGAAGTCGGGTTCACCGATTTCCAGGTGGATTACGTCGTGGCCAGCGGCTTGCAGTTCATTGGCCCGCGCCAGCAGCGCCATGACATGGAAAGGTTCGATCGCGCGACTGCGGGCACTGTAGGACTGAGCCATTAGCCTTCCTTCAACGGGGAAAAAAACTGATTCTACCCAAGCGCAGGAACGAGCGAGAACCTAAAGCGGTCAGACCGTTATAACGCTGGTCTCAAACGACTCAAGCGAGTGTCTCAGGTTTGACTAAAATCAATAATTGATCAGGTCTCCAGCACCGCCAGACAAGGCTTTGCAATCATTTGCAAGCACAGCGGGCCACTACCTCGACATCCGGGAGTAGCGCGGTCCGATTTGATCTGGTAAGTTCGCCCGCTTGCAGCCGCAGGGCCGGCAGGTGTCGGTGATGGAGCAATCCTGCGCAATGGATTACAAGAGTAGAGGCGGTCTATTTCATGTCCACCCAAGCAAAGCAACAACAGAACCAGTCGATCAGCGGCTTCGAACCCTACAAAGAAGTGAAGGGCGAGGAGTACATGGGCAAGCCCATGCGCGCTCACTTCACCAAGATCCTGAATAAGTGGAAACAGGACTTGATGCAGGAAGTCGACCGTACTGTTGATCACATGAAAGACGAAGCGGCCAACTTCCCGGACCCGGCAGACCGTGCCAGCCAGGAAGAAGAATTCAGCCTCGAGCTGCGTGCCCGTGACCGCGAGCGCAAGTTGATCAAAAAGATCGACAAGACGCTGCAACTGATCGAAGACGAAGAATATGGCTGGTGCGAGTCCTGCGGCGTCGAGATCGGCGTCAAGCGACTGGAAGCCCGCCCTACCGCCGACATGTGCGTTGACTGCAAGACCCTGGCGGAAATCAAGGAAAAGCAAGTCGGCAAGTAATCTCGACTTGAACTAAAAACGGAGCGTGCGAACGCTCCGTTTTTGTTTCTGACATTCGCCACGGCATAAAACCTGTGGGAGCGGGCTTGCTCGCGAAAGCGGTGTGTCAGTCAGCATAATTGTTGAAGCTGATGACCCCTTCGCGAGCAAGCCCGCTCCCACAGAGACTTGCGCATGACCAGACAAAGTAAACTTGCCCCATGACCGCCATCACCTCCCCCACCTACATCGGGCGCTTTGCCCCCACGCCCAGTGGACATCTGCATTTCGGTTCGCTGGTCGCAGCGCTGGCCTCGTACCTCGACGCGCGCTCGGTGGGTGGCCGTTGGCTGATGCGCATGGAAGATCTCGATCCGCCACGGGAAGAGCCCGGCGCTCAAGCGGCGATCCTTAAAGCCCTGGAAAGCTACGGTTTCGAGTGGGATGGCGAAATGGTCCGACAGAGTGACCGGCACGATGCCTACGCCGAAGTCCTCAATCGCCTGTTCAATCGCGGTCTGGCCTACGCGTGCACCTGTTCACGCAAAACACTTGCGCCCTATCACGGGATTTATCCCGGGCTGTGCCGCAATGCCGGCCATGGCACTGAAGACGCCGCGATTCGCCTGCGGGTCCCCGAGCTGGAATATCACTTCATCGACCGGGTGCAAGGCGAATACCGCCAACACCTGGGCCGGGAGGTCGGCGATTTCGTGATCCGTCGCCGCGACGGGCTCTACGCCTATCAATTGGCGGTGGTGCTGGACGATGCCTGGCAAGGCATTACCGATATCGTCCGCGGCGCCGACCTGCTCGACTCCACGCCGCGCCAGCTCTACCTGCAAGAACTGCTCGGCCTGCCGCAACCGCGTTATCTGCATATCCCGCTGATCACCCAACCAGATGGCAACAAGCTCGGCAAGTCCTATCGTTCGCCGCCGTTGACCGAAGATCAGGCAACCCCCTTGTTGCTGCGTGCGTTGCGCGCATTGGGGCAGAATCCCGGTGCCGAACTGGCTTACGCCACCCCACGGGAAGTGTTGAACTGGGGCATCGCCCACTGGGATGCAGCGTTGATCCCGCGCACACTCAACCTGCCCGAAGCGCAACTACAGTGATCACACTTGCAGTGGCGCGCCCATCCGTTACCATCGCCGCACGTTTTCGGGCACGCGCATAAAAAAGAGAGGCCGGGATGTACATCTATCGCTTGGTCCTGCTCCTGGTAGTGGGGATTTATCTGTTCTCCCCAGCCATCATGGATTGGTGGATCGACGCCACTGGCGCCTGGTATCGCCCTTATCTGCTCTGGCTGATTCTGATCGTCGTGACCTTCATCCTGCAGAGCCAAAAAGATGCCGATGAGCTTTAGCCTGACCCAGATGATCCTGATCAGCGCCGCGTACCTGGCGGTGCTGTTCGGCGTAGCCTGGGTCAGCGAACGGGGCATGATCCCCCGGGCGATCATTCGCCACCCGCTGACGTACACCCTGTCGCTGGGCGTGTATGCCAGTGCGTGGGCGTTTTACGGCACGGTGGGCCTGGCCTATCAATACGGCTACGGCTTTTTGTCCAGCTATCTAGGCGTCTCCGGCGCGTTTCTGCTGGCACCGGTGCTTTTGTATCCGATCCTGAAAATCACCCGCACGTATCAGCTGTCGTCGCTGGCCGATCTGTTCGCCTTCCGCTTCCGCAGCACCTGGGCCGGCGCACTGACCACGATCTTCATGCTGATCGGCGTGCTGCCGTTGCTGGCGTTGCAGATTCAGGCGGTGGCCGACTCCATCGGCATCCTCACCCGCGAACCGGTGCAACATCGCGTAGCCCTGAGCTTCTGCGCACTGATTACGCTGTTCACGATTTTCTTTGGCTCGCGCCACATTGCCACCCGCGAGAAACACGAAGGCCTGGTGTTCGCGATTGCGTTCGAGTCGGTGATCAAACTAATCGCCATCGGCGGCGTTGGCCTCTATGCGCTGTACGGCGTGTTCGACGGCCCGCAACAGCTGGAGCTGTGGCTGCTGCAAAACCAGACCGCCCTCGCCGCTTTGCACACGCCATTGCAGGAAGGCCCGTGGCGTACGCTGCTGCTGGTGTTCTTCGCTTCGGCGATTGTGATGCCGCACATGTACCACATGACGTTTACCGAAAACCTCAACCCGCGCTCGCTGGTCAGTGCGAGCTGGGGCTTGCCGCTGTTCCTGCTGTTGATGAGCCTGGCGGTACCGCTGATTCTCTGGGCCGGACTGAAACTCGGCGCGACCACCAACCCGGAATACTTCACGCTGGGTATCGGCATCGCCGCCAACAACAAGGCCCTCGCGCTATTGGCCTATGTCGGTGGATTGTCGGCGGCCAGCGGGTTGATCATTGTCACCACCCTGGCGCTGTCCGGGATGGCGCTGAACCATTTGGTGCTGCCGCTCTATCAGCCGCCCGCCGAAGGCAACATTTATCGTTGGCTGAAGTGGACCCGCCGGGCGCTGATCGTCGCGATCATCATGGCCGGTTATGGTTTTTACCTGCTGCTGGGCGCGGAACAGGATCTGGCGAATCTGGGCATCGTCGCCTTCGTCGCCACCCTGCAGTTCCTGCCGGGTGTGCTGTCGGTACTGTACTGGCCGACCGCCAACCGCCGCGGTTTCATCGCCGGTTTGCTCGCGGGGATTCTGGTGTGGCTGGTGACCATGCTGCTGCCGCTGGTTGGCAATCTGCAGGGTTTCTACATTCCGCTGCTGAACATGATCTACGTACTGGACGACACCAGTTGGCACATGGCAGCGATCGCCTCGCTGGCGGCCAACGTGCTGATGTTCACCCTGATTTCGCTGTTCACCAACGCCAGCAGCGAAGAAGCCAGCGCCGCCGAAGCCTGCGCCGTGGACAACGTGCGCCGGCCGCAACGCCGTGAACTGCACGCCGCCTCACCCCAGGAATTCGCCACACAGCTGGCAAAACCTTTGGGCGCCAAGGCAGCACAGAAAGAAGTCGAACAGGCCCTGCGTGACCTCTATCTGCCTTTCGATGAGCGCCGGCCTTATGCCTTGCGCCGCTTGCGCGACCGTATCGAAGCCAACCTCTCCGGCCTGATGGGGCCGAGTGTGGCTCAGGACATGGTCGAGACATTCCTGCCTTATAAGGCCGGCGGCGAAAACTACGTCACCGAAGACATCCACTTCATCGAAAGTCGCCTCGAGGATTACCACTCGCGCCTGACCGGGCTTGCCGCCGAACTCGATGCCCTGCGCCGTTATCACCGCCAGACCCTGCAGGAATTGCCGATGGGCGTTTGCTCGCTGGCCAAGGATCAGGAAATCCTCATGTGGAACAAAGCCATGGAGGAGCTGACCGGGATTGCCGCGCAGCGTGTAGTCGGTTCGCGCCTGAGCACCATTGCCGATCCATGGAAAGAGCTGCTGCAAGGCTTCATCAATCTGCCGGACGAGCATTTGCACAAACAGCACCTGGCGCTCGACGGCCAGACCCGCTGGCTGAACCTGCACAAAGCGGCGATCGATGAACCGCTCGCACCGGGTAACAGCGGCTTGGTGTTGCTGGTGGAAGACCTGACCGAAACCCAGATGCTCGAAGACAAACTGGTGCACTCCGAGCGCTTGGCCAGCATCGGCCGACTCGCCGCCGGCGTGGCCCATGAAATCGGCAACCCGATCACCGGCATCGCCTGCCTGGCGCAGAACCTGCGCGAAGAGCGTGAAGAAGACAGCGAACTGAAGGAAATCAGCGGGCAGATCCTCGAGCAGACCAAACGCGTGTCGCGCATCGTTCAGTCGCTGATGAGCTTCGCCCACGCCGGCAGCCATCAGCACAGCGACGAGCCCGTCTGTCTGGCCGAAGTGGCCCAGGATGCCATCGGTTTGCTGGCCCTGAACCGACGCAATTTCGAAGTGCAGTTCTACAACCTGTGCGATCCCGATCACTGGGTCGAAGGCGACCCGCAGCGGCTTGCACAAGTACTGATCAACCTGCTCTCAAATGCCCGCGATGCCTCGCCTCCCGGCAGCGCGGTGCGGGTCAAAAGCGAAGCCGGCGAACACACGGTCGATTTGATCGTGGAAGACGAAGGCAGCGGTATTCCGAAGAACATCATGGATAGATTGTTCGAACCTTTCTTCACCACCAAGGATCCTGGCGAAGGCACCGGTCTGGGCCTTGCACTGGTCTATTCCATCGTTGAAGAGCATTATGGACAAATCACCATCGACAGCCCGGCTGATGTTCAAAGCCAACGCGGCACCCGTATCCGGGTGACCTTGCCGCGTCATGTCGAAGCGACGTCCGCTGTGAACTGAGACCGTCGAGAGTATCGAATCAATGCCGCACATTTTGATCGTCGAAGACGAAACAATTATCCGCTCCGCCTTGCGCCGCCTGCTGGAACGTAACCAGTACCAGGTCAGCGAAGCCGGTTCAGTGCAGGAAGCACAAGAACGCTTCACCATTCCCACGTTCGACCTGATCGTCAGCGACCTGCGTCTGCCTGGCGCACCTGGCACCGAGTTGATCAAGCTCGGCCAGGGCACTCCGGTGCTGATCATGACCAGCTACGCCAGCCTGCGTTCGGCGGTCGACTCGATGAAGATGGGCGCGGTGGATTACATCGCCAAGCCTTTCGATCATGATGAAATGCTCCAGGCCGTCGCGCGAATCCTGCGTGACCGTCAAGCTGTGCAAGCCAGCGGTGAGCCGGTCGCCGGTAAAGCCGGCAATGGCGCTGCGAAACCGGGCGCCAGCAACAACAACGGCGAAATCGGCATCATCGGCTCCTGCCCGCCTATGCAGGATCTGTACAGCAAAATCCGCAAAGTCGCGCCAACCGACTCCAATGTTTTGATTCAGGGCGAATCCGGCACCGGTAAAGAACTGGTGGCGCGCGCCCTGCACAACCTGTCCAAACGTGCCAAGGCGCCGATGATTTCGGTGAACTGCGCGGCCATTCCAGAAAGCCTGATCGAGTCCGAACTGTTCGGCCACGAAAAAGGCGCGTTCACTGGCGCCAGCGCCGGGCGTGCCGGCCTGGTCGAAGCGGCCGACGGCGGCACTTTGTTCCTCGACGAAATCGGCGAACTGCCACTGGAAGCCCAGGCCCGCCTGCTGCGCGTGCTGCAGGAAGGTGAAATTCGTCGTGTGGGTTCGGTGCAGTCCCAGAAAGTCGATGTGCGCCTGATTGCTGCGACTCACCGAGACCTCAAGAGCCTGGCGAAGATCGGCCAGTTCCGTGAAGACTTGTATTACCGCCTTCACGTGATCGCCCTGAAACTGCCGGCCCTGCGCGAGCGCGGCGCGGACGTCAACGAAATTGCCACCGCGTTCCTGGCGCGACAGAGCGCGCGGGTCAACCGCACCGACCTGAAGTTCGCCCCGGATGCCGAACAGGCCATTCGTCATTACGCCTGGCCGGGTAACGTTCGAGAGCTGGAAAACGCCGTAGAACGTGCCGTCATCCTGTGCGAGAGCCCGGAGATTTCCGCCGAGCTGCTGGGGATCGACATCGAACTGAGCGATCTGGACGATGACGACTTCATCGGCCTGCCACCACAACAGGGCAGCGCCGCCGGTAACAATAGCCATGAGCCGACCGAAGACCTGTCACTGGAAGACTACTTCCAGCACTTCGTTCTCGAGCATCAGGACCACATGACCGAAACCGAGTTGGCGCGCAAACTTGGTGTCAGTCGCAAATGCCTGTGGGAACGCCGTCAGCGCCTGGGCATTCCGCGGCGCAAGACCGGGGTGGCCAGCGAGAGCTGAACCTCGCCTGTCTGATGCGCGGGTAACACGTGACAAGGTGAAAAAACTGTTACCTCAGTTTTTCCACGTAACAGAAGCCGGGGCTTACGGTAACGAAGCCCCGGTTTTTTTTGGCCTCTGAAAACCTCACCAGCCGGCCTAACCCCTTGTTTTGCTGGGCCTCGCAAAAGTTGGCACGCCCCCTGCTATATGTTTGGTACAAGAACAATAACAAGCAATGCACAAGACAATAAAAATAAGACGTATCGACTCACGCACAATAAAAACAAGACGGCGAGAGGCGCAGCTAACTGATTCTTTTGGAGAGGCGTTGTATTTGGGGCTTGCCCCACGACCAGGCCGAGAACAACAAAAAACTGTCACAAGACAGAGCCTGAACTGGTTGGATCGCAAGATCACTGCAACACAGCGACCAAAGCAATCCGTTTGCTCTTGGCTCCCGATTGGGAGGGCCATGAAGGAAAAACTTCATGGCGAGGGCACTTAACAAAAACAAAAAGCCCGAATCAAAAATAAAAATAGAGCATGCAACTACTTTCTTGGGGAGCTTCGGCTCCCCTTGTAGTTTCTGGTGTTTGGCCCTTGTAGCGGCACTTTGTAGCAGCTGCCGAGCAACGCGAGGCTGCGTTCGACTGCGGAGCAGTCGCAATACAGGCACCCGGCTTCTTCTGACACACCGCAATCTCTGGTTTTACGACTACTGCGTAGTCGAACGCAGCCTCGCAGGCTCGGCAGCTGCTACACAGAGCCAATCCGCACCAACAAGCCCCTGCTTCAAGCGCTTGCGCAGCTTCCTACACCATCCCCCGACTAAATGCTAGAATCCCCGCCCATCATGCGGTCATTCTTCGTTTTGGCCGAACATTCCTTCAAACAGTGCATCCCATGCTGAAGAAGCTGTTCCAGTCATTCCGTTCTCCCAAGCGTCATACGCAACACATTCGCAGTACGCCTGAAGTGCTCAACAGCGGCCAACATTCGCTGCAAAAGGCCCAATTCAGTCGCTACGCGGTGAACATCGTCGAACGCCTGCAGAACGCCGGTTACCAGGCTTATCTGGTCGGCGGCTGTGTGCGTGACATGCTGCTCGGCATCACGCCAAAAGATTTCGACGTCGCCACCAGTGCCACACCTGAACAGGTGCGAGCCGAATTCCGCAACGCGCGGATCATCGGTCGTCGCTTCAAGCTGGTGCACATCCACTTTGGCCGCGAAATCATTGAAGTCGCGACCTTCCGCGCCAATCACCCGCAAAACGATGAAGAGGAAGACAGCAACCAGTCTTCCCGTAACGAGAGCGGGCGCATCTTGCGCGATAACGTCTACGGCACGCTGGAAGAAGACGCGCAACGCCGCGACTTCACCATCAACGCCTTGTATTACGATCCGGTCAGCGAGCGCATCCTCGATTACGCCAACGGCGTACACGACATCCGCAATCACCTGATCCGCCTGATCGGCGATCCGAAGCAACGCTACCAGGAAGATCCGGTACGGATGCTGCGAGCCGTGCGTTTCGCCGCCAAGCTGAATTTCGGCATCGAAAAACACAGCGCCGCGCCAATCCGTGAACTGGCGCCGATGCTGCGCGAGATTCCATCGGCCCGCCTGTTCGAAGAAGTGCTCAAGCTGTTCCTCTCCGGCCATGCCGCGGACACCTTCGAGATGCTGGTCGACCTGCAGCTGTTCGATCCGCTGTTCCCGGCCAGTGCCGAGGCGCTGGAATACAACCCGACCTATACCCACACGCTGATCAGCGAAGCGTTGATCAACACCGATCTGCGGATCAAACAGAACAAACCGGTGACCCCGGCGTTCCTGTTTGCTGCGCTGCTTTGGCCTGCGTTGCCGGCCCGCGTGTTGCGCCTGCAAGAACGTGGCATGCCACCGATTCCGGCGATGCAGGAAGCGGCTCATGAACTGATCGCCGAACAGTGCCAGCGCATCGCGATTCCGAAACGCTTCACCATGCCGATCCGCGAGATCTGGGACATGCAGGAGCGTTTGCCACGCCGCAGCGGCAAGCGCGCCGACCTGTTGCTGGACAACCCACGGTTCCGTGCCGGTTACGACTTCCTGCTGCTGCGCGAAAGCGCCGGCGAGCAGACCGATGGCCTGGGCGAATGGTGGACGGATTATCAGGACGCCAACGACAGCGAACGTCGCGACATGATCCGCGACCTCAGCGGCAAGGACGACGGCACTGGCGCTCCACGCAAACGTCGCCGCAGCGGTGGCGCCAAGCGCAAACGCACCGCCGGTGCACCGAGCGCCACGGGCGAGTAATCCATGGAACGCATCTACATCGGCATGGGCAGCAATCTGGCTGACCCCGCCGAACAATTGCGCAGCGCCGTCGACGCGCTGGCACAGTTGCCGCAGACCGAACTGATCGAGGTTTCCGGGTTTTATCAGAGCGACTCGCTGCTGCCCGGCCAACCGCGTTATACCAACGCGGTTGCCGCCCTCGACAGCACGCTCCCGCCGCTGGCGCTGCTTGATGCGCTGCAAGCCATCGAGAACGGGCAGGGCCGCGAGCGCCTTGAACGCTGGGGGCCGCGAACGCTGGATCTCGACATCGTACTGTTCGGTGATCGGCTGATCGATGAACCTCGCCTCAAGGTGCCTCACTACCATCTGCAGGAACGAGCTTTCGTTCTCTATCCACTGGCCGAACTGGCGCCTGCGGATTTGCGTCTGGCCGATGGCCGCAGCCTGAGTGATTTGCTCGCTGCCTGCCCGTTCGTCGGCTTGGAACGACTCCCTCCGAATTAATGCACATCCCCTGTGGGAGCGGGCTTGCTCGCGAAGGCGGTGTGCCATTCGGCATCAATATTAACTGACACACCGCCTTCGCGAGCAAGCCCGCTCCCACATTGGTTTTGTGTCGAACATGAGATTGGTAGTTGCTGAATCGCATCAGTTACCCCGGTAACACCCCACGCGTAACAATGCGGTAACACACGCAATTGACTTCCCGAGTTCTCCTCACGACTATAGGCGTCCCGCTGCCGCCAACACGGCGTTGAAGGGCGCAATCCAGGCCTTAAAAGCACGACAACAGACCGTGCGCCTGTATTTAACGAAGAATCACGCGCGTTACTCGCAGTAGTTTCCACAGCGCCTGAATGAGGAACTTTTCATGCCAGCCATCACCCTGACCACTCTGCAAGGTCTCAAGCAAAAAGGTGAAAAGATCACCATGCTGACCTGCTATGACGCGACCTTCGCCCACGCCTGCAATGAGGCTGGTGTCGAAGTGCTGCTGGTGGGCGACTCCCTTGGCATGGTTTTGCAAGGTCACGACAGCACCCTGCCGGTCACCACCGCTGAAATGGCTTACCACGTGGCGTGCGTCAAACGCGGTAACACCGATGCGTTGATCCTCGCCGACCTGCCCTTCATGGCCTACGCCACCACCGAACAAGCCATGACCAACAGTGCCCTGTTGATGCAGGCGGGTGCGCACATGGTCAAGGTTGAAGGTGCGCTGTGGCTGGCGGACTCGATCCGTCTGCTGGCCGAACGCGGTATCCCGGTGTGCGCGCACATGGGGCTGACACCGCAATCGGTGAATATCCTCGGCGGTTACAAAGTCCAGGGTCGCAACGAAAACCAGGCGCGGCAGATGCGTGCCGATGCGATCGCCCTGGAACAAGCGGGCGCGGCGATGTTGCTGCTCGAATGCGTACCGAGTGAACTGGCCGAAGAGATCACCCAGGCGGTAAAAATCCCGGTGATCGGCATCGGCGCCGGCAGTGGCACCGACGGCCAGGTACTGGTTCTGCACGACATGCTCGGCCTGTCGATCACTGGCCGTGTGCCGAAGTTCGTGAAGAACTTCATGGCCGGGCAACAAAACATTCAAGCGGCGCTTGGTGCGTACGTCACTGAAGTCAAAGCGGCGACTTTCCCTGGTATCGAACACGGATTCTCTGCATGAACACCGTAAAAACCGTACGCGAATTGCGGGCCGCCGTGGCCCGTGCCCGCAGCGAAGGCAAGCGCATCGGCTTCGTGCCGACCATGGGCAACCTGCACAGCGGTCATGTGGCACTGGTGACCAAAGCCTCCCAACGGGTGGATTTCGTGGTCGCAAGCATTTTCGTCAACCCGCTGCAGTTCGGCGCCGGCGAAGACCTCGACAAGTACCCGCGCACCCTCGCAGCCGATCAGGAGAAACTGCTCCAGGCCGGTTGCCACTTGCTGTTCGCGCCAACTGTTGAAGAAATGTACCCCGACGGCATGGTCGGCCAGACCCGAGTCAGCGTTCCGCAACTCTCCGAAGGCCTCTGCGGCGCCAGCCGTCCCGGGCATTTCGAAGGTGTGGCGACGGTAGTCACCAAGCTGTTCAACATGGTTCAGCCGGACCTGGCGATCTTCGGCCAGAAAGACTTCCAGCAACTGGCTGTGATCCGCGCCCTGGTGCATGACCTGAACATGCCGATCCAGATCATCGGCGAACCGACGGTACGTGCAGCCGATGGCCTGGCGCTGTCGTCGCGCAATGGTTTCCTCAGCGAAGAACAGCGGGCCGTTGCGCCGGTTGTGTATCGCGGTTTGAGCCAGATTGCCGACGCGATCAAACAGGGCGAACGGGATTTCCCGGCGTTGATCGGTGCGCAGATCAAGCAGCTTGAAGCGGCGGGTTTGCGTCCTGACTATCTGGAGATTCGTCATGCGCTGACCTTGCGCCCGGCAACGGCGGAAGATCGGGATCTGGTGATTCTGGTGGCAGCGTTCCTGGGTACGACGCGGTTGATCGATAACCTGCATCTGAACCTCGACGCTACTGCCTGAACACCGCAAAACAAATGTGGGAGCGGCGGTGCGACGATTCGACTTGCTCGCGAATGCGGTGGATCAGTCGGCATCAATGCTGAATGACACACCGCTTTCGCGAGCAAGCCCGCTCCCACATTAGATCTACGTCGCTTCCAGACTGTATTGCTGGCCCTCAAGCCTTTGGGCACAATGCCCGCCGTTCGATTCCGACCCGGGGAAACACTCATGCACGCCATCATGCTCAAAGCCAAGCTGCATCGCGCCGAAGTCACCCACGCTGTACTCGATTACGAAGGTTCTTGCGCCATCGACGGCGAATGGCTGGACCTGTCCGGCATCCGGGAGTACGAACAGATCCAGATCTACAACATCGACAATGGTGAACGCTTCACCACCTACGCGATACGTGGCGAAGAAGGTTCGCGCATGATCTCGGTCAACGGTGCCGCAGCGCACAAGGCCAAGGTCGGTGACCGCGTGATCATTTGCGCTTACGCCCACTACAGCGAAGCCGAGCTGCTCAACTTCAAGCCACGCATGCTCTACATGGCGCCGGGCAATGAACTGAGCCATACCAGCAATGCCATTCCGGTTCAGGTCGCCTGATCCCGTCTTAGCCCCTCCCCCTTCCGTTTGTCGGACCGTTCCCTGCTCGATGTATAAAAAAGTACCGGGAACGGGTCAGACAAAGTCAAGACAGATCGCAGCGCGAGGTTTACTGTATTCGCCCTGTGTCATGAAATCGTGTCGACGCAGTTGACCGGACGCCCACCCACAGCGCTCCGGTATTTTTAGTGTTCAAAAGGCCGTTCAAGTAAAAAGGAAACCCGCAGCGATGGCGTATTACCGCACCCCTCAAGACGTTACCGCTCTGCCCGCCTGGCAAGCGTTGAATGACCACCGCCAAGCCATGCAGGATTTCAGCATGCGCGAAGCCTTTAATGCCGATCCGCAGCGCTTTACCCAATTCACCCTCAGCAGCTGCGGCCTGTTTCTCGACTACTCGAAGAACCTGATCAACGCTCAGACCCGAGATCTGCTGGTGGGCCTGGCCAACGAAGTTGACCTTCAGGGCGCGATCAAAGCGCTGTTCGAAGGCGAAATCGTCAACTCCTCCGAAGGTCGTCCGGCCTTGCACACCGCCCTGCGCCGTCCGGTCGGCGACAAGCTGAAGGTCAACGGCGTCAACGTGATGCCGGAAGTGCACAAGGTCCTGAACCAGATCACCGACCTTGTGGGCCGTATCCACGACGGTTTGTGGCGCGGTTACTCCGAGAAGCCGATCACTGACGTGGTGAACATCGGCATCGGTGGCTCGTTCCTCGGCCCGGAGCTGGTCTCCGAAGCGCTGCTGTCCTACGCCCAGAAAGGCGTGCGCTGCCATTACCTGGCGAACATCGACGGCAGTGAGTTCCACGAACTGACCATGAAACTGCGCGCCGAAACCACGCTGTTCATCGTTTCGTCGAAATCCTTCAACACCCTCGAAACCCTGAAGAATGCCCAGGCCGCACGCGCCTGGTACCTGGCTCAGGGTGGTTCGGAAGCCGAGCTGTATCGTCACTTCATCGCCGTCTCCAGCAACAATGCAGCGGCTGTGGCATTCGGGATCCGCGAAGAAAACATCTTTCCGATGTGGGACTGGGTTGGCGGCCGTTACTCGCTGTGGTCGGCCATCGGTTTGCCGATTGCCCTGGCCATCGGCATGTCGAACTTCAAGGAACTGCTGTCCGGTGCCTACACCATGGACCAGCATTTCCAGAGCACACCGTTCGAACAGAACATGCCGGTGCTGCTGGCGTTGCTCGGCGTCTGGTACGGCAACTTCTGGGGCGCGCAAAGCCACGCGATCCTGCCGTACGACCACTACCTGCGTAACATCACCAAGCATTTGCAACAGCTGGACATGGAATCCAACGGCAAGAGCGTGCGCCAGGACGGTACCCCAGTGTCCACCGACACCGGCCCGGTGATCTGGGGTGGCGTGGGCTGCAACGGTCAGCATGCTTACCACCAGTTGCTGCACCAGGGCACCCAACTGATCCCGGCCGACTTCATCGTGCCGATCGTCAGCTTCAACCCGGTGTCCGACCACCACCAGTGGCTGTACGCCAACTGCCTGTCGCAAAGCCAGGCGCTGATGCTGGGCAAGACCCTTGCCGAGGCCGAAGCCGAGTTGCGCGACAAAGGCATGAGCGAAGAAGAGGTGCAGAAACTCGCGCCTCACAAGGTGATCCCGGGCAACCGTCCGAGCAATACGTTGGTGGTCGAGCGCATCAGCCCGCGTCGTCTCGGCGCATTGGTGGCGATGTACGAACACAAAGTCTTCGTGCAAAGCGTGATCTGGGGCATCAACGCCTTCGACCAGTGGGGCGTGGAGCTGGGCAAAGAGCTGGGTAAAGGCGTCTACAACCGCCTGGTCGGCAGCGAAGAAACCCCGGCTGACGATGCTTCGACCCAAGGCCTGATCAACTACTTCCGCGGTCGTCACCGCGGGTGATAGGCTGAAGGGGCGGCTTACCCGCCCCTTCTACTTGCAACATCGACAGTTCCACGGCACCGGGTTTACCGCAAAATCGGTGGCGTGCGCTATCACTGTGTAGGAGCTGCCGAAGGCTGCGATCTTTTGATCTTGTTTTTAACAATCAAAATCAAAAGATCGCAGCCTTCGGCAGCTCCTACGAGGGTCGCGCAGCTCCCCTCTTGTCGCAAAACAAGAATAAGGAACCGTCATGTTCGATATCAGCACGTTCCCCCAAGCCGATGCCGTCCGCCGGGCTGCACAATTAAGTCAAGACGACTACAAGCGCCTGTACCGCCAGTCCATCGAACATCCCAGCACCTTCTGGGCCGAGCAGGCCACACGCTTTCTCGACTGGAGTAAGCCGTGGGATACCGTCCAGCGCTATAACCTGAAAACCGGTGAGGCGAGCTGGTTCGCCGGCGCAAAGTTGAATGTCAGTTACAACTGCATCGACCGTCACCTGGAAAAGCGCGGCGATCAAATCGCGATCATCTGGGAAGGCGACGACCCTGCCGAATCCGCGCAGATCAGCTACAAAAAACTTCATCACAACGTCTGTCGCCTGGCCAACGTGCTCAAAAGCCGTGGCGTGAAGAAAGGCGACCGCGTGTGCATCTACATGCCGATGATCCCCGAAGCCGCGTACGCCATGCTCGCCTGCACGCGCATTGGTGCGGTGCATTCGGTGGTGTTTGGTGGTTTCTCTCCGGACTCTGTGCGTGACCGGATTCTCGATGCCGACTGCCGCACCGTGATCACCGCCGATGAAGGCGTGCGCGGCGGTAAGGTCGTTCCGCTCAAGCAGAAGGTCGACAAGGCGCTGCACAGTTGCCCGAACGTCAGCACCGTCATCGTGGTCGAGCGCACCCAGGGCGAAGTGGACTGGGTCGAGGGCCGGGACATCTGGTATCACCAGGCGCTGCGTGACGTCAGCGATGATTGCCCGCCTGAACCGATGGACGCCGAGGACCCGCTGTTTATCCTCTACACCTCCGGCAGCACCGGCAAACCCAAAGGCGTGCTGCACACCACTGGCGGCTATCTGCTGCAAGCGGCGATGACCTTCAAGTACGTGCTCGACTACCGCGACGACGAAGTCTTCTGGTGCACCGCCGATGTCGGCTGGGTCACCGGTCACAGCTACATCGTCTACGGTCCGCTGGCCAACGGCGCGACCACGCTGATCTTCGAAGGCGTGCCGAGCTACCCGAGCAGCTCGCGCTTCTGGCAGGTGATCGACAAGCACCATGTGAACATTTTCTATACCGCCCCGACCGCCCTGCGCTCCCTGATGCGTGAAGGCCCCGAACCGTTGAAGGAAACTTCCCGCGCGAGCCTCAGATTACTCGGCAGTGTCGGTGAGCCCATCAACCCGGAAGCGTGGGAGTGGTACTTCAATGCCGTCGGCGAACAGCGTTGTCCGATTGTCGATACCTGGTGGCAGACCGAAACCGGCGGCATCATGCTCAGCCCTTTGGTCAGCGCTCAACGGATCAAACCCGGCTGCGCCACGCAACCGATGTTCGGCGTGCAACCAGTGCTGCTCGATGAAGTGGGCAAGGAAATCAAAGGTGCGGGCAGCGGCGTGCTGGCGATCAAGTCCAGCTGGCCGGCGCAGATCCGCAGCGTCTACGGCGACCCGCAACGAATGGTCGACACCTACTTCAAGCCCTACCCCGGTTACTACTTCACCGGCGACGGCGCCCGGCGCGATGAGGATGGCGATTACTGGATCACCGGGCGCATTGACGACGTGATCAACGTTTCCGGGCACCGCATCGGCACCGCGGAAGTGGAAAGCGCGCTCGTGCTGCACGACAGCATCGCCGAAGCGGCGGTGGTCGGTTATCCCCACGACGTCAAGGGTCAGGGCATCTACGCCTTCGTCACCCCCATGAACGGCACCGAGCCCAGCGACGAACTGAAGAAAGCATTGCTGGCTCACGTCAGCGAGGAAATCGGCAGCTTCGCCAAACCGGACCTGATCCAGTGGGCGCCGGCCTTGCCGAAAACCCGTTCGGGCAAGATCATGCGGCGCATTCTGCGCAAGATCGCCTGCAACGAACTGGACAGCCTGGGCGACACCTCGACCCTGGCTGACCCGAGCGTGGTCCAGGAGTTGGTCGATAAACGCCTGAACCAATAATCGCTTGTTTCAAAAGCCTGCGCGGCCGTTAATGGCCGCGCCTCCTTTTCCGCCACTGAGTCGCCATGGAATTCATCCGAACCCGTATCGAAACCCAGATCATGAGCCTGAGCGGTTTGTCACTGGGCAAGCTCGACCTGGAAAACCCCAAGGGCGATCCCGGCCTGTTCGGCCCCGATTCGGTGAGCTGGCAAGTGCATGGTGACTTCAGCAGCATGCTGATCGGCGGCATCAGCGCCCTGATGCTGCAGGCACTGCATCCACTGGCCCTGGCCGGGGTCTGGGACCATTCGAATTTTCGCGAGGACATGCTCGGCCGACTGCGCCGCACCGGGCAGTTCATTTCCGGCACCACCTTCGGTTCGCGAAAGGACGCCGACTGGCTGATCGAGAAAGTCCGCACCATCCACCTGCAAGTGACCGGCACGGCACCGGATGGCCGGCCCTACGCCGCCAGCGATCCCGATCTGTTGACCTGGGTGCACGTGGCCGAAGTCAGCAACTTCCTCGCGGCCCATTTGCGTTACCGCAATCCGAACCTTTCCCTGGCCGACCAGGACCGTTACTACGCGGAAATCGCGCTGGTCGCCGAACGGCTCGGCGCCCGTGACGTGCCGCGTTCGCGACAGGAAATTGCCGATTACCTTGAACGCATTCGCCCACAGCTACTGTGCGATGAGCGCAGTCGAGAGGTGTTACGGCTATTGTTGAACGCCCCGTCCCCCAGCCGTTTGGCCAGACCTTTCGGCAGTTTGATGATGCAGGCCGGGATCGACCTGCTGCCGGACTGGGCCAGTGACATGCTGGGCGTCAGCCAGAGCCCGCTGCAACGCAAGCTGATCCGCGCCAGCGTCAATCGCAGCGTGCCGATGCTGCGCTGGGCGGTGCGTAACGGCTCGGCGCACCGGGCCAAACGACGGATGGGATTGTTGACCTGATAGTCCCTAAAAGCATCGCGAGCAGGCTCGCTCCCACAGTGGGTTTGTATCGGACATAAATTTTCAAACAATAGTGATCCCTTGTGGGAGCGAGCCTGCTCGCGAAGGCAGCCCCTCGGTTTGCTGCCAAGCTGTTAAACTCCCGCGCCAAATTCCCTCCTGCAAGGCGCCCAGCATGTCTTCCTTGAATCAGGCGCTGCGCGCCGCCCTCGCTCGTCGTCAGGACCTGCTGGCCGAACTGCATCAGCAAGGCACCGATTGCTATCGCCTGTTCCACGGCAGCCAGGAAGGCGCCGGCGGCCTGACAATCGACCGCTACGGCCCACAATTGTTGGTGCAAAGCTTTCACCAGTCACTGGAACGTGATGCGCTGCTGCAACTGCACGACACCATCAATCAGCACCTGGGCCTCGAAACACTGCTGGTCTACAACGATCGCTCCCGGGGCAACTCACGCATCGACCGTGAAGACACCGTCTACCACGCCGACGAAGCCGCCCTGCAAGACTTGATCGGTCACGAATGGGGCTTGAACTACCGGGTTCGCGGCCGCCACGCCGGCCAGGATCCGCTGCTGTTCCTCGACCTGCGCAACACGCGCGGCTGGGTCAAGCAGCACAGCAAAAACAAAAGCGTGCTGAACCTGTTCGCCTACACCTGTGGCGTCGGCCTGAGTGCTGCGGCCGGTGGCGCGAGCGAAGTCTGCAACCTCGACTTCGCTGAGGGCAACCTGGCCGTCGGCCGTGAGAACGGTTTGCTCAATCCCCAGTTGCCGACCATGGACTTCATCCAGTCCGACTACTTCCCGGCCATCCGCCAGCTGGCCGGCCTGCCGATCAGCCAGCGCCGCGGACAAAAACTGCCGAGCTATCAGCGCCTGGAACAGCGTCAGTACGACCTGGTGCTGCTGGACCCGCCGGCCTGGGCCAAGAGTGCATTCGGCACCGTCGACTTGCTGCGCGACTATCAGAGCCTGCTGAAGCCGGCATTGCTGACCACCGCTGACAATGGCGTGCTGATCTGCTGCAACAACCTGGCAAAAGTCAGCATGGACGACTGGCGCGAGCAGGTTTTGCGTTGTGCAGAGAAAGCCGGCCGGCCGGTGCGCGAGTGGACAGTGATGAAACCGGGCGGCGATTTTCCGTCAATGGATGAGCAGCCGCCGCTGAAAACCCTGATTCTGCAACTCTGAGATTCGTCCGAAAAATCAGATAAATCCTATAAAGCTTGATCACTTCGGAACCGGAAACGCGTGCCATACTCCAACGCACTCCGATTCAGACAGATGAAGCCACACATGCCCAAAGGATTGATTCGCGCTATTGGCGCTCTGTTGACCGCTCTAGCCCTCTACAGCCTGCTGGGGTTTCTGATTTTGCCGGGCATCGCGTTGCGGGTAGCCAATCAACAATTGGCCAATTACGCAACGACGCCCGCGACGATTCAGCGGATCGAACTCAACCCGTTCAGCCTTGAAGTGACCCTGTGGGGCCTGATCATCGGCGAGCCGGGCAAGGAACAGGTTGGCTTCGAACGCCTGTACGCCAACCTGCAGATCGACAGCCTCTGGACCAAGGCGCTGCACCTGTCCGATATCGAAATAGACAAACCCAAGACCGAAATCCTCTTCGGCAAGGACGGCAAGCTCAATCTCCTTGGCCTGTTCAAAATCCCCGCCAGTGAACCGACTCCGGCCGACCCGAACGCCAAACCGTTCCCGTTGCGCATCGAGCGGATCAAACTTGCCAGTGGTTATGTGCACTTCCAGGATGCGCGCCCCAGCGAGCCCATTGAATTCCTCTACGACAAACTCGATTTCGAGTTGAAGAATCTCAGCACCCTGCCAGAAGACAGTGCCGACATGACCTTGATGGCCGTTGGCCCGGGAGGTGGGAAGCTTGACTGGACCGGCAATTTCAGCCTGATCCCGATCGCCTCCGAAGGTAAGCTGAAAATCACCGATGGCAAGATGAAATCCTTTTGGCCCTACGTGCGTGATTCGGTGCCACTGGTGCTCGAAGACGGCGTCATGAACCTCAGCACCGACTACAAACTGAATCTGGCCAAGGAGACCGAGCTGCTGTTGAGCAACGTCGCCGTCAGCATCGCGCCGTTCGCGATCAAGGCACCAGACGGTCGACCACTGGCGAAACTCGAGCGTCTGGACATCAGTGAAACCACCGTCGACCTGGCCAAGCAGCAAGTGGTCGTCGGCAAGATCCGTAGCCAGAAACTGGAAACCTGGGCCGCCCTCGAGGCCGACGGGCAACTCGATTGGCAGAAACTGTTCGCCAGCCAACCGTCCAAAGCAGCCGTCAAAGCCAAGGCCGAACCGACCAGCACGCCGGCAGCCGCCGATTCACCGAAACCCGACCCGGCGCCACCGAGCAAGCCATGGCAGGTGCTGCTCAAAGACGTGCAACTGCGCAATTACCAGGTGCATCTGGCTGACCGCAAGGCGCAACCCGCCGTAGCGTTGGATGTCGGCCCGCTGAACCTGGACCTGCAGAATTTCGACAGCCTCAATGGCTCGCCTTTTAACCTCAAGCTCGATACGGGCGTGGGCAAGCAAGGCAAGATCACGGCAGACGGTATCGTCAATCTCGCCCCGGTCAGCGCCAAGTTAAAAGTACAAACCAAGGACATTGACCTGCGCGTCGCCCAGTCCTATATCAACCCATTCATTCGCCTGGAACTGCGCAGCGGCATGCTCGGCAGTGATCTGGCGGTCGATCTGAAAAGCACCGAGCCACTGGCGTTCAGCGTCACCGGCCGTGCTCAGGTCGATCAACTGCATACCCTCGACACCCTCAAAACCCGCGACTTCCTCAAGTGGCAGCAGTTGGTGCTCGAAGGCCTGAACTATCAGCACGGCGACAGCCTGTCGATCGACAAGGTCAACCTGTTCCAGCCTTATGCGCGCTTCATGATCAACGATGACCGCACCACCAACATCGATGACCTGTTGATCCCGCAACCGGCCGACTCAGGCGCCAAAACGGCTGCCGCCAAACCTGTCAGCAAGGAAAAACCGCTGGGCATCCACATTGGTGGCATTGCTATCAATGACGGTTCGGCCAACTTCGCCGACTTCAGCCTGACCCCGAATTTCGCCACGGCCATTCAACAGCTCAATGGGCAAATCGGCACCATCGACAGCCGTCAGGCGAAACCGGCCAGCGTCGATATCAAAGGCAAGGTCGACCGTTATGCACCGGTCACTATCAAGGGCTCGGTCAACCCCTTCGACCCGATGGCCAGCCTCGACATCGCCACCAGTTTCAAACGTGTTGAACTGACTACGCTCACGCCCTACTCCGGCAAGTTCGCCGGTTACCGCATCCGCAAGGGCCGGCTCAATCTCGACCTGCATTACCTGATCACCAAGGGCCAGCTCAAGGCCGAAAACAAAGTGGTGGTCGAGCAACTGCAACTGGGTGAGAAGGTCGACAGCCCAGACGCCGTGAGTCTGCCGCTGAAACTGGCGATCGCGTTGCTCAAGGACGTCGACGGCAAGATTTCCATCGAACTGCCGGTGACCGGCGACCTGAACAACCCGCAGTTCAGCATCATGCCGATTGTCTGGCAGACCTTGCGCAACCTGATCGTCAAAGCCGCCGCGGCGCCATTCAAAATGATTGGCGGGCTGGTCAGTGGCGGCGGCTCGGAAGATTTGGGCACTGTGTCGTTTGCGCCTGGTTCAAGCGACCTGAGCAAGGAGGCCGAAGGTTCGCTGGTCAAACTGTCCCAGGCCCTCAAGGAACGTCCGGCCCTGCGCCTGGAAATCGAAGGCACGGCTGCCGCCAGTAGCGATGGCCCGCTGATCGCCGAGCAACGCCTGGAGCGGGAATACCAGTACAACTACTACAAAATGCTCCAGCGTCGCGGCGACAAGGTGCCGGCTCAGGCTTCATTGCTGCAAGTACCGGATAACGAGAAAGGTCCGCTGCTGGAAGGGATCTATCGCACGCGCCTGAAGACGCAGCCACCCGCCGAGTGGAAGGATCTGGGCAAGGAAGAGCGCACGGTAAAAATGCGCGAAGGCATAATCAAGTTCTGGAGCTCCAGCGACGTGCTGTTGCGTCAGTTGGGTCAGGAACGCGCCAGCAGCATCAAGGACTATCTGGTCGACAAGGGTCAGTTGGCCGATGACCGCGTGTACTTCATCGACGCTAACCTCGGTGAAGCGGAAAGTGACGGTCGGGTGGTTACACCGCTGCATCTGGACGCCGAGTGATGCGCGCGAAATGGCTGACGATCCTGGCTCTGGCGATGGCCGCCAGTCAGGCCTCGGCAGCCGATACCCTGCGCTGCGGCAGTCAATTGGTCAGTGTCGGGGACAGGTCCAGCGAAGTGCTGCAGAAATGCGGAGAACCGGTCAGCCGTGATCTGTTGGGCTACAAGCGCAGCGCTAACCGACGGGAAGAGTTTCAAGTCGAGGAATGGACCTACGGGCCCAACGGCGGGATGTATCAGTACCTGCGTTTTGAAGGTAATCGTTTGAGGCAGATCACCAGTAAGCGCGGTAACTGAACCCACCACAACCCTAATGTGGGAGCGGGCTTGCTCGCGAATGCGGACTCACATACAACATTGATGTGGACTGACACACCGCTTTCGCGAGCAAGTCGAATCGTCGCACCGCCGCTCCCACATTTTGTTTTGCGTCGCTCAAAAATAGAACAGGCCCCGACACGAATGCCGGGGCCTGTAATGGCCACATCCTTATGGCCTTTCGCATGAACTCTCCTGAGGCGGCTGACGTATTGCTCGGCCCGTCTGCCGCGCCTTCTCCCAGTCCAGGCGAGAAGTCTTGCCTTACTCGGCTTTCAGGCCGTCAGCGGAGACCGCTTTGACGCCTTTGATTTTCTTGGTGATCGCCACAGCGGTGGCTTTCTGAGCGTCAGTCACCGCAACGGTGGACGACAGGGACACGACGCCTTTATTGGTTTCGACTTTGATGTCGGTGCCAGGAATGCCTTTCTCGGTTACCAGGTCACTTTTAACTTTGGTAGTAATCCAGGTATCGGAAGTAGCTTCTTTGGCTTTGGTGACTTCACCCGCCGCCAGAGTCATCGGAGCCTGGGTGGCTTGGGTGGTCTGTGCAAATGCGACGTTGGCCATGGTCAGGGTCAACGCGGTAGCAGTAGCGGCAGCGATAGCGAACTTCTTCATACGAGTAACTCCTGTTTTTCATAAAGTCTGCTGCGTGTCTTGTCAGCAGGGTTATTGGAGATATTGCGAACGCTGTGCCAACTTTGAAACAGACAATAAATCGTTATAAATCATGATCTTATAAAAACGACCAATTTTCGGAATCATGCAAATTGCATGACTTGGAAATTATCGACATGCAAGTTGCGGGTTTTGCCGCAGGCCTAAGGCCATGAATTGTTGGAAGTTTTCTCAATTACGCGATTTTTCCCGAACGGCGAACAAAAAAATGCCTCGTCAAACAGACGAGGCATCAGATCAGGCAGCCAGATTACGCGCCGCTGCCGGGACAGCCTTTTGGTGCAAAGTCAGCGTTAACAGTGCTGGCACACGTCCAGGCACCCGCCGTGTTCCCTGATGAGCGAGTCAGTGTGATGGTCTTGCCCAACACCGGTCCTGGGGCATTAACCAGCGTGCACGTGATCGTGCCTGCACCGTCTGTAGCAGTCCCTGAAGCAGCCAGCGTGCAATTGGAGGTCGTCGCCGTCGCGTTACCTGCAACCAATAGCAATGTAGGGTTGGTGCCTTGGTTGATGATGTCTTCGAAAGGCACTTTCAACGCGCTGATCTCAGCCAGCCCCGCCGTGACTTTAGCCCGGGCCTGGTACTTGGAATATTGCGGCAACGCAAACGTCGCCAGAATCCCGATGATCGCCACCACGATCAGCAGCTCGATAAGCGTAAAACCTTTCTGAGTATTCATAGACAAGCTCCATGCATGAGTCGAAATCTCATGATCTGAACTAGCCGCAGCACAGCCCATGCCAAGCGCCGTGCCCCCTGTTGGCGGGATGCGAGGCGATTGCAATGCCCTTTCCTACCCCCAGAATCCGCACTTTCTGACACTTTTTGTCACCTCAACGCCGCTGGTTTGGTTCCTTCCCTTGACTAGGCTATAAGTCATGAACTGTCTGCGCTTGGAATCCCAATGAATGACATCGCCCTTAGCGGTCTGGCCAAGCAATTGGTCCTGGCCGAGCTGCTCACTGACAAAAGCGCGCAACAGGCGTATCAGCAAGCCCAACGCAACAAAATCTCCCTGGTCAGTTATCTGGTGCAGAACAAACTGGTGAAGAGTCGCCAGGTCGCCGAGATCGCTTCGGAGCACTTCGGCATGACGCTGCTTGATCTCAGTTGCCTGGACAAGGAAACACAACCCAAAGGGCTGGTCAGCGAGAAACTGGTCCGTCAGCACCACGCCCTGCCCCTCTGGCGGCGCGGCAACAAGTTGTTCGTGGGCGTTTCCGACCCGACCAATCATCAAGCCATCAATGACATCCAGTTCAGCACTGGGCTGAATACCGAAGCCATCCTGGTGGAGGAAGACAAGCTCAGTGACGCCATCGAGAAATTCTTCGATACCCAAGGCACCGGCCTGGAAGACATGGCCGACGTTGACCTCGATGGCGTGGACATCGAGTCGATCGATGACAGCAAACTGGAAGCCATCGCCGGCCAGGATGCCGATGACGCGCCTGTGGTGCGCTTCGTCCACAAGATGCTGCTGGACGCGATCAAAAGCGGCTCTTCCGACCTGCATTTCGAGCCCTACGAAAAAACCTACCGCGTGCGGATGCGCACCGACGGTATTTTGCGTGAAGTCGCCAAGCCGCCGATTCACCTGGCCAACCGCATCGCCTCGCGACTGAAAGTCATGGCCAGCCTCGACATCTCCGAACGGCGCCGGCCCCAGGACGGGCGGATCAAGATGCGCCTGTCGAAGAGCAAATCCATCGACTTTCGGGTCAATACCCTGCCGACCCTTTGGGGCGAGAAAGTGGTGATCCGGATCCTCGACCCATCCAGCGCCCAAATGGGCATCGACGCCCTCGGCTATGAGCCCGATCAGAAAGACCTGTACATGGCCGCCCTCAAGCAGCCACAGGGGATGATTCTGGTGACTGGGCCCACCGGCTCGGGCAAGACCGTGTCGCTCTACACCGGGCTGAACATTCTCAACACCGTGGACATCAACATCTCCACCGCCGAAGACCCGGTGGAGATCAACATGGAGGGCATCAACCAGGTCAACGTCAATCCCAAGCAGGGAATGGACTTCGCCCAAGCGCTGCGCTCGTTTTTGCGTCAGGACCCGGACGTGATTATGGTCGGCGAAATCCGCGACCTCGAAACCGCCGAAATCGCCATCAAAGCCGCCCAGACCGGTCACCTGGTGCTGTCGACCCTGCACACCAACAGCGCCGCCGAAACCCTGACTCGCCTGCACAACATGGGCATTCCGGGTTTCAACATTGCCACCTCGATCAGCCTGATCATTGCCCAGCGCCTGGCGCGCAAGCTGTGCAGCCATTGCAAGAAGCCCATCGAGATTCCCCGGGAAGCGCTGATCAAGGAAGGCTTCCCCGAGGAACGCATCGGCTCATTCACGATCTATGAGCCTGTCGGTTGCGATCAGTGCAACGGCGGTTACAAAGGACGAGTCGGGATTTATGAGGTGGTGAAGAACACACAGGACCTGCAACGGCTGATCATGGCAGAAGGCAATTCACTGGAAATCGACAGTCAGATGCGTAAAGACGGCTTCAACGACCTGCGGACGTCGGGCCTGCTCAAGGCCATGCAAGGCATCACCAGCCTTGAAGAAATCAACCGGGTCACCAAGGACTGAATATGGCGGTCAAAGCAGCAAAAATCAGCGTCTATGCCTGGGAAGGCACGGACCGCAAAGGCACCAAAATGACCGGCGAGTTGAGCGGTCAGAATCCGGCGTTGATCAAGGCCCAATTGCGCAAGCAGGGCATCACCCCCGGCAAGGTACGCAAGAAGTCCACCTCGATTTTCAACATGGGCAAGCGCATCAAGGCGCAGGACATTGCCCTGTTCACCCGGCAAATGGCGACCATGATGAAAGCCGGTGTACCGCTGTTGCAGTCCTTCGACATCATCGGTGAAGGCTTTGATAACCCGGCCATGCGCACACTGGTAGACGAGGTAAAACAGGAAGTCGCGGCGGGTAACAGCTTCGCCGCTTCCCTGCGTAAAAAGCCTCAGTATTTCGATGAGCTGTATTGCAACCTGGTCGATGCCGGCGAGCAGGCCGGTGCCCTCGATACCCTGCTGGAGAGAGTGGCGACCTATAAGGAAAAGAGCGAAAGCCTCAAGGCCAAGATCAAGAAAGCCATGACCTACCCACTGGCAGTGGTGTTCGTCGCGATCATTGTGACCGGGATTCTGCTGGTCAAAGTGGTGCCGCAGTTCGAATCGGTATTCAAAGGGTTTGGCGCCGAATTGCCGGCCTTCACGGTGATGGTCATCGGCCTTTCGGAATTCATGCAGGACTGGTGGTGGGCGATGTTCGGTGTGCTGATCGCGGCCATCTTCGGTGTGCGCCACGCGTTTAAAACGTCGCAAGGCTTTCGGGACCGAATGGACACCTGGCTGCTGAAATTGCCGCTGATTGGCACGCTGATGTACAAGTCCGCCGTGGCCCGTTACGCCCGCACGCTGTCGACTACCTTTGCGGCAGGTGTGCCACTGGTGGAAGCCCTGGATTCGGTGGCCGGCGCCACCGGCAACATCGTGTTCAAGCGTGCAGTGCTGCGCATCAAGCAGGACGTGTCGACCGGTATGCAGCTGAATTTTTCCATGCGCGCCTCCGGTATCTTTCCGAACATGGCGATCCAGATGACCGCGATTGGCGAAGAGTCCGGCGCACTGGACGATATGCTCGACAAAGTCGCGAGCTTCTACGAAGACGAAGTGGACAATATGGTCGATAACCTCACCAGCCTGATGGAGCCGTTCATCATGGTGGTGCTGGGTGTTATCGTCGGTGGTCTGGTGGTTGCGATGTACCTGCCCATCTTCCAACTTGGCTCAGCGATCTGACATGCCCTTGAACGACATTCTGACCCTCTACCCGTTGACCTTCGTGATCGCCGCCCTGTTGGTCGGCCTGCTGATTGGCAGCTTTCTCAACGTGGTGGTCTGGCGCCTGCCAAAAATGCTTGACCGCGAATGGCGTGAGGAGGCTCGTGAAGTGTTGGGCTTGCCAGGCGAAACACCGCTGCCGACCTTCAACCTGATGCTGCCCCATTCCCAGTGCCCACATTGCGGCCATCGAATCCGTGCCTGGGAAAACATTCCGGTACTCAGCTATCTGTTCTTACGGGGTCGATGCTCGAACTGCACGGCAGCCATCAGCAAACGCTACCCGATGACCGAACTGGCCTGCGGTCTGCTCTCGGCGTTCATCGCCTGGCATTTCGGTTTCGGCTGGCAAGCCTGCATGGCGCTGCTCCTGAGCTGGGGGTTGCTGACCATGAGCCTGATCGACGCCGAGCACCAACTGCTGCCGGATGTGCTGGTGCTGCCGCTGATATGGCTGGGGCTGATCGTCAACAGTTTCGGGCTCTTCGTGTCCCTGCATGAAGCATTGTGGGGCGCGGTGGCCGGCTATTTGGCGCTGTGGTCGGTGTTCTGGCTGTTCAAGCTGATCACCGGCAAGGACGGCATGGGCCACGGGGATTTCAAGTTGTTAGCGATGTTCGGCGCCTGGGGCGGCTGGCAGATCCTGCCTCTGACCATCCTGTTATCGTCGATGGTGGGCGCTATTGTCGGCGTGATTTTGCTGCGTTTGCGCAATGCGAAAACCTCCACGCCGATCCCCTTCGGACCCTATCTGGCAATTGCCGGCTGGATTGCCTTGCTCTGGGGTGGTCAAATAACCGACTTCTATTGGCAGTTTGTCGGTTTGAAATGAATACCCCTGTGGAAAAACCCTGGATTCTCGGCCTGACCGGCGGCATCGGCAGCGGCAAAAGCGCGGCGGCCCAGCACTTCATCGACCTGGGCGTGCACGTGGTGGACGCTGATCATGCGGCGCGTTGGGTGGTGGAACCGGGTCGCCCGGCACTGGCAAAGATCGCCGAACACTTCGGCCCCGGCGTATTGCAAGCCGACGGGCAGCTGGATCGCGCGGCGTTGCGCAAACTGATCTTCGAAGTGCCAGAGGAGCGCCGCTGGCTCGAAGCGCTGCTGCATCCGCTGATCGCCAAGGAAATCGCCGATCATCTGGCCAAGGCACAATCGCCTTACGCGATTCTGGTTTCGCCGCTGCTGATCGAGTCCGGGCAGTACGCCACGACCCAACGGGTTCTGGTGATCGATGCCCCGGAACAACTACAGATCGAGCGCACCCTGCAGCGTGATCAGACCAGCGAGCAACAGGTCCAAGCGATCCTCAAGGCCCAGTCCAGCCGACAGGACCGCGTGAGCCACGCCGACGATGTGGTGGTCAACGACCGCGACCTCGCCTGGCTGCACAGCGAGGTCGAACGCCTGCATCACTTTTACCTTACTTTGCGTGGAGGCCAGTCATGAGCCAAATCCCAACCGTCGATTGCCCAACCTGCGGCGCCCCTGTTGAATGGAGCCCAGAAAGCAAATTCCGGCCATTCTGTTCGGACCGTTGCAAGCTGATTGACCTGGGCGCCTGGGCCTCGGAAGAACACAAGATTCCGGTCAGCCCGGATGCCGAAGACGACCTGTTCAGCGAAGACTTCGAGCCGCGTCACTGATCTTCAAGGCCGCATAAAACCGTAGTCCTGGCTGTCATCGAGGTTTTCCGCAAGAAAACGCAACTCATCGGCCAGGTCTTCGGCGCTGCGCACCGCCTTGCTCTGTTGCACCACTGCACTGAGCAAGGCACGCAGGCTCAACCCCGGATCAAACCCCACTTCCTGCGCCCCATCCAGACTTTGACGCAACTCCTGCCTTGCCCATTCGTAGACACTCATTTCGATGCTCCTGAAGGTTTTCCAGAGCATGGATTCGTGAGCGGTTTTTGCCTTTGATGTGGATCAAGATTTGGGATCGTCGTCTTTCCAGGGTGCCGAAAGGTAGCGCGTGCGATTGAACGTCTCCAGCCACTCGGGGCAAAACACCACCAGCGCACTGACCACCATGCCGTTGATGAACGCTTCCGGAAAAATCAGCAGCCACAGATACCCGACAAAATCTTCCAGCCAATACGGCATGGCAAAACGTTCATCGAACCACAGCAGCCACAGCGCCAACAGCAGGCACAGCAACGCCGACAGCGCCGCTGCAAAAAAACCGGACACGAAGATATACACAAAGGGATTACGCGGTTGCGCTCGCTCCACCAGGATCGCGCAGCACTCGGTGACCAGCACCGGCAGCAGAATCAGCAGCGCGCCGTTGACCCCCATTGCCGCCAGATCCTGCCGCCCGAGCAACACCAATCCCGCTTGCGCGACCAACCCGCCGACAATCGCCAGCGGCCAGTCGAGCAACAGGGTCACGGCGGTCATGCCGATAAAGTGGTAGGACACGCCGGTGTCGAAGTCTTGTCGCACCAGCCAGAGCATAAACAGTGCGAACACCGTGCCGAACAACAGATGTTGGCGGCGACTGTCGCTGAACAGTTCGACCCACGGTGCTCGCGCAACGGCCCAGATCAGTACCGGCACATAGATCAACCACCCCGCCGTGAGGGTTTCAGGTGACAGCAACTCGGCGCCGATCATGGCTGGGCACACTCCCTTGTCTTGCCGAAAGAGAACAGGCCCTCAGTCTACACCGCCCCTCGAGCGCCCTTCGATTTCCGGCCGGCACAGAGGGTTTGCTCTGGGGGAGCGTTCTACGATTGGGGTACATATCCGTTTCTGCGGTGATGGCKGCTGGCGGTTTCGCTTTTACAGCGAGTCACTTGGAARAGCCCCAAGTAACCAAGGGCTCTTGCCCCGCCATTCGGTGCCTCGCCTAGGCTCGGCATGCCCT
>NZ_LMCV01000049.1:187387-187689 GCF_001424925.1 Pseudomonas sp. Root329 | reverse complement strand
ATCCATGGCCGGGGGCGGCTACCGCGGCATCCTTGCCGCGGTGCCCCCTGCGCAACGCCTGCGTTCGGCCTCTGGGAAAGGGGCGGCAGATCTGAAGCAAAGCAAAGCAAAGCAAAGCAACGGCAAGATCAACAGCTTCGCGAGCAAGTCGAATCGTCGCACCGCCGCTCCCACATAAAGCAGATCGGCGTACAGCTTTTGCTTCTCACCACTCAACAGGCCGAGCGTTAGCTCGCCTGCAGCTTTTGATCTTGATGCACCGCCCCCTCGAGAGGCCGAGTGGAGGTTCTGCGCAGTGGGCA
>NZ_LMCV01000049.1:0-187368 GCF_001424925.1 Pseudomonas sp. Root329 | reverse complement strand
CCCCCGGCCATGGATGGCCGATGGCGGCGGGCCCACGGAGCAGGACCGGAGCGAGGGCATGCCGAGCCTAGGCGAGGCACCGAACGAMAGGGGCAAGAGCCCTTGGTTACTTGGGGCTCTTCCAAGTGACTCGCTGTAAAAGCGAAACCGCCAGCAGCCATCACCGCAGAAACGGATATACACCCCAAGCTTAAGTGAACAGCATTACATCAATAGCCTGCCTGGCGCCTGAACATGCTCGTGATCACACAGGATCGCTGTGATTTTTTGCGCCATCGAATGACACGTTTATTTTCATAGCATTGCTTTATGAAATAAAACATGTCATTTATAGCCACACAAAATCATCAGGACTGATCCACCGTGCCAGATCGGATGGCCTGTACCACCCCAACGCCCCTCCAAGGAGTCAACAATATGAACAAGACAGAACTTCTAGGTGCTCTGGCACTGTGCGCCGCAAGCTTGCTGGCACACGCCGACGAAGACAGCCTGCGTATCGGTATCGAAGCCGCCTACCCGCCCTTCTCTTTCAAGACACCGGAGGGCAACGTCAGTGGTTTCGACTACGACATCGGCAACGCCCTGTGCGAAGAAATGAAGGTCAAATGCGAGTGGGTCATCCAGGAATTCGACGGCATGATCCCGTCGCTGAAAGTGCGCAAGATCGATGCCGTGCTGTCGTCGATGTCGATCACTGAAGACCGTATGAAGTCGGTCGACTTCAGCAAAAAGTACTACCACACGCCGGGCAAGTTCGCGATGAAGGCCGGCAATGTGATCAACGACCCGCTGGTTGATCTCAAGGGCAAGAAAGTCGGGGTGCAACGCTCTTCGACCTACGACCGTTTCGCCACCGAGCAGCTTGAAAAAGCCGGGGTCGAAGTGGTGCGCTACGGCTCACAAAATGAAGCCTTCCTGGATCTGGCGTCGGCTCGACTGGACGCGACGCTCGCCGACATCGTCAACACCGATGAGAGCTTCATCAAAACGCCAGCAGGCAAAGGCTTCGCGCTGGTTGGACCGGACATCAGCGACCCGAAATATTTCGGCCGAGGCGCCGGGATCGCAGTACGCAAAGGCGACAGCGTGAACGTTGCACGTCTGAGTACAGCGATCGACGCAATCCGCGCCAATGGCAAGTACCAGCAAGTGATGGCCAAGTACTTCGCGTTCGATATCTACGGCGAATAAACCTTACCTGAAACCCTGTGGCGCCGGCCTCTTGCGGGCGCTTTGGGCTCGTCTCGCGCGCCTTTTGGCGCTCGTTTGAGGAACTTCATCATGCTTCACGGCTACGGATCGAGCATTCTCGATGGCGCCTGGCTGACCATTAACCTGGCCCTGACCTCCATGAGCATGGCGATTGCTTTGGGTCTGATCGGCGCGGCCTTTCGGTTGTCGCCACTGAAATGGCTGGCGATGCTGGGCGAAGGCTACACAACCCTGATTCGCGGTATTCCTGACCTGGTGTTGATCCTGCTGATCTTCTACGGCGGCCAGGATTTGGTGAACCGCATCGCCCTGGCGCTCGGTTACACCCGCTACATCGACATCAATCCCTTTATCGCCGGCGTCTGCACCATGGGCTTCATTTTTGGCGCCTATCTCTCGGAAACCTTTCGCGGCGCGTTTATGGCAATCCCTAAAGGTCAGGCTGAGGCTGGTGTGGCGTATGGCATGAGTGGCGGCCAAGTGTTCTGGCGGATTCTGGTGCCGCAGATGATTCGTTTCGCCATCCCGGGGTTCACCAACAACTGGTTGGTGCTGACCAAATCCACCGCGCTGATCTCGGTGATCGGCTTGCAGGACATGATGTTCAAAGCCAAGAACGCAGCGGACGCCACCCATGAGCCGTTTACGTTTTTCCTCGCGGTGGCGGCGCTGTATCTGATGCTGACCAGCGTGTCATTGCTGGTGCTGCGCTATCTGGAAAAACACTACTCGGTCGGCATCAAAGCCGCCGAATTGTGATTGGGAGCAACCCCATGATTCTCGACTACAACCTGATCTGGGAAAACCTGCCGCTGTATTTCAATGGCGCCTTGTTGACCCTCAAAGTCCTGCTGATTTCCCTGGCCTTCGGCCTGGTGCTGGCGATTCCGTTGGCACTGATGCGGGTGTCCCGATCGCCCCTGATCAACTTCCCGGCCTGGCTCTACACCTACGTGATCCGCGGCACGCCGATGCTGGTGCAATTGTTCCTGATCTATTACGGCCTGGCGCAGTTCGCAGCGGTACGTGAAAGCGCGCTCTGGCCGTACCTGTCCAGCGCAACCTTTTGTGCCTGCCTGGCCTTTGCGATCAATACCAGTGCCTATAGCGCAGAACTGCTGGCTGGCAGTCTGAAGGCCACGGCCCACGGCGAGATCGAAGCCGCCAAAGCCATGGGCATGTCGCGCTTTACCCTGTACCGCCGCATTTTGCTGCCGTCAGCCTTGCGCCGGGCGCTGCCGCAGTACAGCAACGAAGTGCTGATGATGCTGCAAACCACCAGCCTGGCATCGATTGTCACCCTGGTGGACATCACCGGTGCCGCGCGTACGGTCAGTGCGCGGTTTTATCTGCCGTTCGAGGCGTTCATCACTGCCGGCCTCATCTACCTGGCCCTGACCTTCATCCTGGTTCGTCTGTTCAAGCTGGCCGAGCGTCGCTGGCTGGCGTACTTGGCACCGCGCAAGCACTAAGGAGCTGTTATGGAGCACATTGAATACCTGTTGCCGTGGAGTGCTTCGGGCACTGAACGCAAGCTGTCGCTGTTTCGCTTTGGCAGCGGGCCGCGCAAGGCCTACATTCAGGCGTCCCTGCACGCCGACGAGTTGCCGGGGATGCGCGTGGCGGTTGAACTCAAACGACGTCTGCGGGTGCTGGAAGAGCAAGGCCGACTGACCGGGGTGATCGAGCTGGTGCCGATGGCCAATCCGATTGGCATCGCCCAGATGTTCCAGGCCACCCATCAGGGGCGCTTTGAGTTTTCCAGCGGGAAGAATTTCAATCGCGATTTCCCTGAATTGGCCGAAGCCGTGGCGACGCTGCTGGAAGGGAAACTGGGAGACGATGTCGACGTCAACACCGCACTGATCCGCCGGGCCATGGCCGATGTTCTCGTCGACATGCCGCCAGCGACGTCGGAACTCGATGGCCTGCGCCGTCTGTTGCTGCAGCATGCCTGTGACGCCGACGTGGTGCTGGACCTGCACTGCGATTTCGAGTCGATCATGCTGCTTTACGCCATGCCGCAAAACTGGCCGCGCTTGCGTTCGTTGGCCGCTCGACTCGGTGCCAGCGCCGCGCTGCTGGCCGAGGGTGCGGGCGGCAGTGCCTTCGATGAAGCCTGTGCGATTCCTTGGTTGCGCTTGGCTGAGCTGTTTCCTGAAGCCGATATTCCGCTGGCCTGTGTGGCCACCACCATCGAGTTGCGCGGCATGGCCGACACCGAACGCGAGCAATGTGTCGATAGCGCCGAGGCCATTCTTGGCTATCTCGCCGAACAGGGCCTGATCAGCGGTGACTGGCCAGCAGCGCCAACGACCTGTTGTGAAGCGACGCCATTCGCCGGCGCGCAGTACGCCTATGCGCCGCACCCGGGGGTGGTGAGTTTTCTGCAACCGCTGGGTGCCCGGGTCCGGGTCGGTGATCCGCTGTTCGAAGTGCTGGATCCGCTGACCGATCGCCACAGCATCGTGTGCGCCAGCACCGACGGCATCCTCTATGCCCGAGAACGCCTGCGCTTTGCCCAGCCCGGTTTGTGGCTGGCCAAAGTCGCCGGCACCCGCCTTATTCGCCAAGGTCGCTTGCTCAGCGACTGATTCCAGAGAATAAAAACCATGTACAAACTTGAAGTTCAGGATCTACACAAAAGCTACGGCAGCCACCACGTGCTCAAGGGTGTGTCCCTGGAGGCGAAGGCCGGTGATGTGATCAGCCTCATCGGCTCCAGCGGCTCGGGCAAAAGCACTTTCCTGCGTTGCATCAACCTGCTGGAGCAGCCCAACGCCGGCAACATCGTGCTCAACGGCGAACAATTGAAACTGGTGACCAACAAACTCGGCGGGCTCAAGGCAGCCGAACCCAAGCAGTTACAACGCATGCGTTCGCGGCTGTCGATGGTGTTTCAGCACTTCAACCTGTGGTCGCACATGAGCGCCCTTGAAAACGTCATGGAAGCCCCGGTGCATGTGCTTGGCATGGGCAAGAAAGAAGCCCGGGAAAAGGCCGAGCACTACCTGAACAAAGTCGGCGTTTCGCACCGCATGGACGCCTGGCCGGCCCATATGTCAGGCGGCGAGCAGCAGCGTGTGGCGATTGCCCGCGCGCTGGCCATGGAACCGGAAGTGATGCTGTTCGATGAGCCGACCTCGGCACTCGATCCCGAGCTGGTCGGCGAAGTGCTGAAAGTCATGCAGGACCTCGCCCTCGAAGGCCGCACCATGGTGGTCGTGACCCACGAAATGGGTTTTGCCCGCGAGGTCTCCAATCAACTGGTGTTCCTGCACCAAGGTCAGGTCGAAGAGCGTGGCGACCCACGCGAAGTGCTGGTCAACCCGCAGTCCGAACGCCTCCAGCAGTTTCTTGCCGGCAGCTTGAAGTAATCCGCCCGGCCAGCCGTAACGCAGTCTGTGTAGCAGCTGCCGAAGGCTGCGTTCGGCTGCGCAGCAGTCGTGAAATCAGGCAATGCGGTTCTTCAGGACTACCTCGCGGTCAGGTTTTACGACTGCTGCGCAGCCGAACGCAGGCTTCGCCAGCTGCTACAAAGTATGCGCTGCAGCTGAAATTGCTTAACTGGCGGGCATTACCTGACCACATTGCACACCAACGGTTGGCTTCGGATACACTCCCGCCAGCTTTATCAACCCTCAGGAAATGTTGAGCCGGATATGCCGACCCCATCGAAAAACACCACGGTCTATGCCGCACCGGTTATGCGCAAACTGGCGGAGATCGTTGGCGATTTGCAGCCGTCACTGCGCAAGGTGGCGGACTTTATTCTGCGTCACCCGCTGAGGGCCGCGACGCTGACCATCGAGGAGATGGCCCACGAAACGTCCACCTCACCAGCCGCGGTCAACCGTTTGGCCAAGGCCTTGAACCTGGGTGGCTATACCGGCATGAAGGCCGAACTGGTCGCGACGTTGCAGCAAATGGTGTCGCCGGTCGACAAACTGCGTAACGAACTGGCGCATCGTCCTGGCGGCGCGTTTGGCCTGCATGAGCAAATCCAGAGCGCCAGCAGCAACCTCGCCACGGCGGCGACCAACAACCATGCAGACACCTTCGAAGCCTTCGTCACGCGCCTGACCACCGCGCGCAAAATCTACATTCTGGGCTTTGGCAACAGCGTCTACTTCGCCGGCCTCGCCGCCTCGACCCTGATGCCCTTCTGCGCCGACGCCACCGCCATCAGCATGGAGGGCGGCAACGAAAACGCCGCTTACCGTCTGGCCGCGATTACCGATCAGGATGTGTTGCTGGCGATCTCCCTGCCGCGCTATTCCCTCGACACCCTGCAACTCGCCCGTTTCGCCAATGAACGTGGCGCCACAGTGCTGGCAATCACTGATTCACCCGCCTCGCCGCTCACCAGCATTGCCGAACACGTGCTGTTTGCTCCCGCCGACCATCCGGTGTTGACCAGTTCCAACATCGCGGTGCTCGCCTTGATCGAAGGCTTGGTGGCGGGCGTGATGGCGCGCAACAAGGAAGCCGTCAAGCTGGCGACCGAGCTGACCGAAAGCGTGATGGCTTACCTGCACATGCCGGGCAACAGCAAATCGGCGAAAGCCACAAAGCCGCGCTGACGTGTCCCGGGCTTACCCGCGACCTGTTACGCCACAGGGTTTGCGGGCGAGCGTCTGACTGGGAAGTTCGTTGAACAACGCCCGATAGCTGCTGGAAAATCGCCCCAAATGCCAGAACGACCAGTGCATCGCCACTTCGGCAACGGTGGTGTCCATCGCTGTGCGGCTGAGCAATTCGCGGCGTGCGCTGTTGAGTCGGCGCAAGCGCAGCCAATGGGTTGGGGTCATCCCGGTATACGCCTTGAACGCATGCTGCAACTGCCGCAGTGAAACCCCGGCGACCTGCGAAAGCTCCAGCAGATTCAGGGTGTCTTCCGGCGCATCAGCCGCCCACTCACCAATGCGCTTCATCACGGCACGCTCTTCGGCGCGGCGCTGTAAACCTCCGCGATCAAGGCACACACACGCGTTGTCGAGGATGTACAGGCAGTCTTCCAGTAACTGCTGGGTCAACGCTTCCTTGCTCGGCGGATCGAGCGTCTGCGCCAGTCGGGTCAACGTCCCGCTGAGCCAGCGACTGAACAATGCGTTCTGCCCCGAGTTCAGTGGCGCCATGAACAGGCCTTCGAGCCTGGCCACGTTCAAACCGTGACGCTGCACGAACTCCGGACCGAACACCACGGCGATTTCCTGGTAGTTCTCCGGGGTGATCCAGATGTTGCGGCTTTCGCCATTCAACACGTACAGCGCGTTGTCGCTTCGATCGAAACAGAACGCCAGCGAACCTTCGGGCGCGCTGAAATTCTGCTCGACCCGCGTGTTCATCTGTTCCTCGTAAATCTCGACGCCTTGCAGGTCCAGGTAGCGCACGCGCCCGGCGAAATGCCCCGGTGACATTTGCTGGTAATGCTGCACCCAACCCGGTGTGGCGCGGATTTGCTCGGCGACATCGGCGGTGTCGAACGCTTGGACTTGCAGGGGGTTGCACGTTGTCATGGGTGACCTTACGCACTCGTTTGGTGCGTTTTGGTGCTGCTGAAAGTGGATAGATGGAACGTCAAGGCTCGCCCAAGATAGTCGTCAACGCGCCACAGGGGAAGTGTGTGGTGGATGAAACCAGCCTCCCCGGCGTTAATAGAACCAATAACGAGGTCTTTATGAATGTCCCTTTCGATCAGCTGCTCACGTGGCTGAAAGATCACAAGATTACCGAAGTCGAGTGTGTGGTCAGCGACTTGACCGGCATCGCACGCGGCAAAATTGCACCCACCAACAAGTTCCTGCATGAGCGAGGCATGCGCCTGCCGGAAAGTGTGCTTTTGCAAACGGTAACCGGGGACTTTGTCGACGACGACATCTACTACGACCTGCTCGACCCGGCCGACATCGACATGGTGTGCAAGCCCGTCTCCGACGCGGTGTACGTGATCCCATGGGCCATCGAGCCCACCGCCATCGTGATTCACGACACCTTCGACAAGTTCGGCAACCCAATCGAGCTGTCACCGCGCAACGTGCTGAAAAAAGTCCTGCAGCTGTACACCGACAAAGGCTGGCGGCCGATTGTCGCGCCGGAAATGGAGTTCTACCTGACCCAGCGCTGCGAAGACCCGGACTTGCCGCTCAAGGCACCGCTGGGGCGTTCGGGCCGTGCGGAAAGTGGTCGTCAGTCGTTTTCCATCGACGCTGCCAACGAATTCGATCCGCTGTTTGAAGACGTGTACGACTGGTGTGAACTTCAGGGTCTGGACCTCGATACCTTAATCCACGAAGACGGCCCGGCGCAGATGGAAATCAACTTCCGTCATGGCGATGCACTGGATCTGGCCGACCAGATCACCGTGTTCAAGCGCACCCTGCGCGAAGCGGCGCTCAAGCACAACGTCACCGCGACCTTCATGGCCAAACCGATTGGCGATGAGCCCGGCAGCGCCATGCATATCCACCAGAGCGTCGTGGACATCACCACCGGCCAGCCGATCTTTGCCGATGCCGACGGGCAGATGAGCGAGCTGTTCCTGCACCACATCGGCGGCCTGCAAAAGTACATCCCCAAAGTGCTGCCGATGTTCGCGCCGAACGTCAATTCGTTCCGCCGCTTCCTGCCGGACACCTCGGCGCCAGTGAACGTCGAATGGGGCGAAGAAAACCGCACCGTGGGCCTGCGTGTGCCGACCTCCACGCCGGACGCGATGCGCGTGGAAAACCGTTTGCCGGGCGCCGACGCCAATCCTTATCTGGCGATTGCAGCAAGCCTGTTGTGCGGGTACCTGGGGATGGTCGAGCGCATAGAGCCGAGTGCTGCGGTGCAAGGTCGTGCCTACGAGCGCCGCAACTTGCGCCTGCCGATCACTATTGAAGATGCGCTGACGCAGATGGAAGAGTGCGAAACCGTTTCGCGTTATCTGGGCAGCAAATTCGTTCGCGGTTATGTCGCGGTCAAGCGAGCGGAACACGAGAACTTCAAACGGGTGATCAGCTCGTGGGAACGAGAGTTCCTGTTGCTCAGCGTCTGAGATTTGTAGTGTCTATGACGGCCTCTTCGCGAGCAAGCCCGCTCCCACATTTGAAATGCGTACCCCTGTGGGAGCGGGCTTGCTCGCGAAGACGGCCTACCAAGCACCGAAGAAACGCCTGAAAAATCCAACAATTAGAAGAGGTGTCGTATGCGTCTATTGAAATCCGTGGCTCCAGTCGCACTGGCGTTGTTGTTCAGCGCCGTTGCACAGGCTCAGCCAACGGTCAGCGTCTACAACTGGACCGATTACATCGGCGAGACCACCCTCGTCGACTTCCAGGCGAAAAGCGGGATCAAGGTGATCTACGACGTATTCGATTCCAACGAAACCCTGGAGGGCAAATTGCTCGCTGGCCGCACCGGGTATGACGTGGTGGTGCCGTCCAACCACTTCCTCGCTCGCCAGGTGAAGGCTGGCGCGTTCCTGAAGCTCGATCGTTCGCAGCTGCCCAACTTCAAGAACCTCGACCCGAAACTGTTGGCGCTGCTGGAGAAAAACGATCCGGGCAACGAACACTCGGTTCCGTACCTGTGGGGCACCAACGGCATTGGCTACAACGTCGACAAGGTCAAGCAGGTGCTGGGCATTGACCGCATTGATTCCTGGGCGGTGTTTTTCGAACCGGAGAACCTGAAGAAACTCAGCCAGTGCGGCGTGTCGATGATGGATTCGGCCGATGAAGTGTTCCCGGCCGTTCTCAATTACATGGGCATGGACCCGCGCAGCGAAAACCCTGAAGACTTCAAGAAAGCTGAAGCGAAGCTGTTGACCCTCCGCCCTTACATCACCTACTTCCACTCCTCGAAGTACGTTTCAGATTTGGCCAACGGCGACATCTGCGTGGCTTTCGGTTACTCGGGTGACGTGTTCCAGGCCGCAAACCGGGCCAAGGAAGCCAAGAACGGCGTGAACATCGCCTACGCGATTCCCAAGGAAGGCAGTAATTTGTGGTTCGACCTGTTGGCGATTCCCGCAGACGCCAGCAACCAGAAAGAGGCGCATGCTTTCATCAATTACCTGCTCGATCCGCAAGTGATTGCCAAGGTCAGTGCGTCGGTCGGTTACGCCAACCCGAACCCGGCGTCCAAGCAAGACATGGACCCTGAGCTGGTCAACAACCCTGAGGTTTACCCACCTCAGGCAGTCCTCGACAAGCTCTACATTTCGACCACCCCGCCCCAGGCAATCATGCGTTTGATGACCCGTTCCTGGAGCAAAGTGAAGTCCAACCAATGAACCAGTACAGCAACGAACATGCTCGGTCCTATTACGCGGCATCGGCCAATGGAATGGCGCCCTACCCCACACTGGCCGAGGACCTTGAAGCCGATGTCTGTGTGATCGGCGGCGGCTTTACCGGCGTTAACACGGCGATCGAACTGGCGCAGCGCGGGCTCTCGGTGATTTTGCTGGAGGGCCGGCGAATCGGCTGGGGCGCCAGCGGGCGCAACGGTGGTCAGTTGATCCGCGGTATCGGCCATGACGTCAGCGGTTTTGCCCGTCATGTCGGTGAAGAAGGCGTGCGCTACCTTGAGCGTGCGGGCGTCGAATCGGTTGCACTTGTGGGCAACCGCATTCGTGAGCACGGGATTGATTGCGACCTGCGCTGGGGGTTCTGTGAACTGGCCAATACTAAAGCGCAGTTCGCGGCGTTCAAGGCTGAGCAGCAGGGCCTTGCCGAATCGGGTTACGCCCACGAAACCCGGCTCGTCGGGCCGGAGCAGATCCGTCAGCAGGTGGTGAACTCAGGCGTGTATGCCGGTGGTCTCGTCGACATGGGCTCGGGTCACTTGCACCCGCTCAATCTTGTCCTTGGCGAAGCGCTATTGGCTCAATCCTTAGGCGTGCAAATTTTCGAGCAGAGCCCGGTGCTGGAGTTGATCCATGGCAGCACCGTGCAGGTTCGCTGTGCCGGCGGCACGGTGCGCGCCGGCAGTCTGGTGCTGGCGTGCAACGCTCACCTGGAAGAGCTCGAACCTAAGCTGAGCGGCAAGGTTCTCCCGGCGGGCAGCTACATCATCGCCACCGAGCCGTTGACGCCCGAACAGGCAGCGCAATTGATCCCGCATAACCTGGCGCTCTGCGACCAGAAAGTCGGCCTGGATTACTACCGGCTCTCGGCGGACCGACGCTTGCTGTTCGGCGGGGCCTGTCATTATTCCGGGCGTGATCCGGCGGACATCGAAGCTTACATGCGCCCGCACATGCTCAAGGTCTTCCCGCAATTGGCCAACGTGCGCATCGACTATCAATGGGGCGGCAAGATTGGCATCAGCGCCAATCGCTTCCCTCAGGTCGGGCGCTTGAGCCAGCATCCGAACGTGTTTTACGCCCAGGGCTACTCAGGTCATGGCCTGAACGTGACCCACTGGTGCGCAAAGCTGTTGGGCGAAGCGATCCACGTCGGACACAGTCAGGGCTTTGACGTGTTCAGCGCCGTGCCACACATGACCTTTCCCGGCGGGCCGATGCTGCGCTCTCCGCTGCTGGCGCTCGGCATGTTCTGGTATCGCCTGCGCGAATTGCTCGGCTGACCGCCCTCCCACCTTCGATCAAACGCCATTCCCCTGTAGGAGCTGCCGAAGGCTGCGATCTGTTGATCTTCAAGATCAAGGTCAAAAGATCGCAGCCTTCGGCAGCTCCTACAGGAGATCACCGTCCGTCCGCATCCCATTGAACAGCCTTTTAATTTGCTCAATCGCTCTGTGCTTCTATATTGAGGGAGTGCTCTGACTTCCCTGCGTCCTGGCGAGTGCAGCCTATGGCTACGACTGACCCACTGATCATCTGCGAGCACTGCGACTGCGTGTACGAAAAAGTCACGCTCGCCAAACATCAGAAAACCCTGTGTACGCGCTGTGGCGGCGTGCTTCAACGCTATAACGGCCTGACGGTGGAACAACGTCTGGCGTTGACCTTCACCGCGTTGATGCTGTGGATTTTCGCCAACTTCTATCCCGTCATGAGCATCAGCCTCAAAGGCCTGAAAAACAGCGCAACACTCTGGGATTCGGTGCTTGCCCTGAGTCTGGGGCCGATCACTTTCATCGCCATGGTGGCGGCGATCGCGATGATCATCGCGCCGATTTTCCAGTTGTTGCTGCTTATCTGGGTGCTGAGCTTCGCCCTCGCCTCCCGTCGCTCGCCCGGTTTCAGGTTCTGCATGCGCTGGCTGGAAACGCTCAGGCCCTGGAGCATGCTGGAGGTCTGTCTGCTGGGGGCGATGGTCGCGGTCATCAAACTCGCAGGATTGCTGGATGTGCTGCCCGGCATCGGCCTGTTTGCCCTGGCCATTCTCAGTCTGATGATGATCCGCATCGCCGGACGCGACATCCGTGATCTATGGGACATCTTATGAACAGGCCCCCGGTGGCGAGTGAACTCAACCTGTGCCTGTGTCATAGCTGCGGCCTGGCCTGTGACATGACCGATGAACCTCACGAATGCACACGGTGCGGCGCGCCGCTGCATCGGCGCAAAACCAACTCATTGGCCCGGACCTGGGCCTACATGTTCACTGCCCTGGCGTTTTACGTCCCGGCTAATCTGCTGCCAGTGATGAACACCAAGATGGTCGGCAACGGCGCCGATAGCACGATCATGAGCGGTGTAGTGGAGTTCTGGCAGCACGGCGCCTGGGACATTGCCCTGATCATTTTCATCGCCAGCATCGCGGTGCCGGGCATCAAGTTCGTCGCCCTGACGCTGTTACTGGTGACCGTTCAGCGCGACAGCCAATGGGCGAACAAGCAGCGGTCAACGCTATACCGCTTCGTCGAGCTCATCGGTTACTGGTCGATGCTCGATGTAATCGTGGTCGCCCTGGTGGCTTCACTGGTTAAGTTTCAAGCCCTGGCCGATATCGAACCGCGCCCGGGCATTCTGTTCTTTGGCCTGGTGGTGGTGTTCACCATGCTGTCAGCGATGAGTTTCGACCCACGCCTGATCTGGGATAAAGAGCGGGAAAGCCCACAAAACGAGGAGGTCATGGATGAAGTCGCAAGCCACTGACGGGCCGCAAGCCCCCGGCCAGGCCCCTGTTAAAACCCGTCGTTTCAGCGTTTCGCTGGTATGGATCGTGCCGATCGTCGCGGTGCTGGTGGGGATTTCCCTGGTCGTACACACCATGTTGCAGGAAGGTCCGACCATTACTGTCATGTTCAAAACCGGCAGTGGCCTGACGGCCAACAAGACCGAGGTCAAATACCGCAACGTGGTGATCGGCCATGTCTCGGACGTGGAACTGAGCAGCGATCAGAAGAGCGTCAACGCCACCATCAAACTGTCCAAGCAGGCGGAAAGCTTCACCCGCGAAGACTCGGAATTCTGGGTTGTGCGTCCGCGTATTGGCGCCGGCGGGGTGTCGGGTATCGATACTCTGCTGTCCGGGGACTACATTGGCGCCGACATCGGCCAAGCCGACGCCCGCGCAAAAAACTTTACCGGCCTGGAAAACCCGCCGCCGATTACCTATGGCGAGCCGGGCAAGCGCTTCACCCTGCACACCGATGACCTCGGTTCGCTGGATATCGGCTCTCCGGTTTACTTCCGCAAGATTCCGGTCGGCCAAGTGGTGGCCTACGCCCTGAATGCCGACGGTAAAGGGGTCGATATCGAGATTTTCGTGCATTCGCCCAATGATGCCTACGTGACCGAAAACACCCGTTTCTGGAACGCCAGCGGCATCGACGTAAACGTCGGCGCCAACGGCTTTTCGGTGAAAACCGAATCGCTGTCGTCCATTCTGGTGGGCGGTATCGCCTTCCGCGCTCCGGATTACAGTCCCAATGATCAACCGGCCGCAGAGGACAAAGCCTTCGATCTGTTCGAAGACCAGCTAACCGCCCTCGCCCCGCCCAGCGGCAAGGGGCAATTCTTGAGTTTGCGTTTCGATCAGGCCTTGCGCGGGCTCAAAGTCGGTGCACCGGTAGAATTCCTTGGCATCGAGTTCGGCAGAGTCGTGGCGGTCAATCTGGATTTCGACGCGAAAAAGCGCAGTTTCCCGGTCAATGTCGGGATCATGATCTACCCGCAACGACTCGGCCAGGCCCACACCAAAATGCTCGAGGTGTTGAAGCATGACCCCAACGACGAAGCCGCTGGCGTACGTTTGATGGGCACCTTCATCGAAAACGGTCTGCGGGCCCAGGCCCGGAGCGGCAATCTGTTGACCGGCCAGCTTTACATTGCGCTCGACTTCTACCCCAAAGCGGAGAAAGTCGTGTTCGATCCGACCGCCCGTCCAGTCTCCATCCCAACCGTTCCGGGCAGCCTCGAACAATTGCAGGAAAAACTGGAGGGCATGGTCAACAAGATCAACCAACTGCCGATCGAGCGCATTGCCGGCAACCTGGACAGCAACCTCGTCGAACTGCGCAAAGGCCTCGCACAGTTCAACGCCAAGACCCTGCCCGGCGTGCAGACCACCCTGGCGGACGTCAGCAAGACGCTGCAATCGGCCAGTTCGACCTTGGCCGAAGACTCGCCGCAACGCGAACAATTAGGTCAGACCCTCGACGAGCTCGGGCGCATGTCGCGCTCCTTGCGTGAACTCTCGGATTACCTGGGACGGCATCCGGAATCGCTGATTCGCGGTCGTCCCGACAATGCCGCGCCGATTGACCTGCAGGGGCCGCCGCGCAAATGACCACAGGAGCATCACTCATGGTTTATCCGCTGAAGATCAGCTTGGTCACTGCATTGTTGCTACTCGCCGCGTGCCGCAGTGAGCCGATTCAATTCCACACCCTGACCCCGGTCCAACCGAGCAGCAATTCAAGGACCAGCGCTGCGGATATCCAGATCGAGGGGCTCAGCGTCCCTCCTCAGGTCGACCGCCCGCAGATCGTCATTCGCCAGGGCAACAGTGGCATGGCGATCCTCGAAACCGAGTGGTGGGGCGCGAGCCTGTCGGATGAATTGCGCACTGCCCTGGCGGACCAACTGGTCAACAGTAATCCCCAGCGCAAAATGTCGGTGCGCCTGGACGTGCAACGGTTTGACTCGATCCCCGGCCAATACGCGCTGATTGACGTCAAATGGCGCCTGCGCAACCTCGGCGAAAGCGATAACGCGCTGGTCACGTGCCGAAGCACTTTGCAAACACCTTCAGGGCCGTCCATCGATGAACTGGTAGCGGCTCAGCAGAGCAACGTCAAGCGCTTGGCCGCGTTGATCAGTCAAGCCGCTGCCGGAACACCGAGAGGCTGTCCATCGGTTCAGTAAAAGGTTTACTCGCGGTCCAGCTCAACGGTGAAACAACAACCGTTGGGCTGGCGGCTACTGAGTTGTACTCGCCAGTTCTGATTGCTGCAGATTCGTTGTACTAGTGAAAGGCCCAACCCCAACCCTTCACCTCGACTCTCGTCACCGCGCACGAACGGCTGAAATATCGCATGGCGTTCTTCTTCCGGGATGCCTATGCCGCTGTCTTCGATAATGAAGCCGTGTTCACGCAGGGTCAGTCGAATGTGGCCTTGATCCGTGTAGTGCCAGGCATTTCGCAACAAATTGCCCATGACCGATTGCAGGAACGTCAGGTTATGACGATCCGACGAAACGTGCTCGATGTCGTAAATGAATTCAATGCCCTTCTCCCGGATCAGTCGCCCCCAGATATCAACCAGCGCATCGGCGACTTCTTTGAGGGTGGCATTCGCCTCCGAACCGGAATCCTCTCGAGCGCGAGCCAGCATCAAAAACGTTTCGACCAATTGACGCATTTCGTCGGTGGCCCGGGCGATTCGGTTGACCTGAGCCACGGAACGAGGGTCCAGCGAGGGATTGCTCAGCAAAAGCTCACAGGAGCCGCCCAGCACCATCAGCGGGGTACGCAATTCGTGACTGACATCACTGGTGAAGAGTTTTTCCCGGCCCAGTGCTGCGCGCAGACGTCCCAGGGTCTGGTCAAAGGACTGCGCCAGCTCGCCCACCTCATCAGCCGCATAGTCGGGTCGAAGCGGCGACGCGAGGTCCAATAGTTGATCGCGATGACGCACCTGGTGCGCCAGGCGAATCACCGGAGCCATCACACGCCGAGCCAATAACCGGCCCAGCAGAATCGCCAGCAGAATGCTCAAAACGAAACCGACCATGACGATACCAAACAACATCCGCTCACGCTGTTCGAGGCTTTGCTGATCGCGCAGCAATACATACTTGCGTCCATCCACGACCTCGACCATCGCGTAGAAATCGGCGCCGTGATACAGGATTTCCTGAAATCCAAGATGTAGCGATTCCAGCTGCGAATCAAGCGCCATGAGGCCCTTCCCGCCCTGGGTAAAAAACAGCTCGTCTTTTTCCGGTTGATGGGTCCACTGACCGGGATTGTCCATCGACAGCAGACGGTGCATCCCTCCTGCCAATCGCGTCGTCGTGAGCTTTCGTTCAACCACGTGCACTGTTGCGACGATGCCCACCGCAAATACGCCCGCCACCAACGCACTCATCAGGGCGAATACGATGACGATCCTTTTCGTCAGGCTCTGTTTGAAATCCATTCTTCGTTTCCACTAGCAAGGTGTAAAAGATAAGAGTTCGCAAACATAAACTAACTAGGCGCTGCCCATAATCCGTGCAAATTTTTCACATCCATTTCACTTGTCCCACACCTGCCGATATTTAGCCTCTCTTATACCACCTCAATTTTGAATCCGCGCTCTGGCTTGACTGATAGGTTACTCGTCATGGGCGTATTGTAAGTTATTCGCTATAGCGTACTGACGGGTAAATAAAACGTGATTAAATCTTCATTGCGCAAGCAGTTATCCACGCGAGTCTTGAGCCCGCGGCTGACCAGGCTGACGTTGTCGGCGGTGGCACTCATCGCTGTAGCGTTAGTGACGGGTTTTGTCTTGTGGCCAAGATCGCCGGTCAATCTGGGCACGACCGGATCCGACGTTACCACGCGCTTGATCAATCAGTGGCACGCAGGCGAGATCATCGTACTGGTTCGCCATACCGAGCGCTGCGACCGCTCCGCCAATCCTTGCCTGGGCCCGGCCGACGGCATTACCCGAGTCGGCAGCGATGCCGCCGCGGCCGTGGGTCAAGGGTTCCAGCGCCTGGGTATGGACCAGACCGATGTCTTGAGCAGCCCGGTCACCCGTACGGCACAAACCTCGCATTCCATGTTTGGCAAAGACGCAATGACCCAGGAATGGTTGGCCAGCTGTGGCAAAACCCTGCGTAATGATGTGGTGGCGCACAAGCGTGCCCAGCACAATCTGGTGCTGGTGACGCACAGCGGTTGCATCAGCGATTTCGAAGCCCAGACCGGTTTTAAACACGCGGCTTCGAGTGAGTATGGCAGTTCGTTATTTGTTCGCATTGATGCCAATGGTCAGTTGCAAGTACTCGGCATACTTAATGCCGGTGATTGGCACTCCTTATTTAACGACCCGCGGACCAAGTAATAAGCTTGCAGTCTTGATGAGCCGCCCTCGATAAAAGCGCGCAGCGCTCGTCGCAACTAACAAATACATGATCTGATGTTTGCAGTTCGGATCAGTATTGATTGACGACATAGATAAAGTTCCGCGCACGCTGAAATGCCCTGCGCACGTCCCCCCTCCGAGCAACCTCTGCTGCGCCAAGGTCGAATCATGACACCTGATAACTTGCGGCCCTACGCTGCTGACGATTTACTGCGCCCCGCGGTCCAGACCTCCACCCTCACCGAACGCTGGGCCCTACCTGCGTTGCTGCTGGCGTTTTTGCTGTTTTATCTCTTGCCCCTGATGTCCCATGGACTGTGGACGCCAGACGAAACCCGTTATGGCCAGATCAGCCAGGAAATGCTGTTGAGCGGGAACTGGACCTCCCCGCATTTCATGGGCATTCGCTACTTCGAGAAGCCGATCGCCGGGTACTGGATGATCGCCATCGCGCAGGCTATTTTTGGCGACAACCTGTTCGGGGTGCGTATCGTCTCGGCACTGAGCACCGGACTGAGTGTCTGGCTGACGTACCTGATGGCCAGCCGCTTATGGGGCGAGCGGCGCAAAAGCGTTGCCTGCGCAATGCTGTATATGAGTTTCGGGCTGATCGCCGGTCAGGCCGGATATGCCAACCTCGATCCGCAATTCACGCTCTGGGCCAACCTGAGTCTGGTCTCGCTGTGGTTCGCCATTGATAGCCGTTCTTTGAGTCGTCGCCTCGGCGCCTGGGCGCTGTTGGGCGTTGCCTGTGGGATGGGTTTCATGACCAAGGGCTTTCTGGCGTGGCTACTACCGGCGTTGATCGCCCTGCCCTACATGCTCTGGCAACGACGCATGGGTGAGCTGTTGCGCTACGGGCCGTTGGCGGTGCTTGTCGCCATGGTGGTTTGTCTGCCGTGGGCGCTCGCAATCCACCATCAGGAACCGGATTTCTGGCGGTTTTTCTTCTGGAACGAACACATTCGCCGTTTCGCTGCCGATGATGCTCAACACGCTCGTCCGTGGTGGTTCTACCTGCCGCTGCTGGTCGTGTCGACTCTGCCATGGGCTGCGTTGTTGCCCACGACATTCGTCCAGGCCTGGCAGCAAAAGCGCCAGCCAGCGATCGGCTTCCTGTTGCTCTGGCTGCTGTTGCCACTGGGGTTCTTCAGCCTGAGCAGTGGCAAATTACCGACCTACATCATGCCGTGCCTGTTGCCCTTGGCGTTGCTGATGGGTCACGCACTGATGACGCTGCTGAACCAGGCACGAGGGCGCGCGATTCGCATCAACGGCGTGCTTAACACCGTCATCGCCACGTGTGCCCTGATCGCCTTGTTGTATCTGCAGGCCACCAAAGAGGTCTATGAAAACACCGAGATGTTCAGTTTGTCCCTGGTGTTTATCGTGTTGGTCGGCTGGATTATCGCCAATGCCTTGCAAGTCCTGCGTCCATTGGTGTTCTGGGGAGCGCCGGCGTTGGGTATCTGGCTGCTGGTTGCGTTGCTGCCGGCGGCGATGCCCAGCCAGATCGTCGATAGCAAGATGCCTGATCAGTTCATTGCCGAGCATCTGGATGCCTTGAGCCAGACGACCTCGCTGCTCAGTAACGATTTGGGTGCGGCATCGGCCTTGTCCTGGCGCCTGAAGCGGCCGCAGATCGCTCTTTACAACACTGTCGGCGAGTTGAAGTACGGCCTCGACGATCCCGCGATGGAATCAAGAAAAGTGACCAAGGACAGTGTCGGCCAATGGATGACCGAGGCCCGCAAAAAAGGCGCGGTCGGCGTGGTGATGCGGGTCAACAGTGTCCAGGAAGTGCAAGAAGTCGAGTTGTTGCCTATCGATGGCAAGCGTTATGAGCGCGGCAATCTGGAGATTCTGATTTTCCCGCAAATCCGCCCCTGACAAGACCGGCAAAAAAGAGAGGCCCTTGGGCCTCTCGATTCATTCGGGTTTAACAAACTGTCAGTGCGCGCTTTGTCTGGTGATTTTCGTCGACAAGGTATCCAGCGCCTCGGTGCAGGCTGCCAGGTCCGGCGACCCCGTCCTGACCTGCTTCAATGCCCGGTCCAATGACTTGTCGATCGAGGTCCAGCCTTCAGGATCGATCGCACGCAATTTTTCCTCGGCCTGATCCCAGGCACTCTCCAGGTCGGTGATCCGTGCGCGGGCACCTTTCATGTCGCCGCTGGCGAGCAGCTGTTGAGTGTCGGACAGAATGACCTTCAGGTAAGACAAATCGCCCATGGACCCCGCGGTCGCGGCCACCACTGGGGGGGCGGCACTGCTCTGCTTGTTTTCCAGCTTCGCCAGCAGGGTTTTCAACGCCTCTGCACAGGCTGCCGGATCTGGCTTACCCGAACGCAATTGCGACAGCGCGCGGTCTATTGACTTGTCGACGGAGGTCCAGTTAGCCGGAGACTTGGGTTGCAAGGTTTCTTCGGCCTGATCCCAGGCGGTTTCCAGGTCAGTGATCCGGGCCTTGGCTGCCTTCATATCTCCTGCATCCACTAATCGGGCGGTGTCCACAGTGATTTGCCGGAAACTCGACAAGTCTCCCAGGGAACCCGTATCGGTCGACATACTGAGCGCCGACTTGCCTGCCGTTGCCTGGGCGGGAATCCAGAACCACCCGCCCACACCAACCATACACACCGCCAGCAGCGCGCCAAGGAACGGCGTTGATGCCAGGTGCGGGACAGACCGAGGATTGATCTTCAAGGGTGAGCCAGCCTTGGCCGGCCATAGCTGGCGGCGCGACAGGGTCAGCCAGATCGCACTGGAGATGAAAATTGACGACGCTGCACCTGATATCAGCCCCAGCACAAGTGCCAGCGAAAACATTTGCAACGGCTCACACGCGAACAAATAAAGGCAGGTCGACGCCATCACTACCGTCAGCACGGTGTACAGCGAACGCCCCAGGGTCTGGCGGATACTCAAGTTGATCAAACGCCACAAGGACACTGGATCGCCGGGCGGGGATTTTTTCACATTCTCGACGATGCGCCCGAAAATCACGATTTTGTCGTTCAGCGAGTAGCCGATAATCGTCAATAGGGCCGCGATGTAGGTGACGTCGACCTCAAACTTGAACAGCGAAAATATCGCCGAGACGATCAGAATATCCTGAACGATCGGCAGCAGTGTCGCCAGGGCGATGGCCCAGGAAAAGCGCAGGCCGATGTAAATCGCGATACTGGCGAACGCCGCAATCACGGCATAGATCGCCCGGGTAGCGAAGTCTCGCGCTACGCCAGGGTCCGCGGTGTTCTCTTCGTATTCGACGCTCTGGTACTTGCCTTTGAATGCAGCAATGATTTGCTTCAGATCAGCCGGTTTGAGCACTTCATCGAAGCGCACGGCGATGTGTTGATTCTGGGCGCCGCCTACAGCCACCGTGGCCGGTATGGTGCCCGCCTCGGTCATGATTTGGGTGGCCGTTTGCTGAGTAATCGCCCGGTCAACGTCGATGTCCAGCGCGGTGCCTGCGGTGAAATCGATGTCCAGGTTCAGACCGTGAGCACGGTAGTACAGCGATCCGGCGACGATGGTCAGCAATGACACAAAAATCGCTGTTTTGCCCAGGCCAATGAAGTTGAAACTGCGGGCTGTGGTCGCGGGTGATTTGCCCTTGCCGATCAACCAGCGCTGGCTGACCCATTGAGTATCGGCCAGCCACAGTACTAGCCGCCGAACCAGGAAGAAGTTGGTGGCGATGCTGATCACGATGCTCACCAGCATCGTCAGCGCAAAGCCCTGGATCGGGCCAATGCCCGCCGCAAACAGGGCGATCATGGCCAGTGCGGTCACCAGGTTCGCGTCGCGAATTGTCGGCAGCGAGCCGTTGAAACCGTTTTGCACGGCCTCGCGCAATGACCGACCGAGGCCGAGTTCTTCACGAACGCGCTCCAGACAGATGATGCTGGCGTCTGCCGCCATGCCAATGCCCAGCACGAACGCGACCACCGCCGACAGCGATAAGGTCGCCCCCGATGCCGTGAATACAATCAGCAATACCCAGAGGTAGACCACCGTACAAAACGCGGCAAGCAAACCGGCGATGCGATACAGACCCACCAGCAGCAGGAAAATACAGGCGATACCGATCAACCCCGCTTGTACCGTTTCCGCCAGAGCCGTCTTGCCCAGCACGCTGCCGACGGTCTGGGTGTATTTCTCCGTCAATTGGGTGGGCAGTCCCTGAGCGCTGCCGAGCAGGGAACGCGACTCCTCGGCAGACGTCAGGCCGGCCAGTTTGACCCGAATGTGGTTGGCGCCTTCAACCCGGATGTCCGGCTCGGTAATGCCGATGCTATCGGCGCGCTTACTCAGGATCGCGACCGTTTGCAAAAGGTCATCCTTGGAAACCTGGGTTTTGCCCGGCGCCGGGTTTACAACGTAATAAATCTCGTAACCACCGCGAAACTCCAGTCCGAAACGCACATGGGTGGCCAGGCTGGAAAATGTCGCGGCCACCAGACAGGCCAATAGCACCGTCAGGAAGATGAACGACAGACGTCGACTGGAAAGGCTCATAAGGGAAGTCCAGGTGAGAAATTGAAAAGCGAACCGAACCCACAGGATCATCGTTCACCACTGCCGGGCAGTCTAAAGAGGTGAAAATGAACCGCTTGTTAACGAAGCCACGTTGTTGCGCGATGGCTTGCCAGCGCGTGGCGGACATGCAATGAATGCCCTCCTCTGCAACGCCCGGACAGGGAGCGAGTGATGAAAGTTCTGGTGGCTGAAGACAATGTTTTGCTGGGCAACAGCATCAAGCGTGGGCTTGAGGAAGAAGGCTGGGTGGTGGACCTGGCCAGGGACGGCAAAGAGGCGTTGTACTACGCGCAATCGAGCGAATACGACGTACTGGTGCTGGATTGGATGCTGCCGCACAGATCGGGCCTGGACGTGCTGAAGGAACTGCGCGGCATGGGCAACGAGGTGCCAGTGATCATGGTCACCGCCCGAAGTGAAGTGGCGGATCGGGTTCAGGGACTGGATCGCGGCGCCGACGATTATCTGACCAAACCGTTCGAAATGATCGAACTGGTGTCGCGCTTGAATGCGCTCTATCGACGCTCGATCGCCCGAGGCTCGAGATTGCTGTCTTTGGGCAATCTGAACATCGAACTCGACACGTTGCGGGTCAGCATCGGTGACCGACCGCTGGTACTGACGGGCATGGAATACGATCTGCTGGTGGCTTTGGCCGGCAAGGCCAATCAGTTGCAGACCCGCACGGTTTTGCTGGGGCTGCTCTATCCTTTTGACAGCGAGCCGGACAGCAACAGCCTGGACGTTCTGCTCAATCGTCTGCGGCGCAAGCTGACAGGTGCCAACGTCGAGATTGAAACCATTCGCGGCAAGGGGTTGATCCTTCGTGTGGCGTAGCCTGGCACTCAACATAAAAATTGCCATCACCTTGTTCCTGGTGCAGGCGTGCGTGTTACTGATCGGGTTTGTGTGGCTGAGTCATTGGGTGCAAACCACCCGCCTCGATGAATTGCGTCACCATCTCGATACCCAGTCGGATGTCATCGAATCATTGATCAGTGTCGAAGACGGTGATCTGGTCTATCAGCGCCATGGCGAGTTTGCCTCGGAACTGGATCACGATCACGACATGTACTTCGCACTGTCATCGATATCCGGGGCGCTGCTGCAAGACTCTCAAGGCCCGACTCCGCCCATGCGCGAAGCACTTCGCCGCGCCATGAATCAGGTTCGGGCGGACGGCGAAGAGACGTTCCTGTTCGACGTCGGTTATGAAAAATGGATTGCGCAGATCGGCGACCTTGAGCGCAATAGCCCCGAGGGGGCGATGAAGGCCAAGTTGCTGGTGGCTACCAACGCACAACCGGTACTTGATGCAGTCGCCGCCTTCAAACGCGTGGTGGCGCTTGCCGCATCGGGAATACTGCTGCTGACCACGCTCGGCAGTTTTTTCGTTGTGTCGTTCTCCACCCGAAACCTGCGCAGCTTCGCCCGACAACTGCGCACCTTGAAGCCGCCGGAGTTCACCCGTCGAGTGGTGTTCGAGCCGCATTCGGCGGAAGAAAAACTGCTGTTCGACAGCTATGCGCAAATGGAAACGGCAGTCCAGGAGGTGTTGGAGCGCCAACGGCTGTTTATCGCCAACGCCTCCCATGAACTCAAGACGCCGATCGCTGCGGTGACCTCGGCACTGGAGGTGATTCTGACCCGGCCCCGACAGGCCGAAGACTACGAACAGACCTGCCGTGATGTGCTGGCCGAAATGCAAGTGCTCAAACGCCTGTCACTCGGCCTGCTGAACCTGGCAGAACTGGAAGGCACCGCAGACACAGCCGGGCAGTCGAGCGTGCTGAATGACAACGTATTCGATGCCGTCGAGCGTTGGCGTAAAGCGGCGGAACAAAAGCAGCTCAATCTCTCCCTACGGTCGCTCGACGATGTCGGGGGCCGGGTGATGGGCACTCAGGAACAGTGGGAAGTGGTCATCGGTAACCTGCTGGACAATGCCATCAAGTACACCGCCCCTGGCGGTGAAATTAATGTACTCGTTGCGCACCACCCAGGCACTGGCTTCACAATCGACATTTGTGACAACGGCGTGGGCATGTCCGCCGATGAACTCAAGCAACTGGGCCAGGTGTTCTTTCGCGCCGATGCAGCTCGCTCACAAACATCTTCGTTCGGGCTGGGCTTTGCCCATTGCAAACGCATTGTCGAAACACTCGGTGGCCACATCACCGTGCACAGCGCTCCAGGCAACGGCTCGCGAGTGACTGTCTCGGTACCCGAGCCCACACGCCAAATGACAGGAATTAACGATTAAATTGACGTTTTTTTCTCATTTCAGGCACTACATTCGCCGCGTCTTAAACATGCAAATCATTCGTATTGATCTACACTCATCGACGACCTACCTCGTCGACGCTGTCGAATCTGCGCGCACGATTAAAAAAACAGGAGCTGCCGACGCATGAATGCCCATTTTCCCTCTTTCCTGAAAACCGCACTGCTGGCCACCGCTCTGCTGAGCGCCGGCCACGTATATGCAGCTGAGGCCGATGGCATTGTGGTCTACAACGCCCAGCACGAAAGCCTGACCAAATCCTGGATCGAGGGCTTTACCAAGGAAACCGGGATCAAGGTCACCGTGCGCAATGGCGACGACACCGAGATGGGCAATCAGATCGTGCAGGAAGGCGCTGCCTCCCCGGCCGACGTGTTCCTGACCGAAAACTCCCCGGCCATGGTGCTGGTCGACAACGCGGGGCTGTTTGCGCCGGTTGCGCCGGCCACCCTGGAACAGGTCGGCAATGCTTACCGCCCGGCCCATGGCAAATGGGTGGGGATCGCCGCGCGCTCCACGGTGTTTGTCTATAACCCGAGCAAACTGCCCGAAGCCGAACTGCCCAAATCGCTGATGGACCTCGCTGGCCCGAACTGGAAAGGCCGCTGGGGCGCATCACCGGCCGGTGCCGACTTCCAGGCCATCGTCGCCGCCGTGCTGGAACTCAAGGGTGAAGCCGCCACGCTGGAATGGCTCAAAGGGTTGAAGGCCAATGCCACGATCTATCGCGGCAACAGTGCGGTACTGAAAGCGGTCAACGCCGGGCAGGTCGACAGCGGCGTGATCTACCACTATTACAGCTTCGGCGACCAGGCCAAAACCGGCGAAAACAGCAAGAACACCGCCCTGCACTACTTCAAGCACAAGGATCCGGGCGCGTTTGTCAGCGTCTCCGGCGGCGGCGTGCTGGCGTCCAGCAAACACAAGGAACAAGCCCAGGCGTTCCTCAAATGGATTACCGGCAAAGATGGCCAGGCCATCCTCAAAACCGGCAAATCGTTTGAATACGCCGTGGGCAAAAACGCTGAATCCAATCCAAAACTGGTGCCTTTGCAGCAACTCGACGCGCCGACAGTCGATGCTTCAAAACTCGACAGTAAAAAAGCCGTGGAGTTGATGACTCAGGCGGGACTGCTCTAATTGATGCCTGAAACCTTGCCAGCGGGCGTCGCCGAGGCGATACCCGCGAACTTGCGACGACGATCCCGCGGCCTCTTCGCGGGGCGTGGTGGCGCGTGGGTGATCAGTTTGTCGGTGCTGGTGTCGCTGTTGTCGCTGCTGCCGATTGCCTTCGTCATCGGCGTATCGTTTCAGACAGGCTGGGCGACCCTTGTGCCGCTGGTATTCCGGCCGCGGGTCGCTGAACTGTTGATCAACACCGTTTTATTGGTGGTGATCACGATTCCGTTGTGCGTCACGTTAGGCCTGTCTCTGGCCTGGCTCACCGAGCGCACCAACCTGCCGGGGCGGCGCTGGTGGTCGTTGTTGGCGACCGCGCCGCTGGCGGTGCCGGCGTTCGTTCACAGCTATGCGTGGGTCAGTCTGGTCCCACCGATTCACGGGCTGTTTGCCGGGGTTCTGGTCTCGGTCATCGCCTACTTCCCGTTCCTCTACCTGCCGATTGCTGCGACGCTGCGCCGGCTCGATCCGGCCATCGAAGACGTTGCCGAATCGCTGGGGCTAAAACCCTGGGCGATATTTTTCCGCGTGGTGCTGCCGCAACTGCGCCTGGCCATCTGTGGCGGCGCATTGCTGGTGGGCCTGCACTTGCTGGCCGAATATGGCCTGTACGCGATGATCCGCTTCGACACCTTCACCACGGCCATCTTCGATCAGTTCAAATCCACCTTCAACGGCCCCGCCGCCAACATGCTGGCCAGCGTGCTCGCCCTGTGTTGCCTGGTGATGCTGACCGCAGAATCGGCCGCTCGCGGCACGGCGCGTTACGCCCGGGTCGGGTCGGGAAGCGCTCGCGAACAGCGAGTGGTGCGCCTGAAATCTGGAACCACACTCCTCGCCCTGACCGTGCAGGTCGCGACCTGTGCGCTGGCGCTGGGGGTGCCACTGGTGACCTTGGGTAATTGGCTGATCGCCGGCGGTACGCAAGTCTGGCAGATGGACGAACTTCTGCCGGCGCTGGAACAGACGCTGCTGCTCGGCCTTGCGGGTGCAGCCCTCACCACCTGCGCCGCCATTCCGATTGCCTGGCTGTCGATTCGCTCTCCGGGCCGGTTGCAACGTGTACTGGAAAGCTGCAACTACATCACCAGTTCGTTGCCCGGGATCGTCGTGGCCCTGGCATTGGTGACCGTCACCATCCATTTCGCCCGGCCGATTTACCAGACGACCATCACGGTGCTGCTGGCGTACCTGCTGATGTTTTTGCCCCGCGCCCTGGTGAGTTTGCGCGCCGGGATCGCACAGGCGCCGGTGGAGCTGGAAAACATGGCCCGCAGCCTCGGCCGCTCCCCCGCCCGGGCATTGTGGCTGATCACCCTGCGCCTGGCCGCGCCTGGTGCTGCCGCTGGCGCCGCACTGGTGTTCCTGGCGATCACCAATGAGTTGACCGCCACCCTGCTGCTCGCCCCCAACGGCACACGCACCCTGGCCACCGGATTCTGGGCCATGACCAGCGAAATCGACTACGCCGCGGCTGCGCCCTATGCCTTGCTGATGATTTTGCTGTCGCTTCCCTTGACCGGACTTCTTTATCACCAATCCAAACGAACGGCTGGCCGATGAACGCTCTTGAACTCCATTCCATTTCCAAGTCCTACGGCGCCCATAAAGCGCTGGAGAGCATCAACCTGTCGGTGCCAACGGGCAGCCGAACGGTCATCGTCGGCCCGTCCGGCTCAGGAAAAACCACGCTGTTGCGGATGATTGCCGGCTTCGAATTCCCGGATGCAGGCCGACTATCACTCAATGGCCAAACGCTCGTCGACGACACCCACGAAGTCCCGGCGCATCAGCGTTTGATTGGTTATGTTCCACAGGACGGCGCGCTGTTCCCGCACATGACCGTGGCCGCCAACATCGGTTTCGGGCTTTCGATCAAGGGCGGTGCAAAACAGGAGAGAGTCGCAGAGTTGATGGACAGCGTGGCGCTGGATGCGAACATGGCCAATCGTTGGCCCCATGAACTCTCCGGCGGCCAGCAACAGCGCGTGGCGCTGGCGCGGGCGTTGGCGCAACAGCCGCGCTTGATGTTGCTGGACGAGCCGTTTTCGGCCCTCGACACCGGACTTCGAGGCGCCATGCGCAAAATGGTCGCACGGCTGCTGTCCGACGCCGGCGTGACCACCATTCTGGTCACCCATGACCAGAGTGAAGCCTTGTCGTTTGCCGATCAGCTGGCGGTAATGCGCGATGGTCGGCTGGTGCAGTCAGGCCATCCGCTGGATCTTTACCGCTACCCCGAGGATGAACAAACCGCGCTGTTTCTGGGGGATGCCGTGGTCATGCCCGCCAGAATCGAAGCCGGCTGGGCCCATTGCGATCTCGGTCGCATACCGGTGAACAATCACCGGAACAACAAATCGGCGCAGATCATGCTGCGTCCCGAACAATTGCAACTCGTCAGCATCCAGCCCAGCCCAACCGAGGCTGCCGGGTGTCGTGCCGTCGTGACCGAGCGGGATTTCAGCGGCAATACCTGCACGTTGACGGTGGAACTGGAGGCTTTGGCTTCCGGGCAACAGTCTGGTCGATCATTGATGGTGCGCAGTTCAGGCCTGTATGCGCCACCCGCCGGCAGTGCGGTTCACGTCTCGACGATCGGCCATGCCCACGTACTGAGCGAATCCTGAACCCCGTCCATCAAAGATCGAACCGGTCCACGGCCCGACGCCGTTCGTTGTCATCGCGCACATCGTAGTTGGCCGTGGTCTGGATGTTGCTGTGATGGGCGAGTTTCTGGGCGATCGACAAGTCATATTCCTCAATCACTCGGGTAATGAACGAACGTCGGAAATCATGCGGCATGATTTTCACCCCGACCTGCGCGCCCCGCTGTCGGGCGATGTAATAGATCGCATGTTTGGTGATGCGTTCGCGGGTGATGTGGCTGCCGCGGCGGATGCGGTTGAACAGGAACGAATCGTCCACTTCACCCTCCTTCAGTAGCGAGCGCCGCAGTTCCAGCCAGTCATTGAGTTTGGCGAACGCCCAGGCCGGTGCGTACTTGATCAATTGCTTGTTGCCCTTGGCGGTCACACGAAGGCTGCGCTCGGTGAAATCGACCTGGTTCAGGTCCAGGTTGACCGATTCCGATTTGCGCATGCCCGAGCCATACAAAATCCCGATGATCGCCGCATCCCTCAACCCTTGTGGCCGTGGATCGGCGGCGCAGACCGCCATCAATTCCTGGATCAGCGTGCGCCTGAGGTTTCGCCCCTGGGACAATCGCGTGCCGGCAATCCCTTTCACCGAACGCATTTTCAGCAAGTGTTCCTGACTGATCAGGCTCATGCGCCACGCCTCGTTCATCACCCCGCGTACCGCGTTGACGTAAAGCGAAGAGGTGTTCGGCGCGTAGCCATCCGTGCGCAAGGCTGCCACCAGTGCGATGACATCTTCAGGTTGCAGGTTGTGCCAGGGAATTTCCTCGACGTTCATGTCTTCGAAGCCCAACCGGTCAGCGGCGTCCTGCAAAACATAACGCATGGTCAGTTGGCTGGAGGGCGCCAGACGCGCCAGATACAGGGTCAACGGATTGGTCTTTGAGGGAGTTGAGTCGGTAGCGGGTAAGTCGATCAAACGAAACGGCCTTCAGTGGAAACAGTTCATTAAACAACTAAGGATTGAAACATCCTTCATGTAAAGCGGGACACTTCTGTAGGACTTCTTACTAGAAAACTCGATGAGCGGCAGAAGCCTGAACAGTGGCTGTATGACATCCAGATAAACGATTCGCCGACCGGTTTTTCATGTTCCTTTCACAAAATCGGGAATAACCTCAATGGATCCGGCCTGTCTCTTTGCGAGGGACCAACCTGCCGACCATCGCAAAAAATGTCAACCTATCTAAATCGTCAGGTATTTCGAGTAAGTAATTGATGCAGCTTTTGTTTTAGCGTCTACGCTTGCAATGGATCCAAAATTTTTTTAGCCTCACAGGCTATTCACTCTTCAGCCCCGAGGTGTCCATGAGTCAGGCTTTTCTCCCCTTCTCCCGCCCCAGTATCGGCGATGAAGAAATTGCCGCCGTAGAGCAAGTATTGCGCTCTGGCTGGATCACTACCGGGCCGAAAAACCAGGAACTGGAAGAGCAATTCGCCAACTACGTGGGATGCCGTCATGCCGTGGCACTGTCCTCGGCCACCGGCGGGATGCACATTACTTTACTGGCACTGGGAATTGGTCCGGGCGATGAAGTCATCACGCCGTCGCAGACCTGGGTGTCCACTGCCAACATGATCTGCCTGTTGGGCGCGACACCGGTGTTCGTCGACGTTGATCGCGACACGCTGATGAGTGACCTGGCCAGCATCGAAGCAGCGATCACGCCGCGCACCAAAGCCATCATTCCAGTGCATTACGCTGGCGCGGCGTTCGATCTCGATCCGCTTTATGCGTTGGCCGACAAACACGGCATCCCCGTCATCGAAGATGCCGCTCACGCCGCAGGCACCTTCTACAAAGGTCGTCATGTCGGCGCGAAAGGCACGGCGATCTTCTCGTTCCACGCGATCAAGAACATGACCTGCGCCGAGGGCGCCATGTTTGTCAGTGACGATGAAGCCCTGGCCAGTCGTGTGCGCATGCTCAAGTTCCATGGCCTCGGTGTCGATGCCTATGACCGCCTGACCCACGGCCGCAAACCTCAGGCTCAGGTCATGGAGCCCGGCTTCAAGTACAACCTGGCCGACATCAATGCCGCCATCGCCCTGGTGCAGCTGAAGCGACTGGACGAAATCAACGCCAAACGCACGGAGCTGGCCGGCACTTATTTGCAGCGACTGGAAGGTTTGCCGGTGCAACCCCTGGCCCTTCCGGCGTATGCGCAGCAGCACGCCTGGCACTTGTTCATCCTGCGTATCGACACCGAGCGCTGCGGAATGGACCGTGAAGCGTTCATGAAGGCCCTGCAAGCGCAGAACATCGGCACCGGCATTCACTTCATCGCCACTCACCTCCACACCTACTACCGCCAGCGCTTCCCCAACATCTATCTGCCCAACACTGAATGGAACTCGGCACGGCTGTGCTCGATTCCGTTATTCCCCGACATGACCACCGATGACGTCGATCGTGTGGTCGGCGCTATTGAAAACGTTATGGACTCAAGCCTGTGAAACCTTACCCGATCCGTTGCGTGTCAATCGTCATCCCGGTCTACAACGAGCAAGACAGCCTGCCCGAGTTGCTCCGGCGTACTGAAGCGGCATGTCAGCAATTGCACCATGACTACGAGATTGTGTTGGTGGACGACGGCAGCCGCGACAACTCGGCGCAAATCCTCGAAGAGGCCGCCCATCGCGAGTGCAGCTCGGTGGTGGCGGTCATTCTCAACCGCAACTACGGCCAGCACGCGGCAATCATGGCCGGTTTCGAGCAGTGCAAAGGTGATGTGATTATTACCCTCGACGCCGACCTGCAAAACCCTCCCGAAGAGATTCCGCGGTTAGTGGCTCAGGCCGAGCTGGGTTATGACGTGGTCGCCACCGTGCGCAACAACCGTCAAGACTCGGCACTGCGCCGTTGGCCGTCAAAGCTGATCAATCTGGCCGTGCAGCGCTCAACCGGCGTCGCCATGACCGACTACGGCTGCATGCTCCGCGCTTACCGGCGAACCATTGTCGACGCCATGCTCGCCTGCCGTGAACGCAGCACCTTCATCCCGATCCTCGCCAACAGCTTCGCCCGGCACACCACGGAAATCCTCGTGCCCCACGCCGAGCGCGAACACGGGGAATCGAAGTACAGCCCCATGCGCCTGATCAATCTGATGTTCGACCTGATCACCTGCATGACCACCACGCCCCTGCGTTTGCTGAGCATCGTCGGCTTTGGCATGGCGGCCCTCGGCGTGCTGTTCGCCATTACGCTGATTGTGCTGCGCCTGGCCTTCGGCGCCCATTGGGCCGGCGACGGGACATTCGTGCTGTTCGCCGTGCTGTTCATCTTCACCGGTGGCCAGTTCATCGGCATGGGCCTGTTGGGCGAGTACCTGGGACGCATGTACGGCGACGTTCGCGCCCGCCCCCGGTTCTTTATTGAAAAAGTCCTGCGTAACCAACCCGCAGCCCCCGCTCCCGTTGTCACCGTTGACGGTCTCACCTCCATTTCTTCAGATCAGGTTCACTCATGAGTGCAAAAGCTGTTGTCTTCGCCTATCACGATATTGGCTGTGCCGGCATCGAATCCCTGCTCAACTCGGGCTTTGATATTGCCGCCGTGTTTACTCACCCTGATGATCCGAAGGAAAACGCGTTCTACGGCTCCGTTGCGCAACTGTGCGCACGCAAGGGCATCCCGGTGCACGCCCCGGAAGATGCCAACCACCCGCTGTGGATCGAGCGCATCAGCAAACTCAACCCGGATTACCTGTTCTCGTTCTACTACCGCAACCTGTTGAGCGAGCCGCTGTTGGCCACTGCCAGCAAAGGCGCCTTCAACCTGCACGGTTCGTTGTTGCCGCGTTACCGTGGTCGTGCGCCGGCCAACTGGGTGCTGGTCAACGGTGAAACCGAAACCGGCGTCACCCTGCACCGCATGGTCAAACGGGCCGATGCCGGCGCAATCCTCGCCCAGAAAAAGGTGGCGATCGAGCGCAGCGACACGGCGCTGAGCCTGCACGGAAAATTGCGTCTGGCCGCTACCGACTTGCTGCGTGACACGCTACCGGCGTTGCTTCAGGGCAAAGTCAACGAAACCCCACAGGACGAGTCCAAAGCCACGGTCTTTGGCCGTCGCACGCCAGCCGACGGCAAACTGGTCTGGAGCAAACCGGCGGAAGAACTGTTCAATCTGGTTCGCGCCGTTACCCAGCCGTACCCGGGTGCTTTCTGCGCCGTGGGCGAACACAAGCTGATTGTCTGGAACGCAGAAGTTGCCCAAGGCAATGAAGGTCAAGCGCCTGGTCGCGTCATCAGTGTCGACCCCCTGCGTATCGCCTGCGGCGAAGATTCCCTGGTGATCACCGCCGGCCAGCGCAACGACAACGGCCTGTACCTCAGTGGTCCGCAACTGGCCAACGAACTGGGCCTGGTGGACGGTTCCGTACTGCGTGGCGCCGAGTCCGGTCGCGCCCCGCGTCGCACCCGCGTGCTGATCCTCGGCGTCAACGGCTTCATCGGCAATCACCTGTCCGAGCGCCTGCTGCGCGACGACCGATACGAGGTGTATGGCCTGGACATCGGTTCGGATGCCATCGAGCGCCTGCGCAGCCATCCGAATTTCCACTTCGTCGAAGGCGACATCAGCATCCACTCCGAGTGGATCGAATACCACATCAAGAAGTGCGACGTGGTCCTGCCACTGGTCGCGATCGCCACACCGATCGAGTACACCCGCAACCCGCTGCGGGTGTTCGAGCTGGACTTTGAAGAGAACCTGAAACTGGTTCGTTACTGCGTCAAATACAACAAACGCGTGATCTTCCCGTCGACCTCGGAAGTCTATGGCATGTGCCAGGACCAGAACTTCGACGAAGACACCTCCAACCTCATCGTCGGTCCGATCAACAAACAGCGCTGGATCTACTCGATCTCCAAGCAACTGCTCGACCGAGTGATCTGGGCCTACGGCCAGAAAGGCCTGAATTTCACGTTGTTCCGTCCCTTCAACTGGATGGGCCCACGCCTCGACCGCCTGGACTCGGCGCGTATCGGCAGTTCCCGGGCGATCACCCAGCTGATCCTCAACCTGGTGGAAGGCACGCCGATTCGCCTGTTCGATGGTGGTGAGCAAAAACGCTGCTTCACCGACATTGCCGACGGCGTAGAAGCCCTGGCGCGGATCATCGACAACGACAACGACGCCTGCAACGGCCAGATCATCAACATCGGCAACCCGGACAACGAAGCCAGCATCCGCCAGTTGGGCGAAGAGCTGCTGCGTCAGTTCGAAGCGCATCCGTTGCGCGACAACTTCCCGCCGTTCGCCGGGTTCCGCGATGTCGAAAGCAAAGCGTTCTACGGCACCGGTTATCAGGACGTTTCGCACCGCAAACCGAGCATCGCCAACGCCAAGCGCCTGCTGGACTGGACCCCAACGGTTGAAATGAGCGAGACCATCGGCAATACGCTGGATTTCTTCCTGCGTGAAGCCATGCTCGAAATCGCGGACAAGCGCTGATGCGGGCAGGTCTGCGGATTGATGTCGACACTTACCGAGGCACCCGTGAGGGGGTGCCGCGGCTGCTGGAAATCCTCGATGAAGCGCAGGTCAAGGCGACGTTTTTCTTCAGTGTCGGGCCGGACAACATGGGGCGTCATTTATGGCGCCTGATCCGCCCGCAATTTCTCTGGAAAATGCTCCGTTCCAACGCGGCCGGCCTGTACGGCTGGGACATCTTGCTGGCCGGCACCGCGTGGCCCGGTAAACCGATCGGCCGTGATCTTGGGCATTTGATGCGTCAAACCGTGGCAGCCGGGCATGAAGTCGGCCTGCACGCCTGGGATCACCACGGCTGGCAGGCCAATGCCGGACGCTGGAGTGACAAGCAGCTGATCGAGCACCTTCGTCGGGGCGTCGACACCCTCGCCGACATCCTCGGGCAAAACGTCGAATGCTCGGCGTCCGCCGGGTGGCGGGCGGACGAGCGCGTGATCGAGGCCAAGCAGGCGTTCAGCTTTCGCTACAACAGCGATTGCCGGGGCCAGAGCCTGTTCCGACCGCGATTGGCCGATGGTGGTTTGGGTGCGCCGCAGATTCCGGTGGACCTGCCGACGTTCGATGAGGTGGTCGGCCCCAACGTGGCGGCCAAGGACTTCAACGCCTTCATTCTTGATCGCTTCAGCCCCGAAAAACTCAACGTCTACACGATTCATGCCGAAGTAGAAGGGATTCTGATGGCCAACGATTTTCGTCAACTGCTGGCCGATGCGCGCCAGCGAAACATCCGTTTTCAACCCTTGGGCGATCTGCTGCCCGAGGCCCCCGACACCTTGCCGGTCGGCCGGGTGCTGCGTGGCGCACTCGAAGGACGCGAAGGCTGGTTGGGAGTGCAAGGCGTATGAGCAAGCGCTGGGCATTGCCGTTGTTGCTGGTCATCTTCTCTCTGGCGTATCTGCTGCCGCTGGGCAGCCATGGCTTATGGATTCCCGACGAAACCCGCTACGCCCAGATCAGCCAGGACATGCTCCTGAGCGGCAACTGGGTGTCGCCGCATTTCATGAGTTTGCGTTATTTCGAAAAACCCGCGGCCGGCTACTGGATGATCGCCGCCAGCCAGGCACTGTTTGGCCAGAACCTGTTCGGCGTGCGGTTTGCCTCCGCCCTGAGCACCGGGCTGAGTGTGTTGTTGTGTTACCTCATCGCTCGCCGGATGTGGAACGATCCACGCAAGAGTTTTGCCTGTGCGCTGTTGTACATGAGTCTCACCGTCATCGCCGGCGCGGCGGGCTACGCCAATCTCGATCCGCAATTCACGTTCTGGGTCAATTTGAGTCTGGTCGCTTTGTGGTTTGCGCTGGACAGCGTCGACCGCACCCAACGCCTGATCAGTTGGGCCGTGCTGGGACTGGCCTGCGGCATGGGGTTCATGACCAAGGGTTTCCTCGCCTGGTTATTGCCGGTGTTGATCGCCCTGCCCTGGATACTCTGGCAAAAACGCTGGCGTGAGCTGCTGATCTACGGGCCGCTGGCGATTGTCGTGGCCATCGCCGTCAGCTTGCCGTGGGCCTTGGCGGTGCATGGCCAGGAGTCCGATTACTGGCGGTTCTTCTTCTGGCACGAACACATCCGCCGTTTTGCCGGGGACGATGCCCAGCATGACGCCCCGTGGTGGTACTACTTGCCGTTACTGGTTGCGTTCAGCCTGCCGTGGGTGGCGCTGTTGCCACCGGCGCTCAAGCAAGCGTGGCAAACACGTCGTCAGTCGAATATCGCTTTCCTGTTGTTGTGGCTGTTGATGCCGCTGCTGTTTTTCAGCCTCAGCAAAGGCAAATTGCCGAGCTACATCCTGCCGTGCCTGTTGCCATTGGCGTTGCTGCTGGGCCACGCACTGGTGGACCGCTTGAAGCTTGAGCAAGGCCGGGTACTGGGCATCAATGGTCTGCTGAACCTGCTGCTGGGCCTGACGATCCTGGTGGCCCTGGTCTACCTGCAACTGAAAAAACCGCTCTACAACCATGAACTGCACAACCTGGTGCTGGTGTTCATCGGTCTGACCGGCTGGATCATGGCCAACCTGCTGCAAGCCTTCAGACCTTTGCAATGCTGGGCGGCGCCGGCCTTCGGCAGTCTGCTGCTGATCGCCTTGTTGCCGGCCGGGCTGCCCGAGTCGGTGGTCGCCAACAAGATGCCCGATCAATTCATCCTCGAGCATGCCCAGGAACTCGGCCAGACCGATCAGTTGCTGAGCAACGACCTCGGCGCCGCCGGAGCGTTGGCCTGGCGTCTGAAACGCCCGGACGTGGCGTTGTACAACACGATAGGCGAATTGAAATATGGCCTCGCCTATCCTGACGGCGCACAGCAGCAAGTCGACCCGCGCCAGGTTCAAGCGTGGATGCGCGATGCCCGCCAGAGCGGTTCGGTCGGCGTGGTCATGCGCATCAAGGGTGACGACGAACTGCGCGAAATCGAACTGCTGCCCAAGGATGGCAAGCGTTATGAACAAGGCAACATTGTGATTCTGATTTTTCCTCAGGAGGCGTCATGAGCCTGTTACTGCTCTTGGCCGCCTGCCTGCTGACCTGCCTGGGCCAGATCGCCCAAAAATACGCGGTGGAAAGCTGGCGCGACAAGGCGTCAGGCTGGGCTGAGAAACTGCGCTCGCCGTGGTTGTGGCTGGCGCTTGCCTCTCTGGGATTGGGCTTGCTGGTGTGGCTGCTGGTGTTGCAGCGCCTCGAAGTCGGCATTGCCTACCCGATGCTGAGCCTCAATTTCGTACTGATCACCCTGGTCGCCCGCTTCGTTTTCCACGAAACCATCGACCGTCGCCACTGGTTGGGTGTGGCGCTGGTGATCGGTGGCGTGGTGCTGCTGGGGCAACACACATGAACCTGCGTCGCGGAATTACCTTCGCGCTGGGCAGCGTGCTGCTGGTCAGTGCCGCACAATTGGGCATGCGCTGGAGCATGAGTCGCCTGCCATCGCCCGAGCACTGGTTCACCACCAGCATCGATCTGAGCGCTGTCGCGGTGGTGCTGGTCGCCATTCTCGCTTACGCCCTGTCGATGCTCTGCTGGCTCGCCGCCCTGCGGGATTTACCGCTGGGCCGGGCCTATTCGCTGCTGAGTATCAGCTACGCGCTGGTCTACCTGCTGGCCGCCAGCCTGCCGCTGTTCAACGAAGCATTCAGCCTTTCAAAAACCATCGGGGTGGCCCTGGTCATCCTCGGTGTCATTACCATTAATTCTCGGCCTGCTCGCGCGCGCGAACTCAGGAGTACCCCATGAAAATCAGTGTATTTGGTAGCGGTTATGTTGGTCTGGTGCAAGCCGCCGTCCTGGCAGAAGTTGGCCACGACGTGGTCTGCATGGACATTGACGAGAAGAAAATCGAACTGTTGCAACAAGGCCACGTGAGCATTTTCGAACCGGGGCTTGCCAGCCTGGTGCGCGAAGGCCTGGAAGGCAAACGTCTACAGTTCACCACCGACGAAAAACTCGCGGTGCAGCATGGCCAGGTGTTGTTTATCGCGGTCGGCACACCGTCCCGGGACGATGGTTCGGCAGACCTGCGTTATGTGCTGTCGGTAGGAGAAGCCGTGGCGCGTCATCGTGAACAACCGGTGATTCTGGTGGAGAAATCCACGGTGCCGGTGGGCACGGGTGACGCCTTGCGCGCGCATATCGACAAGTGCCTGATCAAGGTCGGCCGCTTGCTGCAGTTCGATATCGTCTCCAACCCGGAGTTTTTGAAAGAAGGCTCGGCCGTGGCCGATTGCCGGCGCCCGGACCGGATCATCATCGGCTGCGAACGCGATGAGGTGCGTGACGTGATGCGTGACCTCTACGCGCCCTTCAACCGCAATCATGACCGGGTCATGTTCATGGACCTGCGCAGCGCCGAGCTGACCAAATACGCCGCCAACTGCATGCTGGCGACCAAGATCAGCTTCATCAACCAGATCGCCGAACTGGCCGAACACTTGGGCGCCGACATCGAATCGGTGCGCCTGGGCATCGGTGCCGATTCGCGCATCGGCTATCACTTCATCTACCCCGGTTGCGGTTATGGCGGCTCGTGCTTTCCCAAGGACATGCGCGCGCTGATCCACAGCGCTGAAGAGGCGCATTGCTCCAGCGATCTGCTGCAAGCGGTAGAAGCGATCAACGAGCGTCAGAAGCACAAGCTGTTCGAGCGCATCAACGCGTTCTACAAGGGCGATTTGCGCGGCAGGACTTTCGCCGTGTGGGGGCTGGCGTTCAAACCGAACACCGACGACATGCGCGATGCACCGAGTCGGGTGCTGCTTGAATCGCTGTTTGCCGCCGGGGCCAACGTCCGCGCGTTCGACCCGGAAGCCATGCAGGAAACCCAGCAGCTGTACCTCGATGAGTCCAAGTTGATGCTCATGGGCACCCCGGAGTCGGTATTGTCCGGCGCTGACGCGTTGATCATCTGCACCGAATGGCAGCAGTTCAAGGCCCCGGATTTCAGCCTGATCCAACAGCGGCTCAACGCACCGGTGATCTTCGACGGACGCAACCTCTACGACGCCGATCGCCTGGCTCGTGCCGGTTTCAAGTACTTCCCGATGGGTCGCGGTGAATCGCGCAATCTGCCGATTCCGCATCAGCAGTGGCCCGCTGCGTCGGTCATCGCTTGATTGCGACATCACCCGGTATCCGCCGACAGTCTCTAGGCCTAGGGCTGTTGGCGCTGCTGCTGTTCAGCGCCGGGGTGTATCAGCAGACAGTGATCGGCTTCGATTCGCGCTTCGTGCTGTTTGCTCAGGAAATGCTGCGCCACGGGCCGTCCGTTTTTCCGACGACCTATGGCCAGCCGTATGCGGACTATTCGGCGCTTTCGACGCTGTTCACCTGGCTGCTGTCGCTGCCGTTCGGGCAGGTCAACAGTTTGACTGCCTGGTTGCCGAGCGCCATTGCCGGGGCGGTGATCGTCACGTTGATGTACCGGCTGCTGGCGCCCTACTCCCAGCGCTGGGCGTTGCTGAGCATCACCCTGATGATGCTGACCAACACCTTTGTCACCGAAGCCCGTGCCGTGTCCCTGGATTTGATGCTCGCGGCGGTGGCGTTTTCAGTGTTCTACCTGGGTTATGCCGCCGATCATTTCGCCGCAAAGCGCCGGTGGTTGCTGATCTTTGCCTTGTTGTTGCTGGGTTTCGGGATTCGCGGGCCGATCGGGCTGGTGATTCCCACGGGCATGCTGTGCAGCTATTTCTTGCTCAATCGTCAATGGCAGCATTTTTTTGGTTTTGGCTTGGTGGCCGCCGTACTGCTGGCAGTGTGCATTGGCGTGCTGCTGTGGCTGGCGGAAACCATCGGAGGGGCGGACTTCATGCACGACGTGGTCCGCATGCAGTTCATGGGGCGCATGGACGGTAGCGAAGGAGTCAGCGGTTCGCTGTACTACTTCACCAGCTCGGTGGGCAACTATGCGCTTGCGTATCCGTTGGCGTTGCTGGTACTGGCCGCGGTCTGGCTGACAACTCCGCGGCAGGCGGGTCCTGCGTTGCGCCTGTTGCAGTACTGCACGGCAGCCGGCCTGATCGTGATGGTCGGGCTCTCGATCCCCCAGGCAAAAAAAGCCCGCTACCTGCTGCCGATGTTGCCCATGGCGGCGATCATTGCAGCGTATCCGTTTCAGGTAGCGCAAGGTCGGGTATTCGAGTGGTTGCGGGGGTTGATGCAAGGGGTGTGGCTGGTGGTCCCTGCCCTGTTGATCGGCGGACTGCTGGTCGCCCAGCGACGGTTTCCCGATGAACTGACGACGCTAACTTCGATACTGATCATTCTCGGCGTGCTGCAAGTCATTGCCCTGGCGGTGCTCGTGCGACCGCACTGGCGGGCGCAAACACTTGCCTTTTGCGCAGTCCTGGCGCTGTGGTCGGTGTATGTTTTGGTGTTCGAGCCGGTCGAACGCCGGCTCTACGATACCCGGACCTTCAGCCGCGCGGCATTCGCACTTGTCCAGAAAGACCCGGCGCCGCTGGTGCTGCACGCCATGGGTAAAGACGCCAAGGCGATCAAGTTCATGGTCAATATCGAGCAGGACTTTCAGCCGGTATTCACTGAATCAATCCAGGAACTGGAAGCACTTCCAGGACCAGCCTGGTTAATGATGGATCAGAACGATTACAAGACATTGCAAGGCACTGTTTTGGGTGCGCTACAGCCAGTGTTGAGTGGGCGTTTCGATAAGAACGATTTCGTGTTGCTGCACTTGCTGAAACCTTGAAACTTCTCGGTGTGCGCCCTTTGAGGCAGACATTCGTCTGACCTCAAACCGGCGCCTTCAAATCAACCCCCAACGCCTGGGCAAACGCCTTGACCAACGGACTGCGCACGGTGTTGTGGCGAAGGATCAGATTGAACGGCGTGACGATGTTGATGAGGTCCGGACGCACCGCCCGGAACTGCCCCAGCGCCACCAGCGACGCGGCGTAATGTTGGGGAAGAAAACCCACGAAACGCCCGGTCTTGATCAGTAATGCCACCGCTTCGACCTGGGTGGCCGAGGCGGAAAAGCTGTCGTAGTGGGCAAAATTCAGTTTGTCGCGATGAATCGCGTAGCGGTGGTTGATGCACTCATAATCCTTGAGCACATGACTGCCGATTTCTGCGTCCGGCACCGTAAATAACGGATGACCGACGGCGCAATAAACTTCGGAGCGTTCTTCATAAAGCGCGTAGTAATCAAACTCTTCGCGCTTCTGATAAACCGGCACGATCCCCGCCACTAATCGCCCCTCTACCACGCCTCTTTCCACCTCATCCAACTGAGAGGATTGAAGTTGGAACCTGACTTTGGGCGATGTCTCATTAATTATTCTAAGTGCAGCAACTAACGGCGAATTAACATCGGAAATCGTATTATCAATAACCCCCACACCAAGGTCACCGATCAGTTCGTTTTGCGCTGAACTAAGCCGATCACGAAAGTTGTCGACCGAGGCGAATAAATCAATGGACGCCTGATACACCAGACGGCCCTCTTCGGTCAGGTGAAAACCCTCGCGACCTCGGGTGCACAGGCGCATGCCGATGCGGATCTCCAGGTCGGAGATCTGTTTGCTGATGGCTGCCAGTCCCACATTCAGCTCGTTTTGGGCGGCACTGAAGCCGCCGGCCTCGACCACGGCCTTGAACACTTTGAGCAATTTGAAATCCAGGCCACTGAGGGTCAGCGGTGCCCGATGGCTCGTTTTCAACGGCGGGTTTCCGGAATTGGAAAGTGGGGTTTCCATAATGCCTATTTACCTCTGGCGCCCTATTCAACAACCTGTGTCCAACAACAAAAATAGTGCTGGTAAATAATAATGACCACAGAAAACCAGGCTTGGCAACCGCTAATAAATCCCGCACATCAGTGCCAACTCACTGATTTCGAACTATTAAAAGCTGACACTTCGACGTAGGAGCTGCCGAAGGCTGCGATCTTTTGATCTTGATCTTTTATGGGTCAACCAAGATCAAAAGATCGCAGCCTTCGGCAGCTCCTACATGAAGTATCGCTTCGATCTGACGGCACGCCGATTTCAGTTCGCTTTACCGACGAGGAAAACAACAATGTCTCAAACCACCGACCGTCTCTGGGGTGCTCGCTTCAAAAGCGGCCCGTCCGAAGCCCTGGCGGCCTTGTCCCGTTGCCCCGAGCGCTACTTTCGCCTCACCCCGTATGACCTCGCCGGTTCCAAGGCGCATGCCCGTGAATTGCAGCGCGCCGGGTTGCTGAGCGAACAAGAAACCCAAACCATGCTCGACGCTCTTGAGCGCATCGGTGATGACTTCCGCGCCGGCAGCATCGCACCGACCCTGGACGACGAAGACGTCCACACCTTCATCGAACGCCTGCTGACCGAACGCCTCGGCGCCCTCGGAGGCAAGCTGCGCGCCGGCCGTTCACGCAACGACCAGACCGCCAACGACTTGCGCCTGTTCCTGCGTGATCACGTCCGCACCCTGACCGTTGAAGTGCTGGCCCTGCAACAAGCGCTGGTGGATCAGGCCGAGCAACACATCGAAAGCATCTGCCCGGGGTTCACTCACCTGCAGCAGGCCCAACCCATCGTTTTCGCTCACCACTTGCTGGCCCACGCCCAATCGATGTTGCGTGACGTGCAACGCCTGGTGGACTGGGACGTGCGCACTTCGTTGTCGCCACTGGGTGCTGCGGCCATGGCCGGTTCCGCCATCGCTCGCCTGCCGCAGCAGTCGGCCAAGGAAATGGGTTACAGCGGCGTGTGTGAAAACTCCATCGACGCCGTGGCCAGCCGCGATCACGTTGCCGAGTTCCTGTTCATTGCCAGCATGCTCGGGATCAACATTTCCCGCCTCGCTGAAGAGTTCTGCCTGTGGTCGTCGCGGCAGTTTCGCTGGGTCGCACTGGACGATGCCTACGCCACCGGCAGTTCGATCATGCCGCAGAAGAAAAACCCGGACATTGCTGAACTGGCCCGCGGCAAGGCAGGTCGCCTGATCGGCAACCTGACCGGCCTGCTCTCCACCCTCAAATCCCTGCCGCTGTCGTACAACCGCGACTTGAGCGAAGACAAAAACGGCGTGCTCGACAGCGTCGACACCCTGTTGCTGGTGTTGCCCGCCATGGCCGGAATGGTCGCGACCATGAAGGTCAACGTCGAGGAGTTGCGTCGTCAGGCACCACTGGGTTTCACCCTCGCCACCGAAGTCGCCGACTGGTTGGCCATGCGCGGCGTGCCGTTCAAGGAAGCCCACGAAATCACCGGTGCGCTGGTCCAGGCCTGTGAGAAACACGACATCGAATTGTGGGAAGCGTCCCCGGCATTGTTGGCCGAGATCGATCCACGCCTGACTGCTGAAGTACGCGAGAGCCTGACCCTCGAAGCCGCCATCGCCGCCCGCAGTGGCTGGGGCGGCACCGCGCCGCAACAGGTGCGCGAGCAGATCGGCCGCTTGAAAACCGCCCTGGCCGCGCAGCACGAATGGACCGAGAACTATCAAGGTTTCCGGCTCTGACGCAGAACACAAAACCTGTGGGAGCGGGCTTGCTCGCGAAGGGGCCGTGTCAGTCGCCATTTATGTTGAATGACACACCGCATTCGCGAGCAAGCCCGCTCCCACAGGGAATTGTGGTTGGCTTGAATGACCAAGTGTACGGAGAAACAACATGAGCCAGACTCAGGCAGAACGACTCCAGTCGGAGCGCAAACTGGCGGAAAACCAGTTCGATATCACCCAGTACCACCATGTGCCACGGCGTTACTACGGGCGGATCTTCTTCGCCACCGTCATCGTCATTGCGATTCTCGGGTTGGTGCGGGCCTTCGCCGAAGGCAAGATCGAATGGTCCTACATCGGCCAGTTCCTCACTTCCCAGGCGATCATGTGGGGCTTGCTCAACACCATCGTCATGGCGGTGCTGGCGATGGCGCTGGGCATTGTCTTCGGGGTAATCACGGCGATCATGCGCATGTCGGCCAACCCGATCCTGCGCTACGTGGCAGTGACCTACACCTGGCTGTTTCGCGGTACGCCACTGATTCTGCAACTGCTGTTGTGGTTCAACCTGGCGCTGATCTTCCCCACCATTGGCATCCCCGGCCTGTTCGAAATGGACACCGTGAGCCTGATGACGCCGTTCGTGGCCGCCCTGCTCGGTTTGAGCATCAACCAGGGCGCCTACACCGCCGAAGTGGTGCGTGCCGGCCTGCTGTCGGTGGACACCGGCCAGTACGAAGCCGCCAAGTCGATCGGCATGCCGCGCCTGCAAGCGCTGCGCCGGATCATCCTGCCGCAAGCCATGCGGGTCATCATTCCGCCGGTCGGTAACGAGTTCATCGGCATGGTGAAGATGACCTCGCTGGCGAGCGTCATCCAGTACTCGGAACTGCTCTACAACGCCCAGAACATCTACTACGCCAACGCCCGGGTCATGGAACTGCTGATCGTCGCCGGTATCTGGTACCTGGCCACCGTCACCGTCCTGTCCTTCGGTCAAAGTCGTCTGGAGCGTCGTTTCGCTCGCGGCGCCGGCAAGCGTTCTTGAGGAGTTCAACATGAGAAGCATCGTCAAGGCCGTGAGCCTGAACAAGTACTACGACCATTTCCACGCCCTCAAGGACATCAACATCGAAGTCGAGCAAGGCGAAGTACTGTGCATCATCGGCCCGTCCGGCTCCGGCAAAAGCACCTTGCTGCGCTGCATCAATCAGCTGGAAAAAATCGACAAGGGTGGCCTGTGGGTCGACGGCGAACTGGTGGGTTACCGGATCGTCGGCAACAAACTGCACGAACTCAACGAGTCGCAGATCGCCCGTCAACGCCTGTCCACCGGCATGGTGTTCCAGCGTTTCAACCTGTTCCCGCACATGACCGTGCTGCAAAACATCATCGAAGGGCCATGCCAGGTGCTCAAGCGTTCGCCCAAAGAGGCGCACGAAGAAGCCGTGGAATTGCTCGCTCGCGTCGGCCTGGCCGACAAGCGCAACAGCTACCCGATCGAACTCTCGGGTGGTCAGCAACAACGCGTCGCCATTGCCCGTGCACTGGCCATGCGGCCCAAGCTGATGCTGTTCGATGAACCCACTTCGGCACTCGACCCGGAACTGGTCGGTGAGGTGCTGTCGGTGATGCGCGACCTCGCGCAGACCGGCATGACCATGATCGTCGTCACCCATGAACTGGGCTTCGCTCGCGAAGTTTCCAACCGCATGGTGTTCATGGACGGCGGGCAGATCGTGGAGGCTGGAAGCCCCGAAGAAATACTAATAAGTCCGCAAAACCCGCGCACCCAAAGCTTCATTTCTGCCGTTCGAACCTAAGCGCCGGTTGGCGTAACAACACTCATAAGAGAACGACCATGAAGAACTTCGTTATCCCAGCAGTACTCGCAGGCGTTATGGCCTCCGGCTTTACCTTTGCCGCCGAGTTGCCGGCGAGCATCAAGGCCAAGGGCGAGATTGTCGTCGCGATCATGCCGAACTACCCGCCGATGGATTTCAAGGACCCGGCCACCAACACCCTCACCGGGCTCGACTACGACCTGGGCAACGCCCTGGCCGAACGTCTGGGCGTGAAGATCAAATGGCAGGAAACCGGCTTCGAGCAAATGATCAATGCACTGACCACGGACCGCGTGGACATGGTGCTGTCGGGCATGACCGACACCGTCGAACGGCAGGCCAGTGTGACCTTCGTCGACTACTTCACCAGCGGTCCGCAGTTCTACACCTTGCAGAAGAACAAGGATTTCAACGAAATCACTGATCTGTGCGGCAAGAAAGTCGGTACTAGCCGACGTACTACTTTCCCGGCGGAAATCGCTGAATACAGCAAAGCCAACTGTGAAGCCGCCGGCAAACCGGCCATCGTGGTGATTGGCACCGAAGGTTCGGCCGATGCCCGTGCACAACTGCGTCAGAGCCGTATCGACGCCGCCATGCAAGGCAGCGAGACCTTGTCCTACCTGAAGACTCAGGAAAAGGACATGTACAAGACCGTGGGCCAGCCGATTTCCGTGCAGTTCTCCGGGATGGGCGTGAGCAAGAAAAAGCCTGAGCTGAGTGACGCGGTGAAGGTCGCGTTGCAGAGCATGATCGATGACGGCACCTACCAGACGATCCTGAAGAAGTGGGATCTGGAGTTGGGTGCGATCAAGACTGTGACCATTAACGCCGGCAAATAACTCGTTGGCCCGTAGCAGCTGTCGAGCAGCGCGAGGCTGCGTCCGACTGCGAAGCAGTCGTGAAGTCAGACAACGCGGTGTGCCAAGAGAACCTCGCGTGTTGGGTTTACGACGGCTCCGCCGCCGAACGCAGCCTCGCAGGCTCGGCAGCTGCTACGGGTGTTTCAATCATAAATTGCCGGAGTGCCACTGATGTCCGCCTCTGCTCAACCCACCTGGCCCGACCCGCACAAAGCCTGCCTCGCCCTGGCCTTCGACCTCGACGGCCCGACCGGCGATGCCATGCTCAACGGCTCGATCTGGCGTAAACCCGAGTACTTCGGTTTCGGCGGTTATGGCCCTTACCGCGCCCTACCGCGAATCCTCGATGTGCTCGACGAGTACCAAATCCCGACGACGTTCTTCGTCCCGGCCTGGGTCGTGGAGAACTGGCCGAAACAGTGCCAGGCGATTGTCGAGCGCGGGCATGAGGTGGCCTACCACGGCTACAAACACGAATCCTTTTACGCCCTGACGCTGGAACAGCAAAAGGACGTGATGAACAAATCCCGCGAGGTGTTCTGGAAGCACTTGAACATCCGCGCCGAAGGTTTCCGCACGCCGTCCGGCGACTGGCGGGCCGAAACCCCGGCGATGCTGGTGGAAGCCGGCGTGACCTACTCCAGCAGCATGCGCGGTGATGACCGGCCGTACCTGGTGAAAGTGCCAGGTCACGAAACACCGCTGGTGGAAATCCCTGGCCGCTGGGAAATGGACGACTACGCCTCCCTCGCCTACACCCGCGCGCCGGACTTTCCTTCCGGGCTGGACCGCACCGCCAGCTACGCGCTGACCCTCGATAACTGGTGCCGCGAGTACGACGGCGCCATGAACGAAGGGTTGTGCCTGACCACCCTGTTCCACCCCAAGATCACCGGCAAACCAGGACGCATCCTGTTGCTGGAAAAACTCTTCGAACACATGCGCCAGCGCGATGACGTGTGGTTCGCCACGTGCCGCGATGTCGCCCAGTGGTGGCTGAAGGAGCAACACCATGGCTGAGTCCACTGTCTGGCCCAAAGGCTACCGCTGCGCCGTGGTGTTGACCGTCGATTACAACGACATCCACGGCATCCTGACCCAGGCCCCGGAGGTCGCCGGGCGCGACAAGACGCTGTCGGTCTGGCGCTATGGCACCCAACGCGGCGTCGACCGTTTACTCGGTTTGTTCGAAGAATTGGGGGTTTCCAGTAGCTGGTTTGTGCCCGGTATCGTCGCCGAGGAAAACCCCGGGCACATTCGGGCAATCCAGGCTGGCGGGCATGAGATTGCCTGCGCCGGTTATCGCCATCAGAACTACGACACCCTGAGCCTTGCCGAACAAAACGCCGAGATCGCCAAAGGCTGTGAGGCGTTGACCGCGCTGACGGGCCAACGTCCGACGGGGTTTCGCATCCCGGCCGGCAACGGTGCGCCGGGCTTCATCGAGTCTTTAAGGGATCAAGGCATTCGCTGGTCCTCATCCTGGCGAGGTGATGATTTGCCGTTTGCTCACCCGACCGCGCCCGATGTCATTGAGTTGCCGTTGCACTACGAACTGGAAGACGAACCCTACTTTGCCTTCAACCTCAGCCCGGCGGTGCCGCCGGCGCAATCGCGGATCGCTTCTTACAGCCACACCCTGGGCAACCTGCAAATGGACTTCGCCGGGTTTCACCGGTTTGGCTTGTGTTACGTGCTGCGACTGCATCCGGAGATCATTGCGACGCCCGGGCGGATTGGCGTACTGCGCGAGTTGCTTGAGGGGATTCAACAGCACGATGACGTGTGGATCGCCACGGGCGCCGACGTCGCTCAATGGTGGGCTGAATCGGCGCTGCCGGTGACCGAGGACCATCCGGCGGCCGTGTATGAGCGGCATTATCGGGATTACCTTTCATGAGTGAACGAATGCAGCGACTGGCGCAGTTCTGCGTCGACACCCGATTCGAAGACTTGCCGCCCGCACTGGTGGCCCAAGCCAAGCGGCACATACTCGACACCTTCGGCGCGACGTTGGCCGGGGCTGGCAGCGATGTAGCGAAACAGGCACGTCAGGTGTTCGACGGTGAAGTCGGGAGCACGCTGATCTGGGGCACCGATCAGCGCACCGGCGCGGCTCAGGCCGCCATGCTCAATGGTGTCGCCGCCCATGCCCTGGAACTGGACGACACCGGTGGCTGCGACCATTCCGGCGCGGTGGTGCTGCCGGCCGTCATCGCGGCGGTGTCGATGTCTGGAAAACCAGTGAATGGACAGGAGTTGATCACTGCCGTGGTGATCGGCTACGAAATCGGCCGCCGGGTGCTCGAAGCCTGCGGCAGTTATTCGGCCCACAACGGCGCCGGCTGGCACTCCACCGCCACCTGCGGCGTGTTCGGCGCGGCGGCGGCCAGTGCGCGAATTCTCGGACTGGATACTGCGCAAACCGTCTCGGCGCTGGGCATTGCCGGCAGTTTCAGTGGGGGGTTGTGGGCGTTTATCCACGACGGCTCGCAAAGCAAAAAACTTCACAGCGGTCGTGCCGCCGAGGGTGGATTGCTGGCGGCGCGATTTGCCCAACGCGGCATCACCGGGCCGACGCAGTTGTTCGATGATGTCTGGGGCGGGTTTCTCAAGACCCTGGCCGGTGAGACGGCACAACCTGAGGCGCTGGATGCGGAACTGGGCGTCGTATGGAAACTCGCTCGCTGTTCGATCAAACCTTATGCCGCGTGCCGAGGAACACATTCGGCCATCGATGCATTGGGACTGTTGCTGGATCAACTGCAGGTCAGCGCAGATCAGGTCGAGGATGTTCAGGTGTCGTTGTGCGGGTTTCTGCAGGACATGTGCGGCGGACGCGATGTCGGCACGCTGGCGGCGGCGCAGATGAGCCTGCCGTATACCCTTGCGGCGCGGCTGGTGCTGGGTCATTGCCGGTTGGAGGCTTATGACGATGAACAACGGGGCGATCCACGGATTGCTCAATGGATGTCGCGCATCCACCTTGAAGTGGACTCGCAACTGTCAGAGGATGGCGAGCCCGTCGTCAGCGTGCGGACCGTGGACGGTCGGCAAGCGAGCCTGTGCGTTGACGTGCCGTTGGGTGCACCGGGCAATCCGTTGAGTGATGCGGCGCTGGAGGAGAAGTTTTTCAGTCTGGCGGTGCGGGTGATGCCGCGACAGCAAGCGGCAGAACTGCTTGAGCAGTTGTGGCGGCTGGAAACGCTTGAATCGGCTCGTTCGCTGGATCGGTGGCTGACTTGAATCTTGCGTTATCTATGCGGACCTCTTCGCGAGCAGGCTCGCTCCCACATTTGAAATGCATTCCCCTGTGGGAGCGAGCCTGCTCGCGAATGGCCGCGACTCGGTACATCGGCGAACACCACAAAATCTAAATAAGGATATTTGCACCACCGTGGCCACTTACTCACTCGTTATCCGCCGGTTGATGATCGTTTCGCTGACCATCGTTGTCAGCCGCGCCATCACCAGCCCGCTGCTGACGTTGTTCCTGAGCAACAAACTCGGCCTCAACCAACAGGACGTCGGCTTGCTGCTGGGCATCGCGGTGTTCATCGCCACCCTGCTCGCGCTCTACGGCGGTTACATCATCGACCGCCTCGAGAAGCGCCGGCTGCTGATCCTCGCGATGCTCTCCAGCGCCATCGGCTTCGTGCTGCTGACCTTCGCCGACAACCTCTACCTGACCACCGCCACCCTGGTGATCACCGAAACCGCCTCGGCGCTGTTCCTGATCGGCTCGAAGGCGATCCTCAGCGAAAACCTGCCCATGGGCCAACGCGCCAAGGCGTTTTCCCTGCGCTACACCTTGACCAACATCGGCTACGCCACCGGCCCGATGCTGGGCGTGGTGATTGCCGGCGTGTACCCGATTGCACCGTTCCTGATCGCCGGCGGCATCGCGTTCTTCAGTATTTTCCTGATGATCGGGATACCGAAGGACTCGGCCCAGGCACCCGTAATCGGCCAGCCCCAGAGTTTTCTCAAGACGCTGGTCACCCTGAAAAACGACCGCACGCTGATCATGTTCACCTGCGGCTGCCTGCTCAGCACCGTGGTCCACGGGCGTTTCACCCTGTACTTGTCGCAATACCTGCTGGTGACCCACGATTCCAAGCAGGCATTGGAAACCATGGCCGCCCTGCTCGCCTGCAATGCGATCAGCGTGATCCTGCTGCAATACCAGATCGGCCGATTCCTCAAACGCGAGCAATTGCGTTACTGGATCGCGGGCGGTACCAGCCTGTTCATCGTCGGGTTGATCGGTTTCAGCCTGGCCGACAGCCTTGTGAGCTGGTGCGTGGCCATGTTCATCTTCACCCTCGGTGAAATGATCATTTACCCCGCCGAATTCCTCTTCGTCGACACCCTGGCCCCGGAAGAACTGCGCGGCAGTTATTACGGTGCGCAAAACCTCGCGGCCCTCGGCGGTGCCCTGAGCCCGGTGATTTGCGGTTACCTGCTGATGCACACCCCGGCGCCAACGATGTTTTATGCCCTGAGCGCACTGACCGCCATGGGCGGTTTCCTGTGTTTCATGAGTGGTCGTCGGGTGGCCTTACAGCAAAATTAATGCACTAAAACTGCATTAATATGAATTTGTCAGCATCAGGAATGAACGGCACACTGTGCCCGTTCCTCCCCCAATAGTTGGAACAACTTCAAGGGCTTTCTGGGTATCCCAGCTAAGCCTTTTTTTTGCCTCGGTTTTTTTCAACGGATCGTCTGCCTCATGTTCGCTCGCTGGTTTCCCGCCGCCATCAACACCCGCCCCTCCGAATGGAGCCGCGCCGCGATAGGCATGTCCTTGGGCACGATGTTCAGCGTCTGGCTCTGCAGCCAGGTATTCGGCATGCAAGTGGCGCAGCACCTGATCGGTCCGCTGGGTGCATCGGCCGTGTTGCTGTTCGCAGTGTCCTCCGGCGCCCTTGCCCAGCCCTGGTCGATTCTTGGCGGCTACCTCAGCGCCGGGGTGGTTTCACTGCTGGTCGCTCACGTACTCGGACGAACCCTCGGCAGCGCCTGCCTGGCGGCGGGCATGGCACTGATTCTGATGTGCTGGCTGCGTTGCCTGCACCCACCGGCCGGGGCCTTGGCGCTGCTGTTGGTGCTGGCAGACCCGGCGACCATCGCCCTGGACTGGAAAGCCCTCGGCCCGGTGATGCTCAGCGGATCAACCATGCTGCTCAGCGCCCTGGCCTACAACAACCTGACGCGCATTCGTTACCCAAAACGCGCCAGCGAACCGGTGTCCAGGGTGCCGGCCGATCACCCGCCCACCGACAGCCAGGCGATCACCGCCCAGGACCTGAAACTGGCCCTGGCGGACATGGAAGCGTTCTTCGACGTTACCCCCGAAGACCTTGAACAGTTGATCCATGCCAGTGAGTTGCATGCGAAGCGGCGCAGCATTGGTGAAGTGTTGTCAAAGCGCATTTGATATTTCCGATACCGGAGAAAGAAAGGCCATCATACCTGGTGGCACTTTCGATTGAATTGCCTTAAAGTCAGTCTTAATCAGGCGCCATTAAATTAATTAAAACAAATACCCCCCAATAAGGATCTTCATAGAAATGGAATTTTACTTTTCAAAAAGTTACAGCGACCTTCCTGAAGGCATCCATCTTATACAAGACCACGTCGGGACTAATTTCTCATCTCCGTGGAATGACTACGACTATATAGTTACATTTAACGCCATTCTAATTAAAAATAAAGAAACTTCGAAAATAGGCGAAATAAAGATACTCGTAGACAATCAAGTTAACACTTCAAAGTTTTTTCTAGAAAAGGGGATTAAGCTAGATGACGGAAAATCGTCAAACATAACCGATGTTTTAGACCCCTCCAATACAGTCTCACTAGCCTCGGATATATCGTTTTATAAAATAATAAATAAGCTTTTTAGTGCGGAAGAAGCCACAGAGCTTTTAAGCGGTATATGTGATGCTGGCTATTATTATGAGAATTACGAAGTTTACAAGAAATGGCCTGGCTTCGACAACTCGTTACTTAGGCAAGGAACAGCAGCTGAAGCGAGAATTAAGAAGGGCTTTCAAATCGCAACTGGTAGATACGCGCCTGAATCGAGCTTTAAAATTGAAATTGACAGTCTTCCCGAAACCTTTGAACCTATCGAGTTCAACTTTGACAATCAGCGCGAGTTAGGCGTTACGAATATCAACCTGCTTATCGGTAAAAATGGTACAGGCAAAACCCACATACTTAAACATCTTACCGAGATAATTACAGGGATAGAGCCCAGCACGACAAGCTGGCCCTATTTTCACAAGCTAGTCGTCGCAGCCTATTCTCCTTTTGAAACGTTCTACACCAACAATGATGTGATTGAGTTACTAGTCAACAAATACGCGCCCCAGAAATTAGTTAGCAGAGAGCTGACTAAAAGTAAAAGAAGGCGCCTACTAAAAACCAATAAATATTCTTACATTGGCTACAAAAACGATTCCGGAAAGTTTCAGCTGGAATGGCCAAAAGAGTACAGCGCAAAATCGTTAATAAAAATAATAGAAGACGACAAGCTAAAAAGCTTGTGGCTTGAGCAGTCGCGTTTCGAAATACTTAAAAACACCCTAAAAATCTCGATCAATTTTGACGCTCTGGGCTTTAAGTCTAAAGAAAACAAAAATATTATAATAAATGAAGGCTTCCTAATCTCTCCGGAGCTTTTCTCTAAAAACGTGGATACAAAATCAGGAATTTGTTTCTTTCACAACGGTGTCGAAGTACCACTTAGCTCTGGGCAAGTCATTTATTCGTATTTAATTCCAGCATTGGCAGCAGAAATCGAAGAAGAAAGCCTAGTTATATTGGATGAACCTGAGCTTTATCTGCACCCAAATCTTGAGGTTGGGTTGATTTCAATGTTGAAAAACCTACTCAAAAAGACATCATCTTACGCTGTTATAGCGACGCACTCTGCTGTTCTAGCTCGTGAGATTGATAGGGATGGTATCAATATACTTAAACGCTCAGCATCCGGAACAATAAGTGTCAAGCCAAGCTTTGAAACGTTCGGCGGATCTTTAGACTCGATAATCGGCGAAGTATTTGATGATTATTCGGAATCGAAACCTTTTCAATTAGTAATCGATAAAAAAATAGAGGGGTCCACAGATCATAGCGCACTAATAAAATCTATTAGCTTAAAGATCGGAGATGAGGCACTCGCCTATATAACATCCAAGCTCAACCCTATGACTGACACCATTGTTTTTGAGGAGAAATAAATGGAGTCTCTGGCCCACATGCATTTAACAGATGACTGGCAAGTGATCGCTCATCAATCTACAAAAGAGAGTGTCGCAGATCTCATAGATCTTTACGACCGATTGAATGATTGCTATGCCGCCTATACGGTCAATATTTCAGCACATGAAACACCACTATCTGCTAGCCTATTAACACCTAGCAAACAGGTATTGGTCGACTTTTACGAATCCCCCCCCACAAAACTAAAAAAACTAATCAGAGATCGAAGAAACAAACATAATCTTGATTGCTGCCCTTACTGCGGCTGCCCAAACAAGCCTGACACCTTGGATCACTTTATCCCAAAAGATGATTGGCCAGAGTATTCCATTTATCCGAACAATTTGATTCCTCAGTGCGGTGGGTGCGCTCCAATTAAAGGTAAATTTTATTTTTGTAACGCCCAACGCTCGGTGCTTTTTCTACATCCAATCTACACAAATCTTCTCTCTAAGGTTTTTTTTAGCGTTGAAATTAATCTTGCAGATGACAATTCAGCGCCAACATTTACACCTAGATTTCATATTGAAGATATATCAGAACCAGATAAACGAAGAGTGGCAATCCACTTAATAAAGCTCCAAACCAAAAGACGATTCATCGAGTACTGCGAGACCGAATTTATCATATGGAGAAATCTCAGACGAAGAAGTGCATTCTCCATAGAAGACGCTATGAATCAAAGAATAATTGAAAAATCCCCCGATAGAATTAGTGCTCAAGATTGGGGTACAGCGCTTTACATTGGAATTATTTCTAATCCGCAGATAGTTGATTACTTCAACAGAATAAAATCTCACACCACAAAGACTGTCACTTCGCTGCGCGTCGAAATCACTATCTAGTTTTTAATAATGCTCAGAATGTAGGTTCTAAAGAGGAAGAGCGCCTGTTGGCGCTCCCTTCTTGAGAGTAAAGCACGGCCTTGCCTACATTATTTTTTCTGCAAAAATGCAGATTGAACCTGCACATATCCCGGTTGTACATCACAAATTTGCACTGGTACGATCCAGCATCGCTCGCACGCGAGCTTCTCTATAAAGAACAATAAAAGCAGGGAGTTAGTGATGACTGCTCAGGTTTCATCGAAGTGGACTTCGTCCATGGATGCCACGCAAAACGAAGTGCTGGCCGAGGTTCGCAACCACATCGGTCACCTGACCCTCAATCGCCCCGCCGGCCTTAACGCCATTACCCTTGAGATGGTGCGCAACCTGCAGCGTCAGCTCGACGCCTGGGCACTGGATCCACACGTGCACGCGGTGGTATTGCGCGGTGCTGGCGAGAAGGCGTTCTGTGCCGGCGGCGACATCCGTTCGCTGTATGACAGCTTCAAAAACGGCGACACGCTGCACGAAGATTTCTTCGTCGAGGAATACGCCCTCGACCTCGCGATTCACCATTACCGCAAACCGGTGCTCGCCTTGATGGACGGTTTTGTCCTGGGCGGTGGCATGGGCCTGGTACAAGGCGCTGACTTACGGGTGGTGACCGAGAAAAGCCGTCTGGCGATGCCGGAAGTGGCGATCGGTTATTTCCCGGATGTCGGTGGCAGTCATTTCCTGCCGCGCGTTCCCGGTGAACTGGGGATCTACCTCGGCGTTAGTGGCGTGCAGATCCGTGCGGCCGATGCGCTCTATTGCGGCCTGGCCGATTGGTACCTGGAAAGCGACAAACTGGGCACCCTCGACGAGCAACTTGATCAACTCGAATGGCACGAAACACCGTTGAAGGACCTTCAAGGTCTGTTGGCGAAACTCGCCGTGCAACAACTGCCGGCACCACCTTTGGCGGCGTTGCGCCCGGCCATCGATCACTTCTTCGCCCTGCCCGATGTGCCGAGTATTGTTGAGCAACTGCGTGAAGTAACGGTCGCCGACAGCCACGAGTGGGCCACGACCGCCGCCGACCTGCTGGAAAGCCGTTCACCGCTGGCCATGGGTGTGACCCTGGAAATGCTCCGGCGTGGTCGGCACCTGAGTCTGGAAGACTGCTTCGCCCTTGAGCTGCACCTGGACCGTCAGTGGTTCGAGCGCGGCGACCTGATCGAAGGCGTGCGCGCCTTGCTGATCGACAAAGACAAGAAACCGCGCTGGAACCCGCCGACTTTGCAGGCGCTGGATGCCGAGCACGTCGCGAGTTTCTTCACGGGTTTTGACCAAAGCGGGAGCTGAGCCATGCACGATATCGAATTGAGCGAAGAGCAAGTCATGATCCGCGACATGGCCCGGGACTTTGCCCGCGGCGAAATCGCGCCCCACGCACAGGCCTGGGAAAAGGCCGGCTGGATCGATGACGGTCTGGTGGCGAAGATGGGCGAACTGGGACTGCTGGGTATGGTGGTGCCGGAGGAATGGGGCGGCACCTATGTCGACTACGTCGCCTACGCCTTGGCCGTGGAAGAGATTTCGGCCGGCGACGGCGCCACTGGCGCGCTGATGAGCATTCACAACTCCGTGGGCTGCGGTCCGGTCCTCAACTACGGCACTGACGAACAGAAACAGACCTGGCTGCCGGATCTTGCCAGCGGTCAGGCCATCGGCTGCTTCTGCCTGACCGAACCCCAGGCCGGGTCCGAAGCCCACAACCTGCGCACCCGCGCTGAACTGCGCGACGGCCAGTGGGTGATCAACGGCGCCAAGCAATTCGTCAGCAATGGCAAACGGGCGAAACTGGCCATCGTGTTCGCGGTGACCGATCCGGACCTGGGCAAGCGCGGCATCTCGGCGTTCCTGGTGCCGACCGATACCGCGGGTTTCATCGTTGATCGCACCGAACACAAAATGGGTATTCGCGCGTCCGATACCTGCGCAGTGACCCTGAGCAACTGCACCATCCCCGAAGCCAACCTGTTGGGTGAGCGCGGCAAAGGACTGGCGATTGCCCTCTCCAACCTCGAAGGCGGCCGCATCGGCATCGCGGCGCAGGCGCTGGGCATTGCCCGCGCGGCATTTGAAGCGGCGCTGGCCTACTCGCGGGATCGGGTGCAGTTCAACAAGCCGATCATCGAGCACCAGAGCATCGCCAACATGCTGGCCGACATGCACACCCGGTTGAACGCGGCACGACTGCTGATCTTGCATGCCGCGCGGTTGCGCAGTGCCGGCAAGCCGTGTCTGTCGGAGGCTTCACAGGCGAAGTTGTTTGCATCCGAGATGGCCGAGAAGGTGTGTTCGTCGGCGATGCAGATACATGGCGGGTATGGGTATCTGGAGGATTACCCGGTGGAGCGTTACTACCGGGATGCGCGGATTACGCAGATTTATGAAGGGTCGAGCGAGATACAGCGGATGGTGATTGCCCGAGAGCTGAAGCATTACCTGGTTTGAAGCCTTAAAAGCTTCGCGAGCAAGCCCGCTCCCGCATTAGTCCTGCGGTGTACACAGCATTTGTGAACACCCTGGATCAAATGTGGGAGCGGGCTTGCTCGCGAAAGCGTCCGTGAGAACGCTACATCACTTGCCCTGGAACTCGGCCTCACGCTTGGCAATAAACGCTGCCATCCCTTCCTTCTGATCCTGCGTCGCAAACGCCGCATGGAACACCCGACGCTCAAAGCGCACACCTTCCGACAGGCTCACTTCAAACGCGCGGTTGACGCTTTCCTTGATCATCATTGCAATCGGCAGCGACTTCTTGGCAATCAGCGCCGCGACTTTCAACGCTTCTTCCAGCAACTCATCAGCCGGAACAATCCGCGCCACAATCCCGCAACGCTCCGCTTCCACCGCATCGATCAAGCGACCGCTGAGGCACATTTCCATGGCCTTGGCCTTGCCCACCGCGCGGGTCAGGCGCTGGGTGCCGCCCATGCCCGGCAGTACGCCGAGGTTGATTTCCGGCTGACCGAACTTGGCGTTGTCGCCGGCCAGGATGAAGTCGCACATCAGCGCCAGTTCACAACCACCGCCCAAGGCGAAACCATTGACGGCGGCAATGATCGGCTTGCGGCGGTTAGCCACGCGATCGCTGTCGCTGAACAGGTCGTCAAGGTAGATCTGCGGGTAGGTCAGCTCGGCCATTTCCTTGATGTCGGCGCCGGCCGCGAAGGCTTTTTTCGAGCCGGTCAGCACGATGCAGCCGATGTTCGAATCGGCTTCCAGGCCATCGAGGGCGTGGTTCAGCTCGCTGACGATCTGTGCGTTCAACGCATTCAGCGCTTGCGGACGGTTGAGGGTGATCAGGCCAACGCGACCATGGGCTTCCAACAAAATCGTTTCGTAGTTCACAAGTAGCTTCCTTCTCAAAGATTGCGCGAAATAACCATGCGCTGAATATCGCTAGTGCCTTCGTAGATCTGGCAAACCCGCACGTCGCGGTAGATACGCTCCAGCGGGAAATCGTTCAAGTAACCGTAACCGCCGAGGGTTTGCAACGCCGAGGAACAGACTTTCTCGGCCATTTCCGAGGCAAACAGCTTGGCCATGGACGCTTCTACCAAAGCGGGTTTGCCACTGTCTCTTAACGCCGCCGCGTAATGCACCATCTGCCGGGCCACAGCGATTTGGGTGGCCATGTCCGCCAGGCGGAACGCGACCGCTTGATGTTCGATGATCGGTTTGCCGAAGCTTTCACGCTCGCGGGCATAGTCGCGGGCTGCTTCGAAGGCAGCGCGGGCCATGCCCACCGATTGCGAGGCGATGCCGACACGGCCGCCCTCGAGGTTGGCCAGGGCGATTCGGTAGCCTTCGCCCTCCTCGCCCAAGCGGTTGGCTACCGGCACCTTCACGTCTTCGAACAGGATCTGGCAGGTGTCGGACGCGTGCTGACCGAGCTTGTCTTCGACCCGCGCGACTTTGTAGCCCGGCGAATCGGTGGGCACGATCAGCGCCGTGATGCCACGTTTGCCGGCACTCGGATCAGTCACGGCGAACACGATCACCACCCCGGCGTTCTGCCCGGACGTGATGAACTGCTTGCAGCCGTTCAACACGTAATGATCGCCTTCCAGACGGGCGCGGGTTTTCAAGCCGCTGGCGTCGGAGCCGGCCTGCGGTTCGGTCAAGGCAAAAGCCCCCAGCATCGAGCCGCTGGCCAACGGTTTGAGGAAGCGTTCTTTCTGGTCGTCGTTACCGTACTTGAGGATCGGTACGCAACCCACCGAGTTGTGCACGCTCATGATGGTCGAGCAGGCGCCGTCGCCGGCCGCGATTTCTTCCAGGGCCATGGCGTAGGCCAGGTAACCGGTGTCGCAACCGCCCCACTCTTCCGGCACCAACATACCGAAGAAGCCCAGTTCCGCCATCTCGCCGATGGCTTCCTTGGGGAAGCGATGCTCGCGGTCCCACTCGGCGGCGAACGGTTTCAGCCGTTCCTGGGCAAACTGCCGGGCCGCTTCGCTGATCTGAAGTTGTTCGTCATTGGGAATCATGCCAAATCCTTAAATAAGGTACAGAACCTGTGGGAGCGGGCTTGCTCGCGAAGGGGCCGTGTCAGTCAGCATTGATGTTGAATGACACACTGCATTCGCGAGCAAGCCCGCTCCCACAGGGATTGCCGTTTGCCTTAGTACAGGCATTCAACGGCCACGGCCGTGGCTTCGCCGCCGCCGATGCAGATCGCTGCAACGCCGCGTTTCAGGCCTTTCTGGCGCAGGGCCGAGAGCAAGGTCACGAGGATCCGCGCGCCGGACGCACCGATCGGGTGACCGAGGGCGCAAGCGCCGCCGTGAACGTTGATCTTCTCGTGGGGGATTTCCAGTTTGCTCATGGTGACCAGACTGACCACGGCGAAGGCTTCGTTGACTTCGACCAGATCGACTTCGTCCAGAGACCAGCCGGTTTTCTTCATCAGCTTCTCGATCGCGCCCACCGGTGCCACCGGGAACAGGCCCGGAGTGTCGGCAAACGCCGCGTGGCCGTGAATCACTGCCAGCGGTTTCAGGCCACGCTTTTCAGCTTCGGAACGGCGCATCAACACCAATGCCGCAGCGCCATCGGAGATCGAGCTGGAGTTCGCCGCCGTCACCGTTCCGCCGTCGCGGAACGCCGGTTTCAAGGAAGCGATCTTGTCCAGTTTGGCTTTCGGTGGCTGTTCGTCGTTGCTGATCAGCACCTGCTCTTTGCCGACGGTCACGGTGAGCGGCACGATCTCGTCTTTGAAGCTGCCGTCCTTGATCGCCTGCTGTGCGCGGGTGGTCGAGGCAATGGCAAACGCGTCCTGGGCTTCACGGGTGAAACCGTTGGTTTCAGCGCAATCCTCGGCGTAGGTGCCCATCAGGCGGCCTTTGTCGTAAGCGTCTTCCAGTCCGTCGAGGAACATGTGATCAAGCACACGACCGTGGCCCATGCGGTAACCGCTGCGGGCGCGGTCCAGCAGGTACGGCGCATTGGACATGCTTTCCATGCCGCCAGCGACAACCACATCGGCGCTGCCGGCCACCAGCATGTCGTGGGCCAGAATGGCCGCTTCCATGCCCGAGCCGCACATTTTGTTCAGGGTGGTGCAGCGGGTCGATTTATCCAGCCCGGCGCCCAATGCGGCTTGGCGCGCCGGCGCCTGGCCGAGGCCGGCGGACAGGACGCAACCGAACAGCACTTCTTCAACCGAGTCTGGCGCCACACCGGCACGCTCGACAGCAGCGCGAATCGCCGCAGCACCGAGTTGCGGTGCGGTCAGGCTTTTCAGTTCGCCCTGGAAACCACCCATCGGGGTGCGGACGGCGCTGACGATAACAATGGGATCGTTGGAAATAGTCATGACAAATCCTCCTTACTTGGCGGCCATGCGCAAAGCGCCGTCGAGACGGATCACCTCGCCATTGAGCATGCTGTTTTCAATGATATGCCTGACCAGCCCGGCATACTCGCCTGGTTTGCCAAGACGCGGCGGAAACGGCACGCCAGCCGCCAGGGACGCGCGGACTTCCGGGGTCATGCCGGCCATCATTGGGGTTTCGAAAATGCCCGGGGCGATGGTCATCACGCGGATGCCGAAGCGCGCCAGTTCACGGGCGGCGGGCAAGGTCAGGCTGACGATCGCGCCTTTGGAGGCGGCATATGCGGCCTGACCGATCTGGCCGTCGTACGCGGCAGCCGAGGCGGTGTTGATGATCACGCCACGCTCGCCGTCAGCATCCGCTTCGGTTTCGGCAATCGCCGCAGCGGCCAGGCGCAGCATGTTGAAGCTGCCGATCAGGTTGACGTTGATCACCTGGCTGAAATTGGCCAACACGTGCGGGCCGTTCTTGCCGAGGATCTTCTCACCGCGCACGATACCGGCGCAGTTGACCAGACCATTCAGGCCGCCGAAGGCTTTGACCGTCGCCTGCACAGCGGCTTCCGCTGCGGCTTCGTTGCTGATGTCCGCCACCACGCTTTGCGCGCCGAGACGTTCAGCCTGGGCCGCAACGGCTTCGGCGTTCATGTCCACCAACATGACTTTGGCGCCCGCCGCGACCAGCATTTCAGCCGTGGCCGCACCGAGGCCGGACGCACCGCCGGTGACGAGAAAAACCTTGTTTTCGATCTGCATCATTGTTTCCTTGGATTCAAGCTGAAACGTTCTTCGCGGCGGCCTCTTGAGCCTTGGCGATTTCCTGGTTGCGCAAGATAAAGCGCTGCAATTTGCCGCTTGGGGTTTTCGGCAACTCGCTGACAAATTCGATTTCACGGGGGTACGAGTGCGCCGCCAGTCGTTTGCGCACGTGTTGGCGCAATTCTTCGGCCAGTTCCGGTGTTGCGCGGTATTGCGAGCAAATCACGACGAAGGCTTTCACCAGCTCAGTGCGCTCCGGATCCGGCTTGCCGACGACGGCGGCTTCGATCACTGCAGGGTGTTCGATCAACGCACTTTCCACGTCGAACGGACCGACGCGATAACCTGAGGTGGTGATCACGTCGTCGCTGCGACCGACAAAGCTGATGCTGCCGTCCGGGTTCCACTCGACGGTGTCGCCGCTCAAGTAATAGTTGCCGATGAAGGCCTTGGTCGGTGCGCCTTCGTAACCGGCGAACCAGCACATCGGCGACTGGGTGCGATCGATGGCCAGAATGCCCGGCTGACCGACGCCGAGTTCTTTGTACTCGTCATCCAGCACCACGATGCGATGGCCTGGCGAAGCGAAACCGGCGGCGCCCATGTGGATCGGATGCTCGAGGCCATGGTGATTGCACAGGACCATGCCCAGTTCGGTCTGACCGTAATGGTCATGAATGACCACGCCGAGGTTGTCGGCGAACCAGCGAATCACTTCCGGGTTCAGCGGCTCGCCGGCGCTGCTGACGATGCGCAGTTTGCCCTTGATCGAGCGGGCGAACTCGTCGCCACCCGCGATCAACAGACGATAGGCCGTCGGCGAACCGGTGAGGTTGGTGATCCCGTATTTGTTGATCACCCGGCAGGTGCTTTCGAGGGTGAACGGGCCATCGTAAAAGGTGATCGGATGCCCCATGGCCATGGGACCTGTGACACCGAAATAGATGCCATAGGCCCAACCCGGATCGGCGACGTTCCAGAAGGCGTCTTCAGGGCGTAAGTCCACGGCGTCACGGGTGTAGCTCTGGAAGGCGACGATGGCCTTGAGTGGTACGGACAGCGCTTTCGACGGACCGGTGGTGCCCGAGGTGAACATCAGCAGGAACGGGTCTTCGCCGGTCAGCAGGACCGGTTCGCACTCAGGAGAATAATTGGCCAGTTCGGCCCAGAAGCTGTAATCGCCGCGAACGATACCTTGGCCTTTGGGACCGGCGACGGTGACGATGGTCGGGCAGTCGGCGACTTCAGTGAGTTTGGAACGGTTGCCCGCGTCGGTGACCACCACTTTGGCGCCAGAGGAGCTGAGGCGGTGTTCGATGGCTTTCGGGCCGAATGCCGTGAACAGCGGCTGGTAGACCGCACCGATGCGCCAAGTGGCGAATACGGTGATCAAAAGTTCGATGTTACGTGGCAGGAGACCGGCAACCTTGTCGCCTTTTTTCACGCCTTGGGCCAGCAGGAAATTGGCGAAACGCGCCGCTTTGTCCTGCAAGTCGCTGAAGGTGTAGGTCGCGCTGGCGCCATCGCGGCCTTCCCAGAACAGCGCGATGCGCCCCGGCAAGGCATGCCGGTCGCAACACTCGACACAGGCGTTAAGGGCAGTCAAATCGCCCGCGAGTGCGGCGTCGACGGTGTGCTGATAATTGAACTGTGATGTAGCAGACAAATAATCGCGCATTGCCAGAATCCCTTTGTATTTTTATTAGGCTGGGGGAACCTTGAGTAACTGGGAAATACTCGCTCTGCGCGGGGCGCGGGACAATGGTCAAAGCTATCAAGTTGCGTGACTGGTTTGGCCAAGACTCAAGAGGTGCGTCGTCAGGAATGGCCTCTTCGCGAGCAAGCCCGCTCCCACAGGGGATTGTTGGTGTTACATAGATAGTGTTCACACCACAGAACTACTGTGGGAGCGGGCTTGCTCGCGAAGGCGCCAAACCAATCAACTCAAAATCCGGATCAGCTCGCCTCGTTGAGGATCAAACTGCGGTAATGCCCCGGATTTGACCCGGACCACTTGCGAAACGCCTTGTAGAACGAGCTGGTATCGGCAAACCCCAGCCGCGTGGCGATCTCGGCAAAGCTGATGGCAGGCTCGGCCAGCCAGACAATCGCCAGTTCCTTGCGCACGCTGTCCTTGAGCCCTTGGTAAGTCTGGCCCTCTTCGGCCAGGCGTCGACGCAGGGTGGAAGCCGACATGCACAGCTGTTGCGCCAAGGGTTCGGTTTCCGGCCAGTGTTCCGCGGGCAGTTGCCGCAAATCGTGCTTGATCCGGCTGGCCAGGCTCTCTGGATCACGGTACTTGACCAGAATATTGGCCGGCGCATGGGCCAGGAAACGCTTGAGTTCTTCCGGGCTGCGCTTGATCGGCAAGTCCAGGCACTCGGCCGAGAAAATCATCCGCGTGCGCGGCCGGTCGAAACGCAGGTTCTCGGAGAACATCACCTGATAGTCATCGCAGAAGTCCGGCGCCGGGCAGCGTAACTCGATGGCCAGGATCGGAATCCGCCGTCCCGCCAGCCAGCAGGCGACGCCGTGCACGATCATCCAATAGGTGAAATAGGTAAAGGCGCGGCGTGGGTCCTGGTCGTCTTCGAGCAGGACGATTTCCGCCAGGCTTTGCTGACGAACCAGTTCCGCGGGCAGGTGTTCGAGCATCAACGACAGAAAGCTCAAACCCGAGGTCAGGCCGGCAGCCAGGCTCGGCTGGACCATGGAGCAGCGACAGAGAAACTCCAGGCTGCCTGATTTGAGTTTGCGCGGGTCCATGCCAAAGAATTCATCGTCCCGACGCCGGGCCAACAAGCGCCACAGCCTTGCGTAAGCGGTGGCCGGTACGCGGGCAGTGGTGGTTTCCAGCAGCGCCGGATCGATGCCGACCTTGTTCAACACCTCATCGGTGGTCGCTCCGGGGGCGCAACTTTGCAGCAGCGCTTCACGCACCAGTTGAATGGAGATGGTGTCTTTTTCCGACATTGACCGAGGCAAGCCTTGTTCTTTGAGTGGTGGGCATATTAGCCCGTTAAGATCAAAAGATCGCAGCCTTCGGCAGCTCCTACAGGTGGACGCATTCCAAGGTAGGAGCTGCCGAAGGCTGCGATCTTCTGATCTGTTCAGGTTAGGTTCAGCTAAATGCCAATCACTGCCATTTGGGAATGAGTGTCATTATGTTACAAATTAGCACCCTATCGAATGACACCACGGTGCTGAATGCTCGTTCCTTTTCTGATCATGTTGCGCGAAGGCATTGAAGCCGCGCTGATCGTTGGCATCATCGCCAGCTACCTCAAGCAGACCGGGCGCGGCGAGTGGATGCCGGCGGTGTGGATTGGCGTTTTCCTCGCCGCGGCCCTGGCCCTGCTGGTGGGCGGAGGCCTGGAACTGGTCAGCGCCGAGTTCCCGCAAAAACAACAGGAATTGTTTGAAGGCGTGGTCGGCCTGGTCGCCGTGGGCATTCTCAGTTCCATGGTGTTCTGGATGCGCAAAGTCGCGCGCTCAATCAAACACTCACTGCACGCTTCACTCGATCAGGCGCTGACCGGTTCCAGACACCAGGTCACGGCGCTGATCGCCATGGTGTTTTTCGCCGTGGCACGGGAAGGCCTGGAAACGGTGTTCTTCCTGCTCGCCGTGTTCCAGCAAAGCGAAGGCCCGGCGGCACCGATTGGCGCCCTGCTCGGCCTGATCCTGGCGATCATCGTCGGCTTCCTGATTTACACAGGCAGCATGCGCCTGAACCTCGGCGCGTTCTTCCGCTGGACCGGGTTGTTCATTCTGGTGGTCGCCGCCGGGATCCTCGCCAACTCGGTGCAAGCGCTGCATGAAGCCGGGGTCTGGAATCACCTGCAAACTGTGCTCTTCGACTTCAGCGCAACGCTGCCGATGGATGGCCCGCTGGGCTCGGTGCTGGCCGGGATGTTCGGCTACCAGGACGCGCCTACGGTCAGCACCCTCGGGGCGTATCTGATTTATCTGGTGGTGGCGTTGATGATGTTTTTTCTCCCTGCACCTGTGCCTGCACCCGCCAAGCAATCCTCTTCCGTTTCCAGTCAGTAAGGGCACCCATGCCAAATCAAGCCTCTCCTCAGGCCTCCCCTCCTCGCGCCTTGCGTTGGGCGGTGACCGGTTCGGTGATCGTGATGATCGCCGCCGGTGGCCTGTTCTACTACGCCTCGAAAGTGGCCGCCGCCAAGCGTCAGGCCAACCATGATGAAGTGCTGGTGACCATTCACCCGCACAGCTGCGAGCCGAATGCACTGAGCGTCCCGGCCGGTCGAGCCAGTTTCCGCATCGTCAATCGCTCGGACCGGGCCGTTGAATGGGAAATCCTCGACGGTGTGCTGGTAGTCGAAGAGCGGGAAAACATCGCACCCGGCCTGAGCCAGGTGATCAATGCCAACCTGTTGCCCGGTGACTATGCGATCACGTGCGGCCTGCTGAGCAATCCGCGTGGCACCTTGCACGTCAGCCCGACGGCCGCTTCAGACGCTGCGGCCAAAGCCAAACCGTCGATGGTGGCCTTTGTTGGTCCATTGTCGGAATTCCGCGTTTACCTGAGCACTCAGAGCAGCGCGCTGATCAAAGCCGTCACCGCCCTTGAGCAAGCCATCGAAGTCGGCGACCTCGGTCAGGCGCAAGCCTTGTATGTGCCAGCCCGCGCCGCGTATCAACGGATCGCCCCGGCCGCCCAGCGTCTGGCCGAGCTGGACAATACGATCAACGCCCGCGCCGATTACTTCGAGAAACGCGAGCAGGATCCGGGCTTCACCGGTTTCCACCGGATCGAATACGCACTGTTCCAGCAACGCACGCTCGACGGCCTGATGCCCGTCGCCCAGCGTCTGATTGCCGATGTCACCACACTCAAACAACAACTGCTGGCCCAGTCGCTGCCGCCTGAACAGCTGGTGAGCCTTTTGGTGCGCAATCTCAACAGCTTGGCCGACGTCCGCGCCAACAGCGGTGAAGAAGAACGCTACAGCCACACCGACCTGAACGGTTTTGCCGCCAACCTCGACGCCACCCGCAAAGTCGTCGACCTATTGCGTCCGTTACTGAGCAAATCCGCCGCCGAACTGCTGCCGAAGATCGACAGCGCCGTCACTGCCCTCGACGCCGAGCTCAATGGCTTCAAGGTCAATGACGGCTATGCGAGCTACGACAGCGTCAGTGCCGAGCAGCGCCAACAGATCGCCGACAAGGCCAAGGCTCTGGCCGATGCACTCGATGGAATCGATCCCGCCCTTGGCCTTTCCGGCCTGTAAGCAGAAGAACACACCGATGAACGATTCAGAGCAATTCAACCTCCAGCGTCGCCGGGTATTGATGGGCATGGGCGCCGCCGGCGTGGCATTGGCCGGCACCACGCTCAGTTGCCCGGCCATGGCCGCCAGCCCCGCACAAGTGACCGAAGCGCCGAGCAGCGACAAGACTGAAGACCGCCACGCGTTCCACGGCATGCACCAGACCGGCATCGTCACCCCGCGCCCGGCCTCCGGCATGTTGGTGTCGTTTGATGTATTGGCCAGCGACCGCGGAGACCTGGAGCGTTTGTTTCGCACCCTCAACGAGCGCATCGCCTTCCTGATGAAGGGCGGCCCGGTCACCCAGGTCGACCCGAAACTGCCGCCGGTGGATTCGGGAATTCTTGGCCCGGTAGTCACGCCGGACAACCTGACCATCACCGTGTCGGTGGGCGAGTCGCTGTTCGATGAGCGCTTCGGCCTGACCGCCGCCAAACCCAAGCGGCTGATCCGCATGGTCGGCTTTCCCAACGATGCGCTGGAAGCCGATTGCTGCCACGGCGACCTCAGTTTGCAGTTCTGCTCCAACACCACCGACACCAACATCCACGCCCTGCGCGACATCGTGAAAAACCTGCCGGACTTGCTCCTGGTGCGCTGGAAACAGGAAGGCAGCGTGCCGCCGCAAGCCCCGGCGAAACCCGGCGTGCCAGCGCAAAGTGCACGCAACTTTCTCGGTTTTCGCGACGGCTCAGCCAACCCCAACTCCAACGATGTCAAGGTCATGGACAGCATTGTCTGGGTTCAGCCAAGCAGCGACGAACCGGCCTGGGCGGCCAATGGCAGCTATCAAGCGGTGCGAATCATCCGCAACTTCGTCGAGCGTTGGGACCGCACGCCGCTGCAGGAACAGGAAAGCATTCTCGGCCGGGTCAAGAGCACCGGCGCGCCCATGGGCGGCGAGCATGAAACCCAGGTCCCGGACTATGCCAAGGACCCGGAAGGCAAGCTGACCAAGCTCGATGCGCATATTCGCTTGGCCAACCCGCGCACCGCCGCGACCCAGGCCAACCTGATCCTGCGCCGGCCGTTCAACTACTCCAACGGCGTGAACAAGAACGGTCAGCTGGACATGGGTCTGCTGTTCATCTGCTATCAGGCGGATCTGCAAAAAGGCTTCATCACCGTGCAAACCCGACTCAACGGCGAGCCGCTCGAGGAATACCTCAAACCGGTTGGCGGCGGCTACTTCTTCACCCTGCCCGGAGTGATTGGCGACAAGGACTTCATCGGTCGTTCGCTGCTTGACGCCACGCAACCAACTCTTCAACCAAAAGCAACCGCATAACCAACCCCCACCACGGAACCGCCCCATGAAAAAGTCGCCCCTCGCGTTACTGCTGACCCTTGGTTTGCTCAACACCCCACTTTCGGCTTTCGCGGCGACGGCACCGCTGGAGTTGGTGGGGCCGATTTCGGACTACAAGATTTATGTGACGGAACAGCTCGATGAGCTGGCCAGCCACACCCAACAGTTCACCGACGCCGTGAAAAAAGGCGACCTGGCCACCGCCAAAAAGCTCTACGCCCCGACCCGCGTCTACTACGAGTCGATCGAGCCGATTGCCGAGTTGTTCAGTGACCTGGACGCGTCCATCGACTCCCGTGTCGATGACCACGAAAAAGGCGTGGGTGCCTCCGACTTCACCGGTTTCCACCGCATCGAATACTCGCTGTTTTCGGAAAACAGCACCCAGGGCCTTGGCGGACTGGCCGATGGCTTGAACAAAGACGTGAAAGACCTGCAAACACGCGTCGCCGGCCTGACCTTCCCGCCAGAAAAAGTGGTGGGCGGCGCCGCGGCGCTGCTTGAAGAAGTCGCTGCGACCAAGATCTCCGGTGAAGAAGATCGCTACAGCCACACTGACCTTTATGACTTCCAGGGCAACATCGACGGCGCGAAGAAAATCGTCGATTTATTCCGTCCGCAGATCGAAAAGCAGGACGCGGCTTTCATTGCCAAAGTCGACAAGAACTTCGCGACGGTGAACAAGACGCTGGCCAAATACAAAACCAAAGACGGTGGTTTCGAGACGTATGACAAGGTGAAGGAAAACGACCGCAAGGCGCTGGTCGGGCCGGTGAATACACTGGCAGAGGATTTGTCGACGTTGCGTGGGAAGTTGGGGTTGAACTAAGTTTTTTGTAGCGTCTAAGCGGGCCTCTTCGCGAGCAAGCCCGCTCCCACAGTTGACCGCGTTGTTCAGACGAATGCGGTTTAATGTGGGAGCGGGCTTGCTCGCGAAGGCATTTTGGAGGGCGACGCACCTACCCCACCATGCTCACAAAATCCGGTACAACAACCGCTCGATCCGCACACGACTCACGCGCTTGAGAAACTTGGCCACCCCCGCCGGGTATTCCAGCAGCGTTTCCAGTTCCTGATAACGCTCGATGCGGCGGGTGTTCTCGAAAATCTCCGCCAGCTCTTTACGACGCGGCTCCAGCAATTCGCCTTTCGGATCATCAATCAGCAAGGCGTTTTCCAGGTCGAGTCGGAACGCCCGCGGGTTGAGGTTGTTGCCGGTCAGCAAGGTGTAGCGCTGATCGATCCACATGCCCTTGAGGTGATAGGTGTTGTCGCCGTCACGCCACAGATGCAGGTTCAGCTGGCCGCTGTCGACGCTGCGATGATGGCGCTTGGCGAAACGCCGCAGGCTGATCTCGTAAAGGTACGGCAGCGCCGAAATCACCTTGAACGACTCGCTCGGCGGGATGTAGAAGTCGTTGGCCGTCTTGTCGCCGACGATGATGTCGATCTTCACGCCCCGCGCCAGTGCCCGGTTGATTTCCCGGGTCACGGGCAACGGCAGGTTGAAGTACGGCGTGCAGATGGTCAGTTGATGCTGAGCGCTGGCGATCAATTCGCAAATCACCCGGCTCAACGGGTTGTTCTTGCCGACACCGAGCAATGGGCTGACCGACAAGCCACCCTTTTCCGTGGTGCCTGTCGTGGTGTCGTACGCCGCGTGCTTGAGGCGGCTGCGCAGGTCGCCGATGTCGTTGCGCAGGCTGCGGGTGGTCGGCAGGTTCGGCAAATCGAGACGATGTACTGCTTTGGAGGCGATCAGGCCGTGCTGGACCAGGTGCTGCATCGAATCGGCCAAGGGACTGTTATGTAGCAGGTGATAACGGTCGTAGCGGTACTTGTCGAATTTGTGCAGGTAAACGTTGTTCAGGCTCGCGCCGCTGTAGATCACGCAATCGTCGATCACGAAGCCTTTCAAATGCAGCACGCCGAACAGCTCTCGGGTCTGCACGGGAACGCCATACACCGGGACTTCACTGGCATGAGTCCGGGTCGTTTCCTGGTACCAGGCCGAGTTGCCCGGCTGCTTGCCGGCGCCGATCAAGCCGCGCTGAGCGCGCAGCCAGTCAACCACCAGCACCACGTCCAGTTCCGGACGTGCCAGTTTGGCCGCGTGCAAGGCATCGAGAATTTCCTGGCCGGCTTCATCCTGTTGCAGATAGAGCGCGACGATATAAATGCGCCGGGTGGCGCTGGCGATCTTTTCCAGCAGGCACCGACGAAACTCGGCAGCGCCGGAAAGAATGGTGACGGCATCGGCGGTCAGCGGAAAACTGCGCAGTTTGGGCAGCAGAGAGCGTTTGAAAAGCGACGGCATAGGGCTCGCAAAAAGGTCGAATCCGAAGAACCCGAGAGCTTACACCATGGATTGCCTTGGGTCTTGTTAGTGTCTGTAAAGGCCCCTTCTTCGCGAGCAAGCCCGCTCCCACAAGGGAACGCATTTCAAATGTGGGAGCGGGCTTGCTCGCGAAGGCGATTTTTCAGACGACAAAAATATCCGCTTGACCAAGGAGAACGATCGTTCTACTGTTCGCCACATGAACGAAATAACCAGCAACGACACACGCGACATCATTCTGGATGTCACCGAAAAGTTGATCTACAAAAGTGGCATCGCTGCCACCGGGATGGATCTTCTGGTGAAAACCGCCGGCGTCTCCAGAAAGAGTATTTACCGCTACTTCGCCAACAAGGAGGAGCTCACCGTCGCGGCCCTGCAACGCCGTGATGTGCGCTGGATGCATTGGTACAGAAGCGAAGTCGACCAGGCTGAAACACCGGCCGACCGGCTGCTCAACCTGTTTACCGTACTCAAGGCCTGGTTCGCCTCCGAAGGCTTCCGTGGCTGCGCATTCATCAACACCAGCGGCGAAACCGGCGACCCGCAAGACCCGGTTCGCCTGGTCGCCAAAGACCACAAACAGAAGCTGCTCGACTACGTGCGCGAGCTCTGCACCGAACATGGCGCCACAGACCCGGAGACGCTGGCCAAACAGCTGCTGATCCTGATCGACGGTGCCATTACCGTGGCGCTTGTCATGGGTGATCACAGTGCCGCCGATAATGCGCAATGCATGGCGCGAAAGTTATTGGACCTGTAACACTTTAACCAAGCCCGACAACTTGCTAGAACTTTACTTTGATAGGGAGACTATTAATGTCTAATGCCGAAGTTCGTCCGCCATTGCCGCCATTCACCCGTGAATCGGCCATCGAAAAAGTACGCCTGGCCGAAGACGGCTGGAACTCCCGCGACCCGGAACGCGTGTCGCTGGCCTACACCCTGGACACCAAATGGCGTAACCGCGCCGAGTTCGCCTACAACCGCGAAGAAGCCAAAGGTTTCCTGACGCGTAAATGGGCCAAGGAACTGGATTACCGCCTGATCAAAGAACTTTGGGCCTTTACCGGCAACCGCATCGCCGTGCGTTATGCCTACGAATGGCACGACGACTCGGGCAACTGGTTCCGTTCCTACGGCAACGAAAACTGGGAGTTCGACGAGAACGGTTTGATGGCCAATCGGTTTGCCTGCATCAACGACTTGCCGATCAAGGAAAGCGACCGCAAGTTCCACTGGCCGCTGGGCCGTCGTCCGGATGATCATCCAAGCTTGTCCGACCTGGGCCTGTAACTTCACATAGACCAAATGTGGGAGCGGGCTTGCTCGCGAAAGCGGTGTGTCAGTCAACATAGATGTTGAATCTGATGGACCCTTCGCGAGCAAGCCCGCTCCCACATTGTTTTTGTGGTGTTCAGGCGACTGCGGCTTGGGGTGTTACACCTGTCTTGGCTTCCAGCTCCCTCACCAACGGCAATACCCGCTTGCCGAAGTACTCCACTTCTTCCTGGAAGTGCAGAAACCCCGCCAGCACCAAATCCACGCCCACCGCTTTCAGCGCAACGATCCGCTCGGCAATCTGCTGCGGCGTACCGATCAGGTTGGTCTTGAAGCCATCGTTATACTGCACCAGGTCCTCGAACGTCGACTTGGCCCAATTGCCCTCACCCTCAGGTGACGCCCTGCCCGCCTGCTTCGCGGCATCGCCAAACGCATTCACCGCCTCGGGGTCCGCCTGATCGATGATTTGCGCCAGCACGGCTCGCGCTTCTTCCTCGGTGTCGCGGGCAATGACAAACGCGTTCACGCCGACTTTCACCGAATGATTGTTGGCCGCCGCCTTGGTGCGGATGTCATCGACCTGGACCTTGATGCCTTCCGGGGTGTTGCCGTTGGTGAAGTACCAGTCCGAAACCCGCGCGGCCATGTCCCGAGCCGCGCGGGAACTGCCACCCTGGAAGATTTCCGGCTGACCGAGCGGTTTGGGTTTGAGGCTGTAGTTGTCGAAGCGGTAGAAGTCGCCGCGAAAGGTAAAGTTGTCCTGGCTCCAGATACCTTTCAGCGAACGAATGAATTCTTCGGAGCGGCGATAACGCTCGTCGTGTTCCAGCCAGTGTTCGCCAATCGCCTGGAACTCACCCTTGAACCAGCCACTGACAATGTTCACCGCCACCCGGCCATTAGTCAGCTGGTCGATGGTTGCCAATTGCTTGGCCGCCAGTGCCGGTTGCCAAGGGCCGGGCAGGATCGCGGCGATCACTTTCAGTTGGGTGGTGGCGGCCAGCAGCGCATGGCTGAAGGCGACGGATTCATGCTGGTACTCGGCGCCGTAACCGGCGGTGAAGCGGATCTGCGTCAGGGCGTATTCGAACCCCGCCTCTTCGGCCAGTTGCGCCAGTTTACGGTTGTAGTCGATGCCCCAGTGGGTGCGTTGCTCGATCTTGCTGACCACCAGCCCGCCGCTGACGTTCGGCACCCAGTAGGCAAATTTGACGGCTTGCTGACTCATTGGCATGTCCTCGGGACTTTAGGGAAGTCCTGAGGCAAGAGCAGCAACCGTGCCAGCGCTGAAACGGGGCGTGTGGCACGACTGTCTTGAGCCTGGCGAGAACCCTGTGGGAGCGGGCTTGCTCGCGAAAGCGGTGTGCCATTCAACATCTTAGTTGGCAGACATACCGCTTTCGCGAGCAAGCCCGCTCCCACAGGGATGTGGCTGTGTCTGAGGCAATTTGCTGCTGCGCTGTTGACAGGGCAACAGTTGCAGACGAAGTAAACCCAGACCAGCCCGCAATAACTGGCCTCTGGGTTTCGGCATGGACCATGCAATTGCCCCTGGCAGACACAACACTTTCTACTGCCGATCCAAGGAGCGCCCCAATGACCGAACACCAGGTAATCAATCCGCTATCCATTGGCACTGACTATGAAGCGCTGGCCGCAAGGTTCCGGCCGATTTTCCAACGCATCGCCGCCGGTGCCGTTGAGCGCGAACAAACCCGCAGCCTTCCGTACGAACCGATTCAGTGGCTCAAGGACGCCGGTTTCGGCGCCGTACGGATTCCGGTTGAATACGGCGGTGGCGGTGCATCCCTGCCACAACTGTTTGAGCTGCTGATCGAATTGGCCGAAGCCGATTCCAACGTGCCTCAGGCCCTGCGCGGGCACTTCGCCTTTGCCGAGGATCGCTTGAACTCGACGCCCGGGCCGGCGCGGGATCTGTGGTTCAAACGCTTCGTCGACGGTGACATCGCCGGCAATGCCTGGACCGAAATCGGCAGCGTAGCGATTGGCGACGTCATCACCAAAGTCTCGCCTCATGGCGATCAGTGGCGGCTCAACGGCGAGAAGTTCTACAGCACCGGCAGCCTGTTTTCCGACTGGATCGACGTGTACGCGCAACGCAGCGACACCGGCGGCGACGTGATTGCTGCGGTCCGCACTCGTCAGCCGGGCATCGTGCAGAGCGACGACTGGGACGGTTTCGGCCAACGCACTACCGGCAGTGGTACTTCACGGTTTATCGATGCCGACGTGGAGGCCGAGAACATCCTCGACTTCGCCACCCGCTTCAAATACCAGACCGCTTTTTATCAACTGGTGCTGCTGGCGACCCTGGCCGGGATCGGTCGTGCGGCGTTGCGCGATGTGGCTCATCAGGTGCGTGAACGCAAACGCATCTACAGCCATGGCAATGCGCAGCACGTCAGCCAGGATTCGCAGGTGCAGCAAGTGGTCGGTGAAATCGCGGCACTGGTGTATGCGGCCGAAGCCAGCGCATTGAAGGCTGCGCAACCGGCGCAGCGGGCTTATCTGGCGCGATTCTCGGGTGATGACGCCTTGGAACAGGCGGCGAATGTCGCGGCGGAAATCGAATCGGCCAAGGCGCAGGTGGTGGTGTCGGAGCTGATCCAGCGAGCGACCACGCAACTGTTCAACGCACTGGGGGCTTCGGATACTCGCGTGGGTAAATCGCTGGACCGGCACTGGCGCAATGCGCGGACGGTGTCGTCGCACAATCCGGTGATCTACAAGGCACGGATTGTCGGGGATTGGGCGATCAACGGGACAGAGCCGCCGTTTGTGTGGCAGATCGGGAATGGGCCACAGATCAAGTGATGTAGCGCCAGGGAGGACGCCTTCGCGAGCAAGCCCGCTCCCACATTTGACTGCATTCTTCTATGGGAACACGGTTGAATGTGGGAGCGGGCTTGCTCGCGAAGGGGCCGGACGGGTCGCCGCAAAGGGTGGATATGCGTAAGATATCGGCCCTTCCCCGCAGCCCTGTCCTGCACCCCGCCGAATAAGCCGATTCCATGCCTTTCGAACTCAGCGTTGACCTCACCACCCTGGCCATTCTGGCCCTCGTCGCTTTCATTGCCGGTTTCATCGACGCCATTGCCGGCGGCGGTGGTTTGTTGACCACTCCGGCGCTGCTGACCGCAGGCCTGCCGCCGCATCTGGTGCTGGGCACCAACAAACTCAGTTCGACGTTCGGCTCGGCCACCGCCAGTTTCACCTTCTACCGACGCAAGCTGTTCCATCCAAGGCAGTGGATGCACGCCATTGTCGGCACGCTGGTGGGCGCGCTGACCGGTGCCGTGGTCGCTCACTACCTGCCGGCGGAATGGCTGAACAAGATGCTCCCGGTGATCGTTTTCGGCTGCGGCGTCTATCTGTTGTTTGGCGGCACGCCGAAAGCGCCGCTGGACAGCGACGCACCGATCAAGAAAAAGTGGCAATCGACCCAAGGCTTCGGCCTGGGTTTTTACGACGGCGTGGCCGGTCCCGGCACGGGTGCGTTCTGGACCGTCAGCACGATGCTGATGTACCCCATCGACCTGGTGAAGGCCAGCGGCGTGGCGCGCAGCATGAACTTCGTCAGCAACATTGCGGCACTGTCGGTGTTCGTGTTTTCCGGGCAGGTGGACTGGATCATTGGCCTGAGCATGGGCCTGTCGGTGATGATCGGGGCGTTCTTCGGGGCTCGCACCGCCATCAGCGGCGGTGCGAAGTTCATTCGCCCGGTGTTCATCACCGTGGTGCTGGGCTTGACCGTGCGGTTAGCCTGGCAACACTGGTTCAGCGTGGCCTAAGCGCCGCGCCACATAGACGTCGATCAGGTAACGGGCAATCGAGCGTGACGCCGGCAACGGCGGCAGCTCATGAACGTTGAACCACTGGGCGTCTTCGATCTCGTCCTCCTGACACACGATCTCGCCGCCGGCGTATTCGGCATGGAAACCCAGCATCATCGAATGCGGGAACGGCCAGCACTGGCTGCCCATGTACTGGATGTTCTTGACCTCGATCTGCACTTCTTCGCGGACTTCGCGAATCAGGCAGTCTTCGGCCGACTCGCCCGGCTCGGCAAACCCCGCCAGCGTGCTGTAGACCCCGGTGACAAAGCGCGGCGAACGGGCCAGCAGGACTTCATCGCCCCGGGTCACCAGCACAATCATGCTCGGCGAAATGCGCGGGTAGCTGCGTAAATCACACGGCTCGCAATACATCGCCCGTTCCCGGGTCACCTGGGTCATCGCCTGCCCGCAGTTACCGCAAAAACGGTGTTCGCGGGCCCAGGTGCCGATTTGCGCGGCATAACCGAGCACCTTGTAAACCGTATGGTCGCCTTCGAGCATGAACGCCCGCAGGCCTTTCCAGTTGCAGCCCGGCACGTCGCTGTGATTGCGCAGCTCCAGTAAATAGACCGGTTCGCCGTCCAGGTGACCGATGCCATGTTCGGCGAGAATCGACAGGTCCTGGCGCTTGAGCCATTCGCGGGGGAACAGCGCGCCATTGTCATCGAACAGAAAGCCTTCGGGGCTGCGCGCTACCGCCCAGCCGCCCGGTTGGTCGGTGTCCAGTACTGCAGTGGTCCAGCGTGGAGTCATTTTTAATCAATCCAGAAATTCGGGTTTCTGTTTGCTCATATGGGCGGCCATGGCCACGCGCAAATCGTTGGATTGCAGCATGGCGGCGTTCCAGGTGGCGACGTATTCGAGGCCGTCATCGATGCGATGGTCGCGCATGTAGCTGATCATCTCTTTGGTGCCGGTGATCGCAATCGGCGACTTGCTGGCGATCTCGCGGGCAATGCCCATGACACCGTCAAGCAGGCTGGCGGTGTCGCTGTAAACACGATTGACCAGGCCCATGCCACGCGCTTCTTCGGCACCGAACGTGCGACCAGTGTAAGCCAGTTCACGCAGCATGCCGTCACCGATGATCCGCGGCAAGCGTTGCAAGGTACCGACGTCGGCGGCCATGCCGATGTCGATTTCCTTGATCGAGAATTGCGCGTCTTCAGCAGCGTAACGCATGTCGCAGGCAGCAATAAGATCGATGGCGCCACCCAGGCAATAACCCTGAACCGCCGCCAGTACCGGCTTGCGGCAATTGTCGACGGCATTGAAAGACGCTTGCAGGGCGAGGATCTTGCGGCGCAGCAGGCGCGCGTTGCGACCCACGTCCTTGCCCAGTTCATTGGCCACGCCGGCCAGCATCATCAGGTCGATGCCGGAAGAAAAATGCTTGCCTGCACCACTGAGCACCACCACCCGGACTTCGTCGGTGTCGTCGACCCACTGGAAAATCTCGATGATCTCGCTCCAGAACGCGGCATTCATCGAATTGATCTTTTCCGGCCGGTTGATCTGCACATGGGCGATTTTATCGGCCAGTTCGACGGTGAACGCAGTGTACTGAGACATGGCAGTGATCCTTTTACCGGGCAGAAAATGAGGCCCGGACTATAACAAGGCATCAAGGCGGACCGTAAGGCAGCGGTTCAGCCAAAGACGGGACTTAGCCTGCGCACCACAACGGTGCGCGAGCATTGCCGCGCTTCGCACATTCATGTGACATCTCGACTTTTTTTTGAGGCAAAAAGGTAAAAAAACATGCCCTTCGTCGGTGCGTTTCTCCCTCCAGGCGGTACGTCCGTACCTCTTTAAACCGATTGTCGAACAATTTTGCCATCTGGCCTCACACGCTCTAAGTTCTGGCCTAGACTCAGTTCCGCGGGGCGAAACCGGTCGGTCACAAAGCGGAAAGAAAGTCGAAACTTTTGCCGGTCGTGACGGGTCAGCTTAAAAGGAGGTGCGTTGCGACTGGTGCAATCCTTGCAACGATCTCTACAGCCATTCTGCTTCATCGTATTGGCAGCGCTTGCTCACCGATGCGTAGCGCGTTTGCGCCCGGCCACAGGAATTGGCCACGAAACACCGTTTGTGCCAGACCTAAGAATTAGATCAACAACACGGGAGATTCATATGATCAGTGCGGCTTTAGATATTCAGGGAGAACGTGCTCATCAGCAGGTCGGCGAAACGAGCGCCGTGAGCGCCCCAAGCCACCAATCGATCAGCGTCCCCGGCACCAAGACGCTGGCACCGGTGGCCAGTCAGAATCCCAACAAGAAGAAAGTCCTGTTCGTCACCTCGGAGATTGCCGATCTGGTGAAAACCGGAGGTCTGGGCGACGTTTCCGCAGCGCTGCCGCGAGCCATGGCTCATTTGCACGATGTGCGCGTGTTGATCCCCGGTTACCCGCAAGTGCTGCACAGCGAGAACCCGATTCATATCATTGGTGAGCTCGGTGGTCACGCCGCGTTGCCCCCCTGCAAAATCGGGCGCATGGACATGCCCGACGGTCTGGTCATTTACGTGTTGATCTGCCCCGAACTCTACGAGCGCGAGGGTTCTCCTTACGGTGCCAACAACGGTCGCGACTGGCCGGACAACCACATCCGTTTCGCCCGTCTGGGCCTGGCCGCCGCCGATATCGCCGCCAACCTTGCACAAATTCACTGGTGCCCGGACCTGGTGCACGCCCATGACTGGCCTGCCGGTCTGGCACCCGCTTACATGCACTGGCGTGGACAGCGCACCCCGACGCTGTTCACCATTCATAACCTCGCCTACCAGGGCGTGACCAGTCTGGGGTCGTGCCCGGAACTGGGTATTCCCCTGCATGCCTTGCAACAGGAAGGCATGGAGTTCTACGGCAAGATGTCGTTCCTCAAGGCCGGCATGGCTTATTCGAGCCACATCACCACCGTCAGCGCCACCTATGCCCAGGAAATCACCACCCCGGCCTTCGGCTGCGGTCTCGACGGTTTTCTTGCCGCCAAGACCCAGCAAGGTCTGCTCAGTGGTATTCCCAATGGCATCGATGAAAGCTGGGACGCCGCCACTGACCCGCACCTGTTCTGCCCTTTCAAAATTGGCGACTGGGAAGGCAAAGCGGTCAACGCCGCCCACGTGCGTGAGCTGTTCGGCCTGGACGATAGTGAAGGTCCGCTGTTCGCCGTGGTTTCGCGACTGGTCTATCAGAAAGGCCTGGACCTGACCGAAGCCGTCTCCGAGTACATCGTCAAATCTGGCGGGCAGATCGCGATCATCGGACGTGGCGAGCCGGAAGAAGAACAAGCCATGCGTGAGCTGGCCCTGCGCTTTCCAGGCCAGATCGGCGTGCGCATCGGTTTCAACGAGACCGACGCCCGTCGCATGTTCGCCGGCAGTGATTTCCTGCTGATGCCTTCGCGTTACGAGCCTTGCGGGCTGAGCCAGATGTACGCCCAGCGCTTCGGTTCGTTGCCGGTGGCACGCAACACCGGTGGTTTGGCCGACACCATTGAAAACGGCGTGACCGGTTTCCTGTTCGACGAATCCACGGCCGAAAGTTACGAGGAAGCCCTGAGCCGGGCCTTCAAGGTTTTTGCCTTCCCCGACCTGCTCAATGCCATGCGCTGCCGGGCCATGGCCGCGCCTTTCAACTGGTGCAAGGCGGTCGAACCGTACGCCGAACTCTACGAAAAACTGGTGACCAAGGCGCTGGGTAAATCGGGCAAACATTAAGAGGTTTTCATAGATGCCGTTACGGACCCTTGAGACCTGGCCCCACGGCGCAATCATGCTGGACGCAGAGCACACGCGTTTTGCCTTGTGGGCGCCAGATGCGTTTTACGTCAGTGTCGAACTGGAAGATGGACAGTCCTTGCCACTCCTGCCCCAGGCAGATGGCTGGTTCGTGATCAACACCCGCTGTCCCGCCGGCACGCGTTACCGCTACAACATCGACGGCGAGCTGGAGGTGCCCGACCCGGCCTCCCGCGCGCAGGCCGGTGATATCGACCGCCACAGCGTGGTGGTCGATCCACTTGCCTATCAATGGCAACACAGCGCCTGGCTTGGGCGGCCGTGGAATGAGGCGGTGATCTACGAATTGCACGTCGGTGCGCTCGGCGGCTTCAGCAAAGTCGAGCAGCACCTGGCGCGCCTCGTGGAGCTGGGCATCAGCGCGATCGAACTGATGCCACTGGCGCAATTCCCCGGTGACCGCAATTGGGGTTACGACGGGGTTCTGCCCTACGCGCCCCAAGCCTCCTACGGCACTCCCGAACAACTCAAACACCTGATCGACACCGCCCACGGCCATGGCCTGGCGGTGATTCTCGACGTGGTCTACAACCACTTCGGCCCGGACGGCAACTACCTGCATCGCTATGCCAAGGCCTTCTTCCGCGAAGACAAGCACACCCCGTGGGGTGCGGCCATCGACTTCCGGCGGCGCGAGGTGCGGGACTTCTTCATCGACAATGCGTTGATGTGGTTGCTGGAGTACCGCTTCGACGGTTTGCGCCTGGACGCGGTACACGCCATTGAAGACCCTGACTTTCTTCAGGAACTGGCGCAAAAGGTTCGCCAGCAAACCGATCCGGCCAGGCATGTGTGGCTGACCGTTGAAAACGAACACAACCAGGCCAGCCTGCTCGAAGAAGGCTTCGACGCGCAGTGGAACGACGACGGCCACAATGCCTTGCACGTGCTGCTGACCGGCGAAACCGACGCCTATTACGCCGACTATGCGCAAAACCCCACTGAACAACTGGCCCGCTGCCTGAGCCAGGGCTTTGTGTTTCAAGGCCACGTGACCCGTCACGGTACAACCCGTGGCGAGCCCAGCGGTCATTTGCCGCCCAGTGCTTTCGTGCTGTTTCTGCAAAACCACGACCAGATCGGCAACCGCGCCTTGGGCGAACGGCTGCATCAACTGGCCAACCCCGATGCGCTCAAGGCAGCCACGGCATTACTGCTGTTGTCACCGATGATTCCGCTGATGTTCATGGGCGACGAGTTCGCCGCCGAGCAACCGTTCCTGTTCTTCACCAGTCATCACGGTGAACTCGCGGAGTTGGTCCGCGAGGGACGCCGTAACGAGTTTGCAGCCTTCAGCGCGTTTGCTGATCCGCACAAACGCGAGCAGATTCCCGACCCCAACGCGCGCCAGACCTTTGAGGCTTCACGGCCCGAGCTGACATTAACCCGACAGTCCGCCATGCACGATCTGTATCGCCAACTGCTGCAGATCCGCCATCAGCAGATCATTCCCCGTCTGCCCGGTGCTCAAGCACTGGGCGCCGAGGTGCTGGCCACAGGCGCGGTAACAGCGCGCTGGCGACTGGGCGATGGCAGTCAGCTGCGCATTGACCTGAACCTCAGCGACACGCCTGTGGTCCACTCCCCACAGGCCGACGCTTCGTTGTTGTTGTTCGAATACCCGCCACAGTCAGCCGGTCTGTTAGATCAGGGCACCCTCGCCCCGTATTGCGCGCTAGTCAGCCTCACGGCCGCAGCCCCTTTGCTACCCCCGGATGGAGAGCGCCAATGAGCGATGCGCAATTGGAAATACTGGCCAGCCGAGCTGGCCTGGCTGTCGACTGGATCGACGCCAACGGCCGCCCACAGAAAGTCGCTCCATCGGTGTTGCGTAACGTCCTCACAGGACTCGGCCACCCGGCCGGCAGCGCTCAGGAAATCGACGCCAGCCTGCTGGAACTGCAGCAGGTGCAACAGACCCGACACCTGCCGCCGCTGCTGACCGCAGACTTCGGTGTCGGCCTGAGCCTGGCGCATTACTTTGAGCCCGAAACACCGTGCGAAATCCACCTTGAAGATGGCTCGCGACTCAACCTGAAACTGGATGCCGAGGCGATACTGCCCGGCCTGATCCCGGTCGGTTATCAACACGTCAGCATCGACGGCCAGCAATTTACGTTGGCCGTTGCACCGTCTCGCTGCTACAGCGTCGGCGATGCCGTCGACAGCCCGATCCCGCGTGCCTGGGGCCTGAGTGTGCAGCTGTACTCGCTGCGTCGTCCGGGTGATGGTGGTTTCGGCGATACCCAGGCGCTGGAAGACCTGGCCCGGGTGGCCGGTGAACGCGGCGCCGAAGCATTGGCGATCAGTCCGCTGCATGCCATGTTCAGCAGCGACACCCAGCGTTACAGCCCGTATTCGCCGTCCAGCCGTTTGTTTCTCAACAGTCTGTACGCCGCACCGGGCGCCATCCTGGGCGATCGAGCATTGCGCACCGCGATTGATGCCACCGGCCTGGCGGCAGAACTCAAGCACCTTGAAGCCATGCCGTTGATTGATTGGCCGGTGGCGGCCGAAGCCAAACATCGCCTGTTGCAGGCGTTGTACGAAGGCTTTGTCCAGGGCGAACACCCGTTGCATGCCGACTTCAGCAGCTTCCGCCACGCTGCTGGCGAAGCCCTGGAAAACCACTGCCGCTTTGAAGCCATTCAAGAATCCCGCGCTGCCAAGGGTGAAAGCCTCGACTGGCGGCAGTGGCCCGAGCCATGGCAAAACCCGCGCAGCGCGGCCCTGGCCGAATTCGCCGAAGAGAACGCCGGGCGCATCGGCTTCTTTGCCTTCTGCCAATGGCTGATCACCCGCTGCCTGGAACGCGCACAAACCGCCGCCCGCGGCGCCGGCATGAGCATTGGCCTGATCGCCGATCTGGCGGTGGGTGCCGATGGCGGCGGCAGTCAGGCCTGGAGTCGTCAGGACGAGTTGCTCGCCTCGCTCACCGTGGGCGCACCACCGGACATCCTTAACCGCACCGGTCAGGGCTGGGGGATTTCCGCGTTCTCGCCCGAAGGTCTGGTACGCAATGGTTTTCGTGCCTTCATCGAAATGCTCCGCGCCAATTTTGCCCACGCCGGTGGCCTGCGCATCGATCACGTCATGGGCCTGCAACGGCTGTGGGTGATCCCCAATGGCGCGTCACCCGCCGACGGCGCCTACCTCTATTACCCGGTGGACGACCTGCTGCGCTTGCTGACCCTCGAGTCCCATCGCCATCAGGCCATCGTCCTCGGTGAAGACCTCGGCACCGTGGCCGATGGTTTGCGAGAAAAGCTCATCGCCCGTTCGATCCTCGGCATGCGCGTGCTGCTGTTCGAACAGGACAACGCGCACTTCAAACCGATTCTCGACTGGCCGGACAACGCCCTCGCGACCACCAGCACCCATGACCTGCCGACACTCAATGGCTGGTGGCATGGCCGCGATATCGACTGGAACGCCCGACTGGGCCTGGTCGACGCCCCGGGTGAAATCGAATGGCGCCACCACCGCGAACGCGAGCGTGAAGGCCTGCGCAGGGTGTTGAGCGAGGACCCGCAGAACTTTCGCGAAGAGTCCCATGAAACCGATCAGGTGCTCGACGCCGCGATACGTTTCCTCGGTCATACCCGTGCGCCGCTGGTGTTGCTGCCGCTGGAAGATGCCTTGGGCATCGAGCAGCAGGCCAACTTGCCCGGCACCACCGACACGCACCCCAACTGGTCCCGACGCCTGCCCGGCGACAGTGAAGCGTTACTCGATGACGTGGACGCCGCCCGACGCCTGGAACTGCTCGCCTGTGCGCGGCTTCAGGCGGCCGAGCGTGACCAATGACGCAAACGCTTACCCAACCGCTGCGGGCCACCCTGCGGCTGCAGTTCCATAAAGACTTCACGCTGGACGATGCGGTGCCGCTGGTGCCGTACTTCGCCAGCCTCGGCATCAGCCATGTCTATGCGTCCCCCCTGCTGAGCGCCCGCGCCGGCTCCATGCATGGCTACGACGTCGTGGACCCGACCACGGTCAACCCGGAGCTGGGCGGAGAAGCGGCGCTGCGGCGTTTGGTCAGTGCATTGCGCGAGCTGAACATGGGGCTGATCCTCGACATCGTCTCCAACCACATGGCCGTCGGCGGTGGCGATAATCCCTGGTGGCAGGACTTGCTGGAATGGGGACGCCTGAGTCCTTACGGCGAGTTCTTCGATATCCAGTGGCATTCGCCCGACCCGTTGATGGAAGGCCAGTTGCTGCTGCCTTTCCTCGGCAGTGACTACGGCATCGCCTTGCAGGACGGCACCCTGCCCCTGCGCTTCGATGGGCAAAAGGGTGCGTTTTATGTCGAGCACTATGAGCATCACTTCCCGATCTGCCCGACGAATTACGGCGAACTGCTCAGGACCGATGACCCGCTGAGCGCCGAATCGCTCAAGACGCTGGCAGACCGATTCAGCACCTTGAGCTACCAGACTGACGCCCACAGTCTGGCGATGCCGCTGAAAACAGAGCTGCGTGAACTGGCCAGCGATCCGGCGATTCTGCACGCCATCCAGCACAACCTCAGCGCTTACGACTCGCTCACGCCCGAAGGTTTCCAGCGCCTGCACCTGTTGCTTGAACGCCAAAGCTATCGCCTGGCCAGTTGGCGCACGGCGGCAGATGACATCAACTGGCGGCGTTTTTTCGATATCAACGAACTGGGCGGCCTGCGCGTCGAACGTCCTGCCGTGTTCGAAGCCACCCACGCGAAAATCTTCGAATTGGTGGCCGAAGGCCTGGTTGACGGTCTGCGCATCGACCATATCGACGGCCTCGCCGACCCTCGGGGTTACTGCCGCAAATTGCGGCGGCGGGTCGACAGCCTGTCGCCGGATCGGCACCTGCCGATCTACGTCGAGAAGATCCTCGGCGAAGGTGAAACCCTGCACCGTGACTGGTCGGTGGATGGCACCACGGGTTACGAGTTCATGAATCAGCTGTCGCTGCTGCAACACGCTCCGGAAGGCGCCGACACCTTGGGCAAACTGTGGAATCGCTACAGCGAACGGCCCGCCGATTTCTGTCAGGAAGCGCAACTGGCCCGCCAGCAGATCCTCAACGGCTCCCTCGCCGGAGACTTCGAAAGCGTCGCCCAGGCCCTGTTGCAAGTGGCCCGGGATGACCTGATGACCCGCGACCTGACCCTCGGTGCGATCCGTCGGGCGTTGCAGGAATTGATCGTGCATTTCCCGGTGTACCGCACCTACATCAGCCCCCGTGGGCGGTTGGCTGAAGACGATGTGTTTTTCCAGCAAGCCATGGACGGTGCCAGACAAACCCTCGGCGAGGCCGACTGGCCGGTGCTCGATTGCCTGGCTGGCTGGCTAGGTGGTGAATCATGGCGCAAACGCCCGTTGGGCCGGCCGCGCAAGATGCTCAAGCATGCCTGTGTGCGTTTTCAGCAACTGACGTCGCCAGCGGCGGCGAAGGCTGTGGAAGACACCGCGTTCTATCGCTCGGCGACGTTGCTGTCACGCAATGACGTGGGCTTCAGCACCGAGCAGTTCAGCGCCCCGGTGGCCGATTTCCATGCGGCTTGCATCGACCGTCTCGAAGCCTTCCCCGATAACTTGCTGGCCACCGCGACCCACGACCATAAACGCGGCGAAGACACCCGCGCGCGCCTGGCGGTGCTAAGCGAGCGCAGTGCCTGGTACGCCGAGGAAGTCCCGTTCTGGCGAACCCTCGCACGCCCCCTGCGCGACGACGACCAGATGCCGACTGCAGGCGATGAGTTGATCCTCTATCAAGCGATCCTCGGCAGTTGGCCGCTCGATTTGCGCAGTGACGATCAAGCAGCCTTGGAAAACTACACTCAACGCCTGTGGCAGTGGCAACAGAAAGCCTTGCGCGAAGCCAAGTTGCAAAGCAGCTGGAGCGCGCCGAACGAAGCTTACGAACAAGCGGTTCAGCAATTCCTGCAACGTCTGCTTCTGAGCCCCGAAGGTGAGCTGTTACGCGCGGCCCTCGGCAAAGCAGCCAAGAGCATCGCCGTCCCCGGCGCCCTCAATGGGTTGGCGCAAACCTTGCTGCGCATGACTGTGCCGGGGGTACCGGACCTGTATCAGGGCAACGAGTACTGGGACTTCTCGCTGGTCGATCCGGACAACCGCCGGCCGGTGGATTACGCCAGCCGTCAGCAGTCGATGCAGACGCCATTGGCACTGCCCGAGCTGTTGGCAGACTGGCGCGACGGGCGCATCAAGCAAACCCTGATCGCTCAGGTGTTGAACCTGCGACTCGAGCACACCGAGCTGTTTCGGCGAGGGACGTATCAAGCCCTGGAAGTCGTCGGCAGCCAGGCTCACCGGGTGCTCGCATTTGCTCGCTCGCTGGAAGGAAAGCGCGCCATCGTGATCGTACCGATACGCTGCGCCGAACTGCTGAAAAACAGTGCCGAACCCCGAATTGACGCGCCGCTGTGGGGCGATACACGGGTCAAATTACCGTTCACCGCCCCTGATGAAAATTTGAAGGGACTTTTTTCAAGCGCAACAGTCACACCCCAAAGGGAGTTGAACATCAGCGACGCGCTAGTGGATTTCCCGATCAATCTTTTTATCCAAACTACCCACACTTGAGTTCAGTTCAGGAGCATTGCGATGAGCACAAACGATAAACGCATCCGCGAATTCGCCTATCAAATCTGGGAATCGGAAGGAAAACCCGAGGGCCAGGACGCTCGCCACTGGGAGATGGCCCGCAAACTGGCTGAAGCCGAAGCCCTGGCACCGAGCAAATCGCCAAAAGCCGCTGGCAGCAAAGCCGCCGTCAAGGCCCCTGCCAGCAAAGCCAATGGCAAGGCTGCCGAGCCAACAACCAAAGCCAAAGCCAAGCCTGCCGCGGCGTCGAAGGTGATCCCTGCGGGCGAAAAAGCTACTGAGAAAAAGCCTCGAGCAGCGCGTAAACCGCCCGCTGTCTGACGCCTCTCACCCGTGTCCTGATTGACCTCGTGGCGAGCCTTCTCGCCACCGAGGGCTCGCTCGCCCTCAAAAAAAACCAGAGCCAAGAACTGTCCCCCCTTTGCAGGAGCACCTATGACCAGTCCGAAGAAAGCCGCGCCAGAACCTCAGGTCGAGGCCTCGCGAATTCGTGAAGGCTTGCCCTTCCCGCTGGGCGCGACCTGGGATGGCCTGGGGGTCAACTTCGCCTTGTTTTCCGCCAATGCCACCAAGGTCGAGCTGTGCATCTTCGATGATGCCGGCGAGGTCGAACTGGAACGCATCGAACTGCCGGAATACACCGACGAGATCTACCACGGCTACCTGCCCGACGCGCATCCGGGGATGATCTACGGCTACCGTGTCTACGGCCCGTACGACCCGGCGAACGGTCATCGCTTCAACCCCAACAAGTTGCTGATCGACCCCTACGCCAAACAACTGGTCGGCCAGTTGAAATGGTCTGAAGCGCTGTTCGGCTACACCATCGGCCACCCCGACGCCGACCTGAGTTTCGATGAACGTGACAGCGCGCCGTTCGTGCCCAAGTGCAAGGTGATCGACCCGGCCCACACCTGGGGTCACGACCATCGGGTCAGCGTGCCGTGGGACAAAACCATCATTTATGAGACTCATGTGCGCGGTTTCAGCATGCGTCACCCCTCCGTCCCCGATAACGTGCGCGGCACCTTCGCCGGGTTGATGGTCGATGACGTGCTGGAACACATCCGCAAGCTCGGTGTGTCGACGGTGGAATTGCTGCCGATTCATGCCTTCGTCAACGACCAGCATCTGTTGCACAAAGGCATGACCAATTACTGGGGCTACAACAGCATCGCGTTCTTCGCCCCCGACCCGCGTTACCTGGCCAGCGGCAAGATCGCCGAGTTCAAGGAGATGGTCGCGCACCTGCACGAAGCCAATCTTGAAGTGATTCTCGACGTGGTCTACAACCACACCGCCGAAGGCAACGAACAAGGCCCGACCCTGTCCATGCGCGGCATCGACAACGCCTCTTACTACCGCTTGATGCCCGACGACAAGCGCTTCTATATCAACGATTCCGGTACCGGCAACACCCTGGACCTGAGTCACCCGTGCGTGCTGCAAATGGTCACCGACTCCCTGCGCTACTGGGCTTCGGAAATGCACGTCGACGGTTTCCGCTTCGACCTGGCGACCATTCTCGGGCGTTATCACGATGGCTTCGACGAACGTCACAGCTTCCTGGTGGCCTGCCGTCAGGACCCGGTGCTGCGCCAGGTGAAGATGATTGCCGAAGCCTGGGATTGCGGCCCCGGTGGCTATCAGGTCGGTAACTTTCCGCCGGGTTGGGTCGAGTGGAATGACAAATTCCGCGACACCGTGCGTGCGTTCTGGAAAGGCGACGACGGCCAACTGGCGGACTTCGCCAGCCGCATGACCGCCTCCGGCGAGATGTTCAATCAGCGTGGCCGGCGGCCGTACGCCTCGGTGAACTTCGTCACCGCCCACGACGGTTTCACCCTGAACGACCTGGTGTCGTACAACGACAAGCACAACGAAGCCAACGACGAGAACAATCAGGATGGCAGCAACAACAACCTGTCCTGGAACCACGGCGTCGAAGGTCCGACCGACGATCCCGAGATCAATGAGCTGCGTCAGCGGCAGATGCGCAATTTCTTTGCCACGCTGCTGCTGTCCCAAGGCACGCCGATGCTGGTGGCCGGCGACGAATTCGCCCGCACCCAGGAAGGCAACAACAACGCCTATTGCCAGGACAGCGAGATCGGTTGGGTCAACTGGGACCTGAGCGAAGACGGCAAGGCCCTGCTCAAGTTCGTCAAACGTCTGATCAAGTTACGCCTGGCGTACCCGATCTTGCGTCGCGGCCGGTTCCTGGTGGGCAATTACAACGAGGACATCGGTGTCAAGGACGTCACCTGGCTCGCGCCGGATGGCAGCGAAATGTCCATCGAACAATGGGAGGAAGGCCATGGCCGCTGCCTCGGCATGCTGATGGATGGCCGTGCCCAGGAAACCGGTATTCGCCGCAAAGGCGCCGACGCCACCCTGCTGTTGGTGGTCAACGCCCATCACGACATCGTCAATTTTCTGCTTCCGGAAGTGCCAGACGGCGGTTTCTGGACCTGCATGATCGACACCAACCAACCGTCGATACGGGGTCAGGAACGCTTCGAGTTCGGTCACGAATATTCGGTCACTGGCCGTTCGCTGCTGCTGTTCGAATTGCAGCATGAGGAAGAAGAGTGAAATGGACCTTCAGGGATAGCCCGGATAAAAAAACGGACTGAATGGCGCATCGAGGCGACGAATAGCGTGACATGAGCAATACTCTGCTCGCGGCAATCCAGGGTTTGGAGCGCCGCACATTGCTATCAACGAGAACAAGGACGTAGCCATGAAATCGGTTTCCATCAGTGAAAGCATCCCGCCAGTACAAATCTGGAACAGCGCCCCGCAACTGGACAACATTCCTGTCATCAGCACTCAGACCCTGGTCCCCGCCGGCGCACGCGCGGTAGTGATTGCCCCACACCCTGGCGATGAAGTCGTGACCTGTGGCGGCCTGCTGCAGTTGCTCAGCGCCTTGGGTCATCCCCTGCAATTGATCTCGATTACCGACGGCAGCGCCAGCCATCCGGGCTCGCAGCAGTGGTCGGAGAAACGTTTGAGCGTGTTCCGCCCCCAGGAAAGCCTCGAAGCCTTGCGCCGGCTCGGGCTGCCGATGCACAGCCTCAAATGGATTCGTGGCGGCTTCACCGACAACGGCCTGGCCGAACGGGAATTTCAGATGTCTCAATTCATTGCCCGTTATTTACGCCCCGGGGATGTGGTGTTCAGCACCTGGCGCGAGGATGGCATTGTCGACCATGACGCCGTCGGCCGGGCCAGCGCCAAGGCCGCAGCCATGGTCGGTGCGGCGTTCAATGAAGTACCGGTCTGGGCCTGGCACTGGCCAACGCGTGATCGAGGGCTCATCCCCTGGCATCGCGCGCGCAAGGTGCGCCTGGACACCTGGACCGTCGCGCGCAAAAGCCACGCCACCCACGCCTACGCCAGCCAGCTCGACGGCGAACCGGCCATCGGCCTCGCCCCGCTGCTGCCCCCGGTGCTTCTGGAACGGATACGGTTGCCCTACGAAATTGTGTTCGTCTGACGTAGCGCTGGTAGCAGCCTGTAGCAGCTGTCGAGCCTGCGAGGCTGCGTTCGGCTGCGAAGCAGCCGTAAGACCCGGCAGCGCGGTGTGTCAGACAAACTGCACGTTCTGGATGACGACTGCTTCGCAGCCGAACGCAGCCTCGCAAGCTCGACAGCTGCTACAGTTTTCGGTGAGCGGTAGTTACGACGAATCACTCTGAACTGCCCGCCGCTGCATCAGTCGCATACATAAGCAGCCCTGATTCAGAGGAGTGAACGTGACCAGTGATTCCAAGTGGCGGGCCGTCGAGTCATCTCCATTGAACACGCCCCCGGCGATTCATCGACTGAGAGTGCTGACGGTCAACACCCACAAGGGTTTTACCGCACTCAACCGACGTTTCATTCTCCCGGAACTGCGTGAAGCGGTACGCAGTACATCGGCGGACCTGGTGTTCCTGCAGGAAGTCGTCGGTGAACACGACCGCCATTCCACTCGCTACAACGATTGGCCGCTGACCTCACAATACGAGTTCCTGGCCGACAGCATGTGGAGCGACTTCGCCTACGGTCGTAACGCGGTCTACCCCAACGGTCACCACGGCAACGCCCTGTTATCGAAATACCCGATCCGCGAACACCGCAACCTCGACGTCTCGATCACCGGCCCCGAACGGCGCGGGTTGCTGCATTGCGTTCTGGATGTGCCGGGGCACACTGAAGTTCACGCAATCTGCGTGCATTTGAGCCTGCTGGAAAGCCATCGCCAGTTGCAGCTCCAGCTACTCTGCCAACTGCTCGAATCGTTACCCGACGATGCGCCGGTGATCATCGCCGGTGACTTCAACGACTGGCAGTTGCAAGGCAACACCGCCCTCGCCCGACGCGACTATCTACATGAAGCCTTCGAACGCCACCACGGTCGCCCGGCGAAAACCTATCCGGCGCGCTTCCCGCTGCTGCGTCTGGACCGGATTTATCTGCGCAATGCCAGCAGTCATGAGCCGCGGATACTGGGGCACAAGCCCTGGACGCATTTGTCGGATCATTTGCCGTTGGCGGTGGAAGTGCATCTTTGAAACGCTCATTAGCTTCGGCGTTTAGCGGACGCGTTTAAAGACACTCGGTGTTACGTCCTAACGGCTACAACGCCTTGCGTCGTTACCTACACGTACGCCAGAATCCGCTGGCTTGTGCGCCTTGTCCCTGGCCTCTATTGTTTCCCTACCACTGCCCATCAGTGGTCGGGTTTAGTAGCCCGGATTAAGCGATAACGGTTGCACAAGTATCATCCAGACAGGAATTCGCCTGTTCTTCATGGTGGCTGTGCGCTTGGCGCCCTAGGGCGCGCCGGTTTTTTGTTGCTTATCCGGTCTACTAACTCGCGCACAGCTGCCACCCTCTCGTTTAGTAGCGAGATGGTTGCCGCCTCACTATGAGAGAAAGCAACTATGTTCAAAGTAACGCCGAATCCCCCGAATACCCGCCCCGCAAACCCAGCACCATTTTCACCATCGACGCAGCGGTGGATGACGAAACGTTGCTCGTCGAGGCCTGCGAATCGTTGGCATCAGCCAGCGCCATGGTCAACGATCTCGCCGACGTAACGGACGGCCCGCGACGGCAAACGATGCTGCAACGGATGATCATGTTGGGTGAGTTAGCGTTCAATCGCGTACTGGATAACCACAAGCCTGGATAGTCGCCAGGCGGGTAGCGAGGGCGCTTGCGCCCTCACTATTTAGAAGCATTCAAAGGTCGCAACCGCGACGCGCTTCTTTATGACTACACCAGCAATATCGACAGCAATCAGCTGCGCGGAACGGCCGCAAATGTCGGTCTCAGGGTGAGTGGGTAAACCGGTAGCCCACTATCAAAAGCGCTCTGGAACGCGGATCTTTTGACGATTTTTCGAACAAACAAGAACTTAGATGTGCGGCGTAAATCAGTCACTTGCGAGTCCTAAAATACACATACCATTTATCGGCCATTTTCTTGACGCGATGTCAAGGGTCTTCTTAGCTACACGTTACTACCCCCGGAAATTCACCCGGGGCAAACCCCCAGACACCCGCGAAATCGGGCGGCCACAGGCTTGCCTCGCTACATTCGGTCGCCCCTCATTCGGGGTAGGAGAGACGCCAGAGCGAGATACGGCATGCGATTGCAAGGTAAACCTCCATGAAAACTTCATTCACCCAACAAGAGATCAAAGTCACTTTTTGCGCTGTCTCGAGTTCACTCCTTCTGTGCTCGTCCATGGATGTACAGGCAGGGACTGCAGAAGATGAAACCACGCCTTGGTACCGTCAGGATATTCCGGTCATGACCTTGCCAGCCGTCACTTTCACCACCCCCTACCCCGGCCGCTTCAGCACCGCCTCGGATGCACAAAGTTCACACCTGACCATCGAGGGCGCTGCGCCTTCGGCCTGGGATCAGGTGTATGGACAAGCTTCGCGGCAGGCGCAAACCGATGTTCTGGCTCAGGGGTTTGCTATCCCTGGCAGTAGCGAATTCAAAGGTCCGGCGATCCTGACTCTGCAAAGCGGTAGCGGTAATACCCAGCGGGTCGGACTGGTCGGCGGCATGACTCAGTTACAAGGCAACAGCAACGGGCTGCTGACCGGTCGCGCCCTTGCTGACCCCGGCAACGACACCCTCAACCTCGAAGGCCAGAGCCTCGGCGCTTACTGGAGCCTGACCGGGCCCCAGGGCTGGCACGTGGACTTGACGGCCAGCGGCGGCCGGGTCAACGGCTTTAGCCGCAATGACCAGGGCGCCCGACAAGCGACCGAGGGCAGCGCGGTGACGCTGTCGGTAGAAGGTGGTTTCCCCATTGGTCTGAGCGATAACTGGGTAGTTGAACCCCAGGCGCAATTAATCAATCAACGCATTACCCTGGACACCCCGTATGCCGGCTCAGGCAATGCCTCGTCCAGCGATCTGACGTCCTGGAGCGGCCGAGTCGGTGCACGGTTGAAAGGTAGTTACGACATCAACGGCATGGGGGTCGAACCCTATGTGCGAACCAACGTGTGGCACACGGTGTACACCAGCGATACCGTGAACCTCGATCAGGTCGAGAAGATCAGCAGCAGCCGCTATTCATCGACCGTCGAAGTGGGTTTGGGTTTGGTGGCCAGAGTGACACCTGCCGTGAGTTTCTACGTCAGCGCCGACTACAGCAGCAGTGTGGATGACAATGATTTGAACGGGTTGATTGGGAGTTTGGGTGTGCGGATGCGGTGGTAAGTGTTTCAGCTCAAGAAATTGATTGTTCGGGCTGACCCCTTCGCGAGCAAGCCCGCTCCCACATTTGGTTTTATGTCGTACACAAAACTACTGTGGGAGCGGCGGTGCGACGATTCGACTTGCTCGCGAAGGGAGCGACTCGGTGTTAGATCAACCCTCCGGACGCAACATCAACACCGCCAGCGGTGGCAGGTTCAATACCAACGAGAGTGCCTGGCCATGGCTCGGCTCATCCTCGGTAAATGCCCCGCCGCTGTTGCCATAGTTCGAACCGGCATAGGTGGCCGCATCGCTGTTGATCACCTCGGTCCAACGCCCGGCAAACGGTACGCCGATGCGGTAACCCTCACGCGGCACCGGCGTGAAGTTAGCCACAACCAACACTGGCCGCCCATCCCTGCTCCAGCGCATGAAGGCATAAACGCTGTTGATTGCGTCATCACCGATCAACCACTGGAAGCCTTGCGGCGCGTCGTCCTGATCATGCAGCGCCGGCTCTTCGCGATACAGCCGATTGAGATCGCCGACGAGTTTCTGCACACCTTTGTGTTCCGAGTACTGCAGCAAGTACCAGTCAAGTTGCTGATCGTGGTTCCACTCACGCCACTGTCCAAACTCGCAGCCCATGAACAACAGCTTCTTGCCCGGATGCGCCCACATGAAACTGAGGTAGGCGCGCAGGTTGGCGAATTTCTGCCAGCGGTCGCCGGGCATCTTGTCGATCAGCGAATGCTTGCCGTGTACCACCTCATCGTGCGAGATCGGCAGGATAAAGCGCTCGGACCAGGCATACACCAGACCGAAGCTCAGTTCGTTGTGGTGATGGGCACGGTACACCGGGTCCTGCTGGATGTAGTGCAGCGAATCGTGCATCCAGCCCATGTTCCACTTGTAGTCGAAGCCCAGCCCGCCCTGTTGCGTGCCCTGGCTAACACCCGGCCACGCGGTGGACTCTTCGGCAATCACCAGCGCGCCGGGGGCTTCGAGGTCGACCACGTCATTGAGATGGCGCAGGAAGTCGATGGCTTCCAGGTTCTCCCGACCGCCGTGGCGGTTTGGCACCCATTCGCCGGCCTTGCGCGAATAATCGCGGTACAGCATCGAAGCCACGGCATCGACCCGCAGGCCGTCGACGTGGAAATGCTTGAGCCAGTGCAGCGCCGAGGCCAGCATGTAGCCGTGCACTTCGGTGCGACCCAGGTTGTAGATCAGCGTGTCCCAGTCCTGATGGAAGCCTTCCTGCGGGTTGCCATATTCGTACAGCGCGGTGCCGTCGAACTGCGCCAGGCCGTGGGTATCGGTCGGAAAATGCGCTGGCACCCAGTCGAGGATTACGCCGATGCCGGCCTGGTGGCAGGCATTGACGAACGCGGCGAAGTCATCCGGCGACCCATAGCGAGCGCTCGGGGCGAATTGCGACAGCAGCTGATAGCCCCAGGATCCGCCGAACGGGTGTTCCATGATCGGCATCAGCTCGATGTGGGTAAACCCCAGATCCTTCACGTAAGGAATCAGCCGCTCGGCCAACTCATGCCAGGTGTACAGGCGCGCAACTTCGCCCAAATCGTCCAACTCACATTGCCAGGACCCGGCATGCAATTCGTAGATCGACAGCGGCGCACTCACCCGATGACGGTCGCCCCGGGATTGCATCCACTCCTGATCCTGCCAATCGATGTTCAGCGGCGAAGCGACTTTTGATGCGGTGTCCGGCGGCAGCGAGGTGGCCAGCGCCATCGGGTCGGCCTTGAGCGGCAGAATGCCGTGGGTGCCGAGGATCTCGTATTTGTACGTTTCCCCCGCTTGCATGCGCGGGACGAAGATTTCCCATACGCCAGTCGGATGACGCAGGCGCATCGGGTGCCGGCGGCCGTCCCAGTTGTTGAAGTCACCCACCACCGACACCCTTTTGGCGTTCGGCGCCCACACGGCGAAACGCACGCCATCGACACCGTCGACCGTTCTCAGCTGCGCGCCCAGGCACGCGCTGAGATCGCGGTGATTGCCTTCGGCGAACAGGTACAAGTCCATCTCGCCGAGCAACGGGCCAAAGCTGTAAGGGTCTTCGGAAACCTGTTCGCCGCCGGCCCACCGGGTTCGCAGCAGATACGCCTGCGCCCGATCGAAGTGCCCGACGAACAGGCCCGGCGTCTGGGTGGCCTCAAGGTTGCCGAGTTCTTCCCCGGAGTCCTTGGCCAGTACCTGCACGCTTAAGGCGTCCGGCAAATAGGCCCGAATGAATTGCCCACCATGACCATCGCCGTGGGGACCAAGAATTGCAAAGGGGTCGTGATGTTCGGCGCGTACCAGCGCGTCGATGTCCCGCGATCTGGGCAGCAACGCTTCTTTAGCGTGACCCTGTTCCTTGTTCGAGAAACTCATGACTACTCTCCACCAAGATCGGAAAAGGGTTTAAGCCCACTCAATAACCCATACAAACCGTGCAACGGCACGGGCAACCATGTGGGGCGATTTTCTGCCTCATAGGCTACTTCATACGCTGCCTTCTCCAGGCCGAACAACGCCAATGCGGCGTCCTCGCCTTCCGGATCTTGCCATGCATGAGCAAGACTAGCTGCCGCCAGCCGATAAGCGTCGACAAATGCTTGTCTTGCTTCATTTAAATAGCGATCAGCGACACGTTGACGAGCGGCTCGGGCATCAGCCGTGTTATCGACGTTGTGCACATTAATCGCCATCGCCGCAGCGTAGTCAAAAGAACGCAATACGCCACTGACGTCTTTGTATGGGCTGTGTTTGCCCCGTCGTTCGTGCAGCGGTCGCGCCGGCTCGCCTTCGAAGTCGATCAGGTAGGCGTCGCCCTTGATCACCAGTACCTGGCCCAGGTGCAAGTCGCCATGGACGCGAATGCGCAGACCACCCACGGCTTTTTTGCCCAGTTCCTGAACATGGCTGAGGATGGCTTTTTTGTTGTCCAGTAAACGAGTGACCAAGGCTTTGTCTGCCGGGTTCAATTCGCTTTGATGCTGCTTGAGCAACTTCAGCGCGTACTCCAGTTGCGCCGCCACGTCCTTGGCGCAGGCCAGGGCATCTTTCTGGGTGGTGACCTTCGGGGCGAAGTCCGGGTTGTCGCTGGGCGCAGCCAGCACTTGATGCATTTCGCCCAGACGCTGACCGAGCATGCCGGCGAAGTCTCTCAGTTCGCCCAAGGCGTTGTAGTGTTGCTCCTGCTCGGACATGGCGTCGGCCAGCTCGTCGCGCAACGCCCGTTCGAGGTTGTTCTGGGTCCATTCCCAGGCGTCGCCCTGATTGCTCAAGTAGCCTTGGGCAATCATCAGCAGACTTTCCTCGCCCGCCGGGTCGCGGCGAACCACCGAACCCAGCAGCGGCGAGATATTGCGGAAACCGGCGTGAGTCAGGTACGCGCTCATTTCCAGTTCCGGGTGCACGCCAGACGCGACCTTGCGGATCAGTTTCAGCACCAGGCTGTTGCCGATCACCACCGAACTGTTGGACTGTTCGGCGGACAGGTAACGCACTTCCGATTCCCCGGTCAGACCGAGTTTCGCTAGTTCCCACGTCGGCTCAAAGCAGATATCGCCCGCACTGGATGGCAATACGGTATTACTTTGCATGCCCTGCAATACCGCATGCACAAAGGTGTCGAGGCTGAAGGCGTCGGTGATCAAGCCGACCTGACGCACGCGCCGGACCCGAGACAAGGCCAGTTGCTGAGGCAACGCGGCACCGACCTGATCTTCGGAGATAAAGCCGAACGGCAGCTGATAGCGACTGGTCTGGCCGCCACTGGTGACATCGATTTCACTCAACAGCACCGGATGTTGTGGATCGCCGAAGCGCACGCCGTAAGCGATGTTGACCTGATCGATGGCCGCGTCCTTGCCGGCAAACCAGCGGCGATTCTGCAGCCAGTTCGGCAAGATGCCCTGCTCCAGCGTGTCGCGTGACGGCGCTTCGAGCAGTTCTTCCATTTGTTTTTTCAGCACCAGCGTGGTGAAGTCCGGCAGGCTTTGCGCCGGCTCCACGTGCCAGCTCGGCATCTGGTTTTCCGCCGCCAATACGAACCAATAGAAGCCGTAGGGCGCCAGGGTCAGCAGGAAATTCAACTGACCAATAGGCGGGAAGGCGTTACCGCCGAGCATCTCCACCGGCACCATGCCGACGTAGGCCGACAGGTCCAGTTCCGCCGCTTGCGCGCTACGGGACACGTTGGCCACGCACAAGATGATTTCGTGCTTGCCGTCCGGCCCGGTGAATTCCCGGGTGTAGGCCAGAATCCGCCGGTTAGTCGGCGAGAGCATTTTCAGCGTACCGCGCCCGAAGGCCTTGGACTGCTTGCGCACAGCGAGCATGCGCCGGGTCCAGTTCAGCAACGAATGCGGGTCGCCGGCCTGGGTTTCAACGTTGACCGACAGGTAACCGTACTGCGGGTCCATGATCGGCGGCAGCACCAAGCTCGCCGGGTCGGCGCGGGAGAAACCGCCGTTACGGTCAATCGACCACTGCATGGGCGTGCGCACACCGTCGCGGTCGCCGAGGTAGATGTTGTCACCCATGCCGATTTCATCGCCGTAATACAGGGTCGGCGTGCCGGGCATCGACAGCAGCAAACTGTTCAGCAACTCCACACGACGACGGTCGCGCTCCATCAGCGGCGCCAAGCGGCGGCGAATGCCAAGGTTGATCCGCGCCCGGCGGTCGGCCGCGTAGTAATTCCACAGGTAATCGCGCTCCTTGTCGGTGACCATTTCCAGGGTCAACTCATCGTGGTTGCGCAGGAAAATCGCCCACTGACAGTTGGCCGGGATCTCCGGGGTCTGACGCAGAATGTCGGTGATCGGGAAGCGGTCTTCCTGGGCCAGCGCCATGTACATGCGCGGCATCAGCGGGAAGTGGAACGCCATGTGGCATTCGTCGCCGTTCAGGCCTTTGGCGTCGGTGTCACCGAAGTACAGTTGCGTGTCTTCCGGCCATTGGTTAGCTTCGGCCAGCAGCATGCGGTCCGGGTAATTGGCGTCGATTTCGGCACGGATCTGCTTGAGGACGTCGTGGGTCTCGGGCAGGTTTTCGTTGTTGGTGCCGTCGCGTTCGATCAGGTACGGAATCGCGTCCAGACGCAGACCGTCGATGCCCATGTCCAGCCAGTAGCGCATCACCGACAGCACGGCTTTCATCACTTGCGGGTTATCGAAATTCAGGTCTGGCTGGTGAGAATAGAAACGGTGCCAGAAGTACTGGCCGGCCACCGGGTCCCAGGTCCAGTTGGATTTTTCGGTGTCGAGAAAGATGATCCGAGTGCCATCGTACTTTTGATCGTCATCGGACCAGACGTAAAAGTCCCGCGCCGCCGAACCTTTCTTGGCTTTTCGCGCACGCTGAAACCAGGCGTGCTGGTCAGAGGTGTGGTTGATGACCAGTTCGGTAATCACCCGCAGGCCACGTTTGTGGGCTTCCGAGATGAACCGCTTGGCGTCGGCCATGGTGCCGTAATCAGAATGCACGCCACGGTATTCGGCAATGTCGTAGCCGTCATCACGCCGTGGCGAGGGATAGAACGGCAACAACCAGATGGTGTTGACGCCCAGATCGGCAATGTAATCGAGTTTGGCGATAAGACCGGGAAAGTCGCCGATCCCGTCATTGTTGGAGTCGAAAAAAGACTTAACGTGAACCTGGTAGATCACCGCATCCTTGTACCAGAGCGGGTCCTTGATAAAGGTGGCTGCCTTGGGTTTCTTCGCCATTTGAAACTCCTGTTGAATTCGGTAAAGCCGATACGACGCAATACGGCCCCACTGTAGGAGCTGCCGAAGGCTGCGATCTTTTGATCTTGCTCTTCAGCTATTTCCAAGGCGCCAAAAGCTAAAGATCAAAAGATCGCAGCCTTCGGCAGCTCCTACGGGGTTATTCGTCCGTCGTCGAAGAGGTGTCGCCTTCGTCGGCGTTCAAGACGTAGAAATCCGCCAGATCCCGAACGGTTGATGCGCCGGGTCGATTCGCATGAACTGGTACTTGCCGTGCCAGGTCCAGCGATGACCGCTCATCAAGTCTTCACCCTGGGTGCTGGCGTCGTCGGAGAGGCCCATTTCCCACAGCGGCAATTCGAAATTCGCTTCCTGGACGTTATGCGGATCAAGGCTCACCGCCACCAGAACGAAATTGCTGCCGTCCGCGCTGCGTTTGCCGAAATACAGAATGTTGTCGTTCCAGGCGTTGTAGACCTTCAAGCCCAGATGCGTCTGCAGCGCCGGGTTCTGCCGGCGGATGCGGTTGAGCTGGGCGATCTCGGCAATGATGTTGCCCGACGCGTTGAAGTCCCGTGGGCGGATTTCGTACTTCTCGGAATTGAGGTATTCCTCCTTGCCCGGCACCGGAGCCGCTTCGCACAGTTCGAAGCCTGAATACATGCCCCACAGACCAGAGCCCATGGTTGCCAGCGCCGCGCGGATCAGAAAACCAGCGCGCCCCGACTCATGCAAAAACGCCGGGTTGATGTCGGGCGTGTTAACGAAGAAGTTCGGCCGGAAACATTCGCGCCACGGTGATTCATTGAGTTCGGTGAAGTAGGTGGCCAGCTCGGACTTGTTGTTGCGCCAGGTGAAATAGGTGTAGCTCTGGGAGTAACCGACCTTGCCCAACCGCGCCATCATTGCCGGGGTGGTGAAGGCTTCGGCCAGGAAGATCACCTCGGGGTACAGCGCCCGCACATCGGCGATCAGCCACTGCCAGAACGGCAGCGGTTTGGTGTGAGGGTTGTCGACGCGAAACAGCTTCACGCCCTCCTCGACCCAACCCACCACGATGTCGCGCAACTCGACCCACAGACTCGGAATCGCATCGGTGGCATAGAAATCGACGTTGACGATGTCCTGGTATTTCTTCGGCGGGTTCTCGGCGTATTTGATCGTGCCGTCGGGACGCCAGTTGAACCAGCCCGGATGCTGCTGCAGCCACGGGTGATCCTGGGAACACTGAATCGCGAAATCGAGGGCAATCTCCAGTCCATGGTCCGCGGCCGCCGCGACAAGACGTCGGAAGTCTTCGCGGCTGCCCAGCTCCGAATGAATGGCTTCATGCCCGCCCTCTTCGCTGCCGATGGCATACGGACTGCCCGGATCGTCCGGCCCGGCGGTCAAGGAGTTGTTCGGGCCCTTGCGATAGCTGCGGCCGATCGGGTGGATCGGCGGGAAGTACAGCACATCGAAGCCCATGTCCTGGATCATCGGCAGCCGCGAATGCACATCGTTGAAGGTGCCATGACGGGCCGGATCGTCAGTGATCGAACGCGGAAACAATTCATACCAACTGGCGAACTGCGCCAGCTCCCGTTCGACGTCGAGCGGGTACTCAGGGCTGATGCTCAAATAGGCACGATGATCGGCCAGCGCCATCAACTCGGCGCTACGCTGGTGCAGAAACAGCTCGACCTGCTCGATTTCGAGCAGGCCTGACAATTCATGGTGCAGCGCCGCCAGTTGCTCGCTCAGCTGTCCTTCCGTGCGTTCGGCGGCTTGCTGGACTTGAGTCCGCCCTTCCTGCAGCTCCAGGCTGATCGGCACTCTGGCGGCGTGTTTTTTCTCCAGGTCATAACAGAAGCTGGCGAACTGATCGATCCAGGCTTCGATGCAAAACACATAACGGCCCTGGCGCGCGACCCGGAACTGGCCCTGCCAACCGTTATTGCCCAGGTCGGCCATGTCTTCGCTTTGCCAGGTCTCCTCACCCTCGGCGTGCCAGCGTATGCGCACGGCCAACTTGTCGTGACCGTCGGCAAACACTTTGCTGGTCACCACCACGTCCTGACCCACCACGGCTTTGACGGCGAACTGCCCGCCATCAAGGGTCGGCATGGTGTTTTCGATGGCGATGCGCGGTAGCAGTAAAGCCTGCGACAGCGGCATATGAGGGTTGTAGTTCAGCTCTGTGGGTTTTTCAGCAGTCATCGAGCATCTCTCCTTTACGCCCCATGGACGCTCATGTGTCTGTGGCTTGTAACAGGATAGCCATCCCGCAGGACCGTCCGCCCCGGAATGGACTCACTTAGGTTCCGAGCCACAGGCAACGGTAAAGTTCACGAGGATTTGCCTGGGCCTTCGGCGGAATCAATTCCTTTACACGGTGGTCAACACACTTAAGCACGACTTACGCCATGTGCCACTGGAGGCTGAATTTATGAGCATTCCGATCCCTGCCGAAACGCCTGATCCAAACATCGACAGCCCGACTATTCCGCCAACCGAGCCTGAACCTGTGCCTGAGCAAGACCCGCCCGGTACCACACCGCCTCCGCGGGAAGACCCGCCGAGCACCATGCCACCGGTGATCGTTACACCGGAGCATTGATCGTTCCCACGCTCCGCGTGGGAATGCAGCCCGGGACGCTCCACGTCCCTGCCGAAGCGGACGCGGAGCGTCCATTGAGGCATTCCCACGCAGAGCGTGGGAACGATCAGCGTAGGAGCGTCGACCATTAATCGGTTGCACAGAACGATGATCCTCGGCTGCGCCCTAACACTTTAGAACCCGCAGAAAAAAGGACACCTCCATGACTGTGCGCATCGAAAGCCAGACCTGCTTCTTCATTACCGAGAACGGCGAAGAAATTCGTTTGTGTCCCGACGTCACCATCATTACCGACTCGGAAAAAGCCATGTCGGCGGTGGAGCTCAATGGCCAGCGCTTCTACATTACCGAAGCAGAAGCCGACGCATTGACCGTAGCAGGCGCAGTCGACGGGCGTAAGCATTTGAAGGCCACCGACAGTGATTCGGTGATTTGACTGACCCGGATCAAGAACACCCGCAGACGCTTGATATAGGTGTCTGCGTCCCACTGCAGCGGGTGCATCAACTTGTCGCAGGCAGCGGATCAACGCCCATCTGATCCGCTTTTTATTGCAATAGGTGAGTCTGTTATGCAAACAGATCGCCGCTCATAGTGCTCAGGCCTGATGGAGGCTGATGAGCGAAAGACCATGAGCGATAGAATCCCCGTCCGAACCGTAGAAACCGCCCCTTTAATACAGAACCCTTCAGTGCAGAGCTATGAGCCTTCGCGTCCAAAGATGAAGGCCAAGTCCAGCGACAACCTGATCCACACCCGCAGCTTCACCGGGTTATTCCGCACCCTGCGCATGAGCGGCGCGGGGTTTCTGTTTTTGCTGTTCTTCGGCACGGTGTGGTTGAACTGGGGCGGCCGCCAGGCGGTGCTCTGGGACCTTTCCGAAAGCAAATTCCACATCTTCGGCGCAACCTTCTGGCCGCAGGATTTCATCCTGCTGTCGGCGCTGCTGATCATTGCCGCGTTCGGCCTGTTTGCGATTACCGTGTTCGCCGGGCGGGTCTGGTGCGGTTACACCTGTCCACAGAGCTCCTGGACCTGGATCTTCATGTGGTGCGAGAAACTCACCGAAGGCGAACGCAACCAGCGGATCAAGCTGCAAGCCGCGCCCTGGGGCCTGAACAAACTGATCCGCCGCTCGGCCAAGCACACCTTGTGGCTGGCCATCAGCCTGTTGACCGGCCTGACCTTTGTCGGCTATTTCACCCCGATCCGGCCGCTGGCCGAAGAACTGCTGACTTTGCAGATGGGCGGCGTCAGTCTGTTCTGGGTGCTGTTCTTTACCGGCGCGACTTACATCAACGCCGGTTGGCTGCGTGAAGCGGTGTGCATGCACATGTGTCCGTATGCGCGGTTCCAGAGCGTGATGTTCGACAAAGACACCCTGACCATCTCCTACGACGTGGCCCGTGGCGAAAACCGTGGCCCGCGCAAACGTGACGTGGCACCGGCTGAAGTCGGCCTCGGTGATTGCATCGACTGCCAGGTGTGCGTGCAGGTCTGCCCGACCGGCATCGACATCCGCGACGGCTTGCAGATGGAATGCATCGGCTGCGCCGCGTGTATCGACGCCTGTGATTCAATCATGGACAAAATGGGCTACGCCCGCGGGCTGATCAGCTACACCTCGGAGCATCAGTTGCAGGGCGGCAAGACTCATTTGTTGCGGCCGCGATTGATCGGCTACACCGTGGTCCTGCTGGTGATGATCGGTGCGCTTGCCCTGGCGCTGGTGGAGCGGCCGATGGTCTCGCTGGACGTGAGTAAGGACCGTGGCCTGTTCCGCGAGAACAGTCAGGGGCAGATCGAAAACATCTACAGCCTGAAAGTCATCAACAAGACCCAGCAACGTCAGGATTACCGTCTGACCCTGGTCGATGGCGACGGCTTCCTGCTGCAAGGCAAGACCGAACTGAGCCTGGCACCGGGCGAGATTGTGGATGTGCCGGTGTCGGTGGCGATGACCACGGAACGGCCGAGCAGCAGTTCGCAGACGATCAGCTTCAAGATTGTCGACAGTGATGAGCCGCAGATTTACAGCGTGGCGAAGAGCCGGTTTGTTGCGCCGATGAATCGTTGATCCCTTAGACTGCGGTGCTGCCATTCGCGAGCAGGCTCGCTCCCACAAGAACCCTGCAATACCTGTGGGAGCGAGCCTGCTCGCGAAGAAGTCACCGCCGATTTTCCAGAACGACACCAAACCGGGCACTCGATGAAACGCTACGAAAAATTCGCCGACGACATCGCTGAACTGATCCGCTCCGGTGTCCTCGGCCCCGGCCAGCGCGTGCCGTCAGTACGCTACGCCAGTCAGACCTACGGGGTCAGCCCGTCCACCGTGTTCCAGGCCTACTACCTGCTCGAACGCCGCGGCCTGATCCGCGCTCGCCCGCGTTCCGGCTACTTCGTCAACGCACACGCGCCGAGCCCGTTCTCGGAGCCGGTGATCAGCAGTCAGGTCAACGAGTCCACCGAAGTCGACGTCAGCGAACTGGTGTTCTCGGTACTCGACTCGATCAAGGACCCGAACACCGTGCCCTTCGGCTCGGCATTCCCCAGCCCGACCCTGTTCCCGCTGCAGCGCCTGTCTCGCTCGCTGGCCAGCGCCGCCCGCGAGATGGACCCGCGCATGGTCGTCACCGACATGTCGCCGGGCAACCCGCAACTGCGTCGACAAATCGCCCTGCGCTACATGGTCGGCGGGCTGATGCTGCCCATGGAAGAACTGCTGATCACCAACGGCGCGCTGGAAGCGCTGAACCTGTGCCTGCAAGCGGTCACCGAGCCCGGCGATCTGGTGGCCATCGAAGCCCCGGCGTTCTACGCGTGCCTGCAAATCCTGGAGCGGCTGAAGCTCAAAGCCGTGGAAATCCCTGTGCATCCGCGCGATGGCATCGACCTTGGCGTACTCGCGCAAACCCTGGCACGGCACCCGATCAAGGCTGTCTGGTGCATGACCAGTTTCCAGAACCCGATGGGCGCGACGATGCCCGAGGCGAAGAAACAGGAACTGGTTGAGCTATTGCGCAGCCATCAAGTGCCGCTGATCGAGGACGACGTCTACGCCGAGCTGTATTACGGCCAACAGGCGCCGAAACCGGCCAAGTCCTTTGATACCGAAGGGCTGGTGATGCACTGCGGTTCGTTCGCCAAAAGCCTGGCCCCCGGCTACCGCATCGGTTGGGTCGCCGCCGGGCGCTATGCGCAGAAGATCGAACGGCTGAAACTCATGACGTCGCTGTGCGCGTCGATGCCGGCCCAGGCGGCCATTGCCGATTACTTGCAACACGGCGGCTATGACCGGCACTTGCGAAAACTGCGCTACGCCCTGGAGGAACAGCAAAGCGCCATGCTCGCCGCGATCGCGCGCTACTTCCCGGCGCAAACTCGCGTCAGCCAACCGGCCGGCGGTTACTTCCTGTGGCTGGAATTGCCACCGCAGATGGATTCGCTGAAGTTGTTTCAGATGGCGTTGGCGCAAGGGATCAGCATTGCGCCCGGGCCGATCTTTTCACCGACCCAGCGCTTCAGGAATTGCATTCGGCTGAATTACGGCAGCCCCTGGGATGAGACTGCCGAGAAGGCGATGGAGACGCTGGGCCGGATTGTGCGGTCGTTGCGAGCAAGCCCGCTCCCACATTGGAATGCGTTCAACTGTGGGAGCGGGCTTGCTCGCGAAGAGGCCGGATCAGACAACAAAGAATCTATACGGTTAACGCCCGCCGCCCAGATCAACGAATGTCCCGGTCGCATAGGAAGCCTTGTCCGACAACAACCACACAATCGCCTCAGCCACTTCTTCCGGACGCCCGCCCCGAGCCATCGGAATCGCCGACTCCAACTTGCTGACCCGATCCGGGTCGCCGCTCAATGCGTGGAAATCGGTGTAGATGTAACCAGGGCGCACCGCGTTGACGCGGATGCCTTCGCCGGCCACTTCCTTGGACAGGCCGATGGTGAACGTATCCAGCGCACCTTTGGAGGCGGCGTAGTCGACGTACTCGCCGGGCGCGCCCAGGCGTGAGGCCACCGAAGACACGTTAACGATGCTGCCACCCTGCCCGCCATGCTTGGGCGACATGCGCAGGATCGCGTGTTTGGCGCAGAGGATCGGCGCTAGGACGTTGGTTCTGAGGATTTTGAGAATACGGAATTCCGACATTTCATCGATCCGCGACTTATGCCCGACGGTGCCGGCATTGTTCACCAGTGCCGTGACCCGGCCCAACTCAGTGTCCACGCGGTGGAACATCGCGATCACTTCGTCTTCGATGCTGACATCAGCGCGCACTGCGATGGCAGTGGCGCCGAGGGCGCGGACTTGTTCCAGCACAGTTTGCGCAGCGGATTCATCGGCCAGGTAGTTGATGCAGATCCGATAGCCTTGTTCGGCGGCCAACAGGGCTGTGGCGGCGCCGATACCGCGGCTACCGCCGGTGATGACGATGACTTTGTCCATGCGAAATTTCCCCCATTCCAAGCGTTAGCAGTCGGGGCCAAGAATAACCGTCATTGCTGGCTTTTGCATGGGCTCACATCAATCACATTGTTCTCAACTCACCGCCAATTGCTCTGCACGCAGAATATCCACCATGAAGCGTTCGGCCGGCAGCGGGTGCCCGAGCAGATAGCCCTGCAGCGAATCACAACCGAGTTGCGTCAGAAAGTCTTGCTGCGAGTCGGTCTCCACCCCTTCGGCGACGATCCGCAACCCCAGCGCCTGGCCGAGGGCAACGATGGCGGAGACGATGGCGGCGTCATCACTGTCACGCTCCAGGTCGCGGACAAAACCCCGGTCGATCTTCAGTTCGTTGGCCGGCAGGCGCTTGAGGTACATCAAACTCGAGTAGCCGGTGCCAAAGTCGTCGATCGACAGGTCGACACCCATTGTCGACAGCTCCTGAAGCACCGTCATGCTCGCATCGGCATCGCTCATGGCAGTGGTTTCAGTGATCTCGAGGGTCAGGCTGTTGGCCGGCAAGTGGTGAGTGGCCAAGGCTTTGGCGACGCTCTGGACCAGACCCGCGTGGCAGAACTGCAAGGCAGAAAGGTTCACCGCGATACGCCAGTCGGTGTACCCGAGCACGTACCACTCGCGCATCTGACGGCAGGCTTCGTTGAGCACCCACTCGCCAATCGGAATGATCAGCCCGGTCTTTTCCGCCAGCTCGATGAACTTGTCCGGCAACAGCATGCCCTGGGTCGGATGCTCCCAGCGCAACAACGCCTCCGCACCGACCGGTCGGCCATTGTTGGCATCGAACTTGGGTTGGTAATAGAGACTGAATTGCTGCTGATCAATGGCGATACGCAAGTCCTGCAATAACTGCAGCTGTTTGCGCGCGTTGTTGTTCATCGAGGCATCGAAGAAGCTGTAGCCGTTTTTCCCGGCGCCCTTGGCGTGATACATCGCCGCGTCAGCGTTCATCAGCAATTCCTCGGCGGTTTCACCGTTGCCCGGGTATATAGCGATGCCGACGCTGGCGGAAATCTGCAAGTCATGTTCGCCGACCCGGAACGAACGCCCGATCAGCCCGACCTGACGGGCCGCCAGGTTCAATGCGTCATTCTGCTCGCCGAGCTGCACCAGTAAAACGAACTCATCGCCGCCGATCCGTGCCAGGGTGTCCTGGCTGCGCAAATCCTCGCGCAGTCGCAAGCCGACCTCACGCAACAACAGATCGCCCATATGGTGACCGAAGGCATCGTTGACTGGTTTGAAACCGTCCAGATCGATGAACATCAACGCGAAACAACCGCCTTGCTCGCGCACCATAGACATTGCCTGATCGATGCGGTCAGCCAGCAACACGCGATTCGGCAGGCCGGTCAGGGTGTCATGCAGGGCCAGTTGGGTCAGTTCGCGGTTGGCCTCGGTCAATGAGTGGGCAAGGCCTGCGGTGCGGGCCTCAAGGCGCGCATCGAGGATCGAGGTCAACAAGGCAAGGCTCAACACTGCCAGGGTGGTGATCAGCACCAGATTGTCCAGGCCCTTGCCGTTCAGGCCGCTGACGGCCGCGCCACAGAAGCTGCCATCCGGGAAACGCGCCGCCGCCATGCCGGTGTAGTGCATGCCGACGATCGCGAAACCCATGATCACCGCCGCACCGCCACGGATCAGGCCGACGTAAGGTGTGTGCTGGCGCAGGCGGAAAGCGATCCATAACGCGGCGCCCGAGGCGACTACGGCGATCAGCAGCGAGGCGCCGAACAGCGTCGGATCGTAATCGATACCCGGCTGCATGCGCATGGCGGCCATGCCGGTGTAGTGCATCGCGCTAATCCCGCTGCCCATGACCAGCGCGCCGAATGCCAATTGCCAGGCTGGCAATTTTGGCTGGCTGACCAGCCACAGGGCAAAGCCGCAGGACAGGATGCCAGTCAGCAGTGACAGCAACGTGATGCCGACGTCGTAACCGAGGTCGATGGGCAATTTGAACGCGAGCATGCCGATGAAATGCATCGACCACACGCCAACCCCCATGGCAAAGGCGCCGCCCGCCGTCCATAAATGCACGGCCCGGCCCTTGGCCGTGGCGATGCGTTCGGTCAGGTCGAGCGCGGTATAGGAGGCGAGAATCGCCACAAAAAGCGAGATGATAACCAGCGTGGGGGAATAGCTACCGATAAGCATGAGACTTCTCGCGACAGCCCTCCGTGCTCGGGGGGCAAATCGGGCGATTGTACTGATTGCGCAAAAGAACGCACTGACAAAATAAGCAAATGGCCATCAAGTCGATGAAACGCTTGTTTTAAGGTTTCACATTAACTGCCGCCCACCGATGATCGTTCCCACGCTCTGCGTGGGAATGCAGCCCGGGACGCTCCGCGTCCCTTTCGAGAGTTGGAACGCGGAGCGTCCCTTGAGGCATTCCCACGCGGAGCGTGGGAACGATCGGTTGAGCTGGCGCCTACTCTTTTTCGCTCACTTGCAATGCTCCATCCCAGCCACCACCCAATGCCGCGATCAACTGCACACTGGCAATCAACCGGCTCTGCAACAGGCTCAGCACGCTGCGTTCATTGTTCAACGCTGTGGCCTGAACGACCACCACGCCCAGATAAGCGATCACACCGGCCTTGTACTGGTTCTGGGTCAGGCGCAAGGACTCTCGCGCCGCGTCCAGTGCTTCCTGGCGCACGCCCGCTTCGTCTTCCAGGACCTTGAGCTGCACCAGGTAGTTTTCCACTTCACGGAAGCCATCGAGCACGGTCTGGCGGTACTTGGCCACTGTTTCGTCGTAGGCCGCTTCGCTGCGGTCAACTTCCGCGGAACGCTGACCGCCGTCGAACAAGGTCATGGCCAATTGCGGTCCGACCGACCAGAAGCGGTTCGGCACGCTGATCCAGTTGGCATAGGTGCTGCTGCTATAGCCACCGTTCAGACTCAGGGTGAAGTCCGGGTAAAAGGCCGCCTTGGCCACGCCGATGTTGGCATTGGCGGCCATCACCGAGCGTTCAGCGGAGGCGATGTCCGGGCGACGCTCGAGCAATTGCGAAGGCAGGCTCAGCGGTATCTCGGGCAACGCAGGAATGTCTTTGGTTTCAGCCAGACTGAACTCGGCCGGCGGTAGCCCGATCAGTACGGCAATGGCATTCTCGAATTGAGCGCGCTGCCAGATCAGATCAACCATGTCAGCCTCGGTGCTTTTGAGCTGAGTCTGAGCCTGCGCCACCGCATCCTTGCCTGAGACACCGGCGCGGTACTGGTTTTCGGTCATTGTCAGCGAGCGCTGATAAGCCTCGACCGTCGCCTCCAGCAGGCGTTTTTGCTCGTCGATCACCCGCAATTGCAGATAGTTCTGCACCAGTTCCGACTGCTGGCTCAAGCGCATCGCCGCCAGATCGGCATAACTCGCCTCGGCGTTGGCGGTGTCGGCTTCCAGTCCTCGGCGCAGTTTGCCCCAAACGTCAGCTTCCCAACTGACCCCGGCCTGTGCGGTGTAAGTGTCACGAATCCCGCTGGAAGAACTGGTCAGGCTCGAACTGCTGCTGCCGGTGCCCTGGCTGGAGCGGTTTTTCCCGACGGTCAGGTCCACAGTGGGGAAAAACGCGCCACGGGCACTGCGCACCAAGGCCTGGGCCTGACGGTACTGGGCTTCGGACTGCGCGACCGTCTGGTTGGCACTGTTGAGTTTTTCGATCAGGCCATTGAGCTGCTGATCGCCATACAACTCCCACCAGGCGCCACGGGCCAGGGAATCGCTGGGATTGGCCTGACGCCAGCCGGCCGCTTCCTTGTATTGCGCCGGCGCAGCTGCTTGCGGGCGCTGGTAATCCGGGCCGATGGCGCAGGCGCTGAGCATCGCCACGCACAGCGCCAGGCTCAACAAACGCGAGCCTCGGGCCGTAACCAGCGGTGCAGCCAGAGTGATAAGCGAACGGTCAGTCATAGCGGAGTTTCCAGAGCAGCATCGGTACGCACCCCACGCCAGCGGTTGAAGCGATGGCGCAGTTTGTCGAGATAGAGGTAAACCACCGGGGTGGTGTAAAGGGTCAGCACCTGGCTGAAGATCAGCCCGCCAATGATGGTCAGGCCCAGCGGCTGACGCATTTCCGCACCTTCGGCGCGGCTCAGCAGCAACGGCAACGCGCCGAGGATCGCCGCCAGGGTGGTCATCAGAATCGGCCGCAGACGTTGCAGACAAGCGCTGCGAATCGATTCCAGCGGCGCCATGCCCTGATGCCGCTCCAGCTGCAAGGCCAGGTCGATCATCAGAATGGCGTTTTTCTTCACCACGCCGATCAGCAGGAACAGCCCCAGCAACGAGATCAGGCTGAACTCACCGCCCAGCGCATAGATCGACAGCAACGCGCCGACCCCGGCCGACGGCAAGGTCGAGAGAATGGTCAGCGGATGGATGTAGCTTTCATACAACACACCGAGCACCAGATACACCGCCACCAGCGCGCCGAGAATCATCCACGGCTGGCTCTTCTGGGTCGCGGCAAAGGCGTCGGCAGTGCCGGCCATTTTCACGATCACGTCTTCCGGCATACCCAGTTTGGCGATAGCCCGCTCGATGGCCGCCGTGCCCTGTTCCACCGTCACGCCTTCGGCCATGTCGAAGGAAATGCTCTCGGAGGCGAACTGGCCTTCGTGGCTGACGCGGTCGTCTTCCAGGCTGTTTTCGTAATGCGCGATGGTCGAGAGCGGAATCCGCGCGCCGTCGGCAGTGATCACCTGAACCTGTTTTAGGGTGATCGGGTCCTGGGCATATTTCGGATTGACCTCCATGACCACCTGATACTGGTTAAGGCTGTCGTAAATCGTCGAAATCTGCCGCTGGCTGTAGGCGTTGTTCAGCACCGCGGTGACCATGTCCATGTCGACGCCCAGGCGTTTGGCCTGATCACGATCGACAATCAGCGTCACCTGTTGGGCGCCGCGCCCTTCACGGGCATCAATCGCGGTCAGCTCCGGCAAGGCCTTGAGCGCAGTCACTACTTTCGGGTACCACTCGCGCAACTCGCCAAGATCAGCGCTTTGCAGGATGTAGGAATACTGCGACGTGGTCTGTTCACGACCGCCACCAAACTGCAGGTCCTGATCGGCCATCAGCATCAACTGTGCACCGGCGACCTTGGGCATTTCCTTGCGCAGGCGTTCAATGACCTTTTGCGCAGAAATGTTGCGTTCCTTGATCGGTTTCAGCCGCACCAGCATGAAGGCGTTATTGGTGCCGTTGGTGCCGCCGATGAAGCCGGCGACGCTTTGCACCGCGTCATCCTTGAGCACGGCGCGGCGGAAAGTTTCCATTTTCGGCTGCATCACACTGAATGACAGCCCGTCGTCGCCGCGCACGAAACCGATCAGCTGACCGGTATCCTGCTGAGGCATAAATGTTTTAGGAACAACGACATACAGCGCAATGTTAACGCCGACTGTCACTATCAAGCTAAGCAAGGTCAACCGGCGGTGACGCAGCACCCAGTCAAGGCTTGTCGCGTATTTGCCGACCATCCACTCGTTGGCGCGCTGACTCCAGCGCTGCAAACGGTTTTCCTCTCCCGGCGTATGCGGCTTGAGCCAGCGGGCGCAGAGCATCGGTGTCAGCGTCAGCGAGACCACCAGCGACACCACAATGGACGCCGCCAACGTGATGGAAAACTCGCGAAACAGGCTTTCGACAATCCCGCCCATGAACAGGATCGACAGGAACACCGCCACCAGCGAGACGTTCATCGACAGCAAGGTGAAGCCGACTTCCTGCGCCCCGAGGTACGCCGCCTTCATGGGTGGCACGCCTTTGTCGATGTGCCGGGTAATGTTCTCCAGCACCACAATGGCGTCGTCCACTACCAGCCCGGTGGCCAGAATCAGCGCCATCAGCGACAGGTTGTTCAGGGAGAATCCGTAGAGGTACATCACCGCAAAGGTGCCGACCAGCGACACGGGCACCGCAAGGGTCGGAATCAACGAGGCGCGGAAGTTACCGAGGAACAGGAATACCACCAGAATCACCAGTGCCACGGCAATCAGCAGGGTCATTTCCGCTTCGTGCAAGGTCGCCTTGATCACCGGCGACCGGTCCATCGCCACGTTCAGCTTCACGCTGGCCGGCAACACCGCCTGCAACGCCGGCAGTTGAGCCTTGATTTCGTTGACCGTTTCGATGATGTTGGCGCCGGCCTGGCGGTTGATCACCAGCAGTACCGCCGCGTCGTTGTTGAAGAAGCCGCTGTTGTAGCGGTCTTCGACGCCGTCGCTGACCTTGGCCACATCCTTCAGGCGCAGGGCCGCGCCGTCCGCGTAGTGAATGATCAGCGACTCGTAATCCTTGGCTTTTTCCAGTTGATCGTTGGCCTGAACCTGCCACAGCCGCTGGCTATCTTCGACCGACCCTTTTGGCCTGCGCACGTTGGCGTTGGCGATGGTGTTGCGCACATCGTCCAGCGCCACGCCGTATTGGTTGAGCGCCTGCGGTTCGAGTTCGATGCGCACCGCCGGCAGGGAACTGCCGCCGATCTGCACTTCGCCGACACCCTGCACCTGAGACACGCTCTGGGACAGAATCGTCGAGGCCAAATCGTAGAGCTGGCCTTTTTCCAGCACGTCGGAGGTCAACGACAGCACCATGACCGGCGCCTGGGACGGGTTGACCTTCTTGTAGGTCGGCATGCTGCGCATCCCGCTCGGCAGCAGGTTGCGCGAGGCGTTGATTGCCGCTTGGACTTCTCGCGCCGCGCCGTTGATGTCGCGGTCGAGGTCGAACTGCAAAATCACCCGGGTCGAGCCCTGGCTGGAGCGGCTGCTCATGGTGTTGACCCCGGCAATGGCGCCGAAGGAGCGTTCCAGTGGCGTGGCCACCGTCGAGGCCATGACCTCAGGGCTGGCACCGGCCAGACTCGCCTGGACCACGATCACCGGAAAGTCCATCTGCGGCAGCGGCGCCACCGGCAACAGGCCGAAGCTCACGCCGCCCAGCAGCATGATCGCCAGGCTCAGCAACATCGTCGCGACCGGGCGCTTGATGAAAGGTCCGGACAGGTTCATGGCTGTTCTGCCGCTTCCACGGCTTCAGACTTGCGACCCCAGCGCCGACCGAGGCGGTCGAAGTACAGGTAGATGACCGGCGTGGTAAACAGCGTCAGCACCTGACTCACCAACAAGCCACCCACCATCACCAGACCCAACGGTTGACGCAGTTCCGCGCCGGAACCGGTCGCCAGCATCAGCGGCACCGCGCCGAACAACGCGGCCAGTGTGGTCATCAGAATCGGCCGGAAACGCAGCAGCGCCGCCTGATAGATCGCCGTTTCCGGGTCCATGCCCTGATTGCGCTCAGCGTCGAGGGCGAAGTCGATCATCATGATCGCGTTCTTTTTCACGATACCGATCAACAAAATGATGCCGATGATCGCGATCATGCCCAGATCATTCCCGCTCAACAGCAGCGCCAGCAAGGCGCCGACCGCCGCCGAGGGCAAGGTCGAGAGAATGGTGATCGGATGGATGTAGCTCTCGTACAGCACACCGAGCACGATGTACATGGTCACCACCGCCGCCAGAATCAGCAGCAAGGTACTCGACAGCGAGGCCTGGAATGCCTCGGCCGCGCCCTGGAACTGGGTCTGCACGCCAATCGGCATGCCGATGTCCTTCTGCACCTGGTCGATGATCTCCACCGCATGCCCCAGCGCCACGCCGGGTGCGAGGTTGAAGGACATCATCACTGCCGGGAACTGACCGATGTGGGTGATTGCCAGTTGCGCCTGACGCTCCTCGATGTGCGCCAGACTGGACAGGCGCACTTGCCCGCCGTCAGTGGTTTTCACGTGAATCTGATTCAGCGCATCCGGGCCGATCTTCTCGCCGGCCTGCGATTGCAGCACCACGCGGTATTGGCTGGCCTGGGTGTAGATGGTGGAAATCTGCCGCTGACCGAAGGCGTCGTACAGCGCATCGGTGATGTTCGACACTGACACACCAACCCGGGACGCCGCATCGCGGTCAATCACCAGATACACCTGCAGGCCTTTGTCCTGTAAATCGCTGGCGACGTCGGTCAGCTCTGGCCGTTGGGCCAGGGCTTCCACCAGACGACCGCTCCACAGACTCAGCAGCTCGGAATCCGGCGACGACATGCTGAACTGGTATTGAGTCCGGCTGACGCGGTCTTCGATGGTCAGGTCCTGCACCGGTTGCATGAACAGGCGAATGCCAATGAGCTTGTCGAGTTCCGGTTGCAGGCGTGCAATCACCTCGGTGGCGCTGAGGTCGCGATTGCTGTGGGATTTGAGGTTGATCAGCAGACGACCGCTGTTGAGCGTCGAATTGTCACCGTCGACGCCGATGTAGGACGACAGGCTCTCCACCGCCGGATCTGCCAGGATCACTTTGGCCAGTTCCTGTTGACGTTCACTCATGGCTGCAAAGGAAATCGACTGCGGCGCCTCGGAAATACCCTGGATCACCCCGGTGTCCTGCACCGGGAAAAAGCCCTTGGGCACCACCATGTAGAGGAACACCGTCAACGCCAGCGTGCCGATGGCCACCATCAGGGTCAGCGGCTGATGCTTGAGAACCCACTTTAACTTGCGCCCGTAAGCCGCGATCATCCAATCAATTGTGGCGCCGCTGGCCCGATAGAAACGGCCCTGTTCTTCTTCCTTCGGCTCACGCTTGAGCAACCGCGCGCACATCATCGGCGTCAGTGTCAGGGACACCACCAGGGAAATCAGGATCGCCACCGCCAGGGTGATGGCAAATTCGCGGAACAAGCGCCCTACCACGTCGGCCATGAACAGCAGCGGAATCAGCACCGCAATCAGCGACAGGGTCAGGGAAATCAGGGTGAAGCCAATCTGCTTGGCGCCCTTGAGCGCCGCCTGCAGCGGGCTATCGCCCTCTTCGATAAATCGGGAAATGTTCTCCAGCATGACGATCGCATCGTCCACCACGAAACCGGTGGCGATGGTCAGTGCCATCAGGGTCAGGTTGTTGACCGAGAAACCCGCGAGGTACATCACGCCGAAGGTACCGATCAGCGACAGTGGGACCGCGACCGACGGAATGATCGTGGCGCTGGCCCGACGCAGGAACAGGAAGGTCACCATCACGACCAGCGCAATGGCGATCAACAATTCGTGCTGCACGTCTGTGACCGAGGCGCGGATGGTCTGGGTGCGGTCGGTCAGCACGGTGACTTCGAGACCGGCCGGCAGGTTGTCGGTGATGCTCGGCAGCAGGGCTTTGATCCGGTCAACCACTTCGATGACGTTGGCGCCAGGCTGACGCTGGATATTCAGCAGCACGGCCTGATTTTCGTTGGCCCACGCCGCCAGGCGTTCGTTTTCCGCGCCATCGACGATCTCTGCCACATCCTTCAACCGCAACGGCGCGCCGTTGGCGTAGGCCAGAATCAGGTTGGCGTAGTCCTTGGGCGAGGTCAGTTGATCGTTTGCATCGAGCATCGACACCCGGGTCGGGCCGTCGAAGTTGCCCTTGGGCTGGTTGACGTTGGACGCGCCGATCAAGGTGCGTACGTCCGACAGGTTCAAGCCATTGGCGGCCAAGGCTTCAGGGTTGACCTTGATCCGCACGGCCTGGCGCTGGCCACCGGCAATGCTGACCATGCCGACGCCGCTGATCTGGGCAATTTTCTGCGCCATGCGCGTGTCGACCAAATCATTGAGTTTGGGCAGCAGCATGGTCTTGGAGGTGATGGCCAGGGTCAGCACCGGGGTGTCCGCCGGGTTGACCTTGTTGTACACCGGCGGCGCCGGCAGGTCCTTGGGCAACAAATTGGTCGCGGCGTTGATCGCCGCCTGCACCTGCTGCTCGGCGACGTCCATGTTGATGTCGAGACTGAAACGCAGGGTCAGCACTGAAGCGCCGCCGGAACTGGTCGACGCCATCTGGGTCAGGCCGGGCATCTGCCCGAATTGACGCTCAAGGGGCGCGGTCACGGCGCTGGTCATGACATCCGGACTGGCGCCGGGATACAGCGTCATGACGCGGATGGTCGGGTAATCGACCTGAGGCAATGCCGACACCGGTAACAGCCGATAGGCAATCACGCCGGCGAGGATAATGGCCAGCATGCTCAGGGTCGTGGCGACCGGGCGAAGGATGAACAGCCGCGAGATGTTCATGCGCCGCCCTTTTTCACCTTGTCGGTGGTCGTCGCGTCAGGTGCCGTGGCGGCCGATTTGCCTTGCAGGTGCCCGGTCGGGGTGGTCGGCACATCCTTGGTGTCGTTGACCACTTCCACTTCGCTGCCTTCCTTCAAGCGGTCGGTGCCTTCAAGGACCACGCGATCCCCAGGGGCGAGGCCTTCGGTAATCACGGTGTTTTCACCGTCACTGGCGCCGACTTTCAACTGACGAATCGCCACTTTCTTGTCGCCGTCCAGGGCGTAGACAAACGTGCCGTTGGTGCCGAACTGAATCGCTGCCGACGGTGCGAGCACCACGTCTTTGAGGGTGTCGGCCAGCAGGTGGACGTTGACGAACTGATTCGGGAACAGCGCCTGATCGCGGTTCTCATACCGAGCCTTGAATTTCAGGGTGCCGGTGGTGACGTCGATCTGGTTGTCCAGGCTCTGCAAGACGCCGGTGGCCTGCAACTTGGTGTCGCCACGGTCCCAGGCTTCGGCGGGCAGTTTGGCGCCGGTGCGATAACGGGCCAGCACGGTGTCCAGGCTGTTTTCCGGCAAGGTGAAGGCCACGCTGATCGGCTGGGTCTGGGTGATGATCACCAGCGCGGTGGTGTCGTTGGCTGCCACCAGGTTGCCGACATCCAGCTGACGCAAGCCCACACGCCCGGCAATCGGGGCGCGGATCTTGGTGAATTCCAGATTGAGCTTGGCGTCGTTGACCGCCGCCTGATTGGTTTTGACCGTGCCCTGATACTGGCCCACCAGCGCTTCGGCGGTGTCCAGGGTCTGCTTGGCGATACTGTCTTCGCGATACAGGCCGCGATAGCGTTCCACATCGACCTGGGCGTTTTTCAGTTGTGCCTGGTTCTGCAGCAACGTGCCTTCGGCCTGAAGCAAGGCGTTCTGGTAAGGACGCGGGTCGATTTCAGCCAGCAGATCGCCAGCCTTGACCATCTGCCCTTCCTCGAAGGAGATCTTCATCAGCTCACCGCCGACGCGGCTGCGCACATTGATGGTGTTCAGCGCCGTCACGGTGCCCAGCGCCTTGTAGTACAGCGGGAAGTCGCCCTTGACCGCTGGCGCGACACGCACCGGAACCGGCCCGGTCGCCCCGCCGAAACCGGGACGCATCCCCCCCGACCTGCCGGTGTGCCCGGCAACGGCTTTTTGCCCTGCGCCCTCTTTTTGGGCAGTGCCGGCGGGCCAGAATTTCCAGCACAGGCCAGCGATGACCAACAGGACAAGCAGGCCAAACAGCCAGCGACGGGGACTACGGGAAACGGAGGATTGCATGGAATGATCAACCATTGGGCGCGTGGGCTTCTTCTACAGGAGGCTGAACGATAAGCACTGGCGGGCATTAAGCAAAGCGGCTTTACCGGCAATTTACCTTCGGCTTACGTTACAGGAGATGTATCTAAGACACTGAAGCACAAATGAAAACGGCCTGGACAGGGCCAGGCCGTTAACAATTGTAAAACTACTTTTACTTCAGAACGGCGAGTGCTGCTTCGTAGTTCGGTTCTTCAGCGATTTCCTTGACCAGTTCGCTGTGCAGAACGTTGTCGTTTTCGTCCAGAACCACGACGGCACGGGCCGTCAGGCCTTTGAGCGGGCCGTCAGCGATGGCAACGCCGTAGTTCTCGATGAACTCGGCACCGCGCAGGGTCGACAGGTTTTGTACGTTTTCCAGGCCTTCGGCGCCGCAGAAGCGCGCTTGAGCGAACGGCAGGTCAGCGGAGATGCACAGCACGACAGTGTTGGCGACATCACTGGCCTGGGCGTTGAACTTGCGAACCGAAGTCGCGCAGGTCGGGGTATCGACGCTTGGGAAGATGTTCAGCACTTTGCGCTTGCCGGCGAAGCTCGCCAGGGTCACGTCGGACAGATTGCCGGCAACCAGGGAAAAGGCTGGCGCCTTGGAACCGGCTTGTGGCAGTTGGCCGTTGACTTGAACCGGGGAGCCTTTAAGAGTGACTTGAGCCATGAACGGAGTCCTTCTGAACGTTGTTGTAGAGAATTTTGAAGAGGCCGAAGTTAACCACGAAATGGCCCGACGACCTATGCCCAGATACAAATTGTGATGTGTCGCCCCCTAAATTGGATACAACTCTGACAATCAACACAAAATCTGTGGGAGCGAGCTTGCTCGCTCCCACAGGGGTCGGTGTACAGCGTACCGCCCTCGCCGGCCGCAACCCGGTGTTCATGACGAAAGGCAGTCAGCATTGTCGATTCAGGCGACGGCCATTCGACTAGCCTGTGAATCACTCACATCCAGCGGAGATAAGACCATGCGATTCATGATCATTGTGAAAGCCAGCCAGGATTCCGAGGCCGGTGTGATGCCCAGCGAGGAACTGATGACCGCGATGGGCAACTACAACGAGGAGCTGGTCAAAGCCGGCATCCTCATCGACTGCGATGGCCTGCAACCCAGCAGCAAAGGCGCCCGTGTGCGTTTCTCGGGTGACCAGCGCACGGTGATCGACGGCCCGTTCGCCGAAACCAAGGAGCTGATCGCCGGCTACTGGATATGGCAGGTGAAGTCTAAACAGGAAGCGATCGAGTGGGTCAAGCGCTGCCCCAACCCGATGCCGGGCACCGACGCCGAGATCGAGATTCGCCAGGTGTTCGAGGCCGAAGATTTCGGGGCCGAGTTCACACCGCAATTGCGGGAGCAGGAAGAGCGTGTGCGTGCGCAGGCGAAGAAACGCTGAGGCACTGTGGGAGCGAGCGTGCTCGCTCCCACAGGACTGCATACAGGCGCCTTTAACCGAGCAAGCGCAGCATATTGCGATGCCGAGCCTGGAAGATTCGACGCATATAGGCATTAACCATCAGCCATTCCAAAGGTGCACCGCCAATCGCCGCATAAGTCACCCGGTCGGTGTACAGCGTACCGCCCTCGCTGGCCGCAACCCGGTGTTCATGACGGAAGGCCGCCATCGGCCCTTTGAGCATTTCGTCGATGAAATGATGTTCGCCGACCTCGCGTATCACCACCGTCCAGTTCGCCGGAATGCAATTGAACATCCAGTGCCGAAAGCAGAACTGTCGGCCGGCTTCGATGCGCAGGTTACTCAAATCGATATCGCTCAGCAGCGAGACTCGCTCGGGGAAGATCTTCGGGAAGTTGAGGCCCTCCAGACAGAAGTCGAGGACAAGTTCGGGTGTTCGATTGGGAATCAGCGTGGTGAGTTCCAGTACAGGCATAGAGAGCGACATTCCTTTGTTTATCTGGTGACAGCCGGTTGTGTCCGACGTCAGGTCTAAGGCCTTGCTTCAGCAATTGTCGTATCAGGATATTCGCGCCGATCTCTGAACATGACGTACACCGGGTCCAGTCCTGCCTCGATGGGGAAGACAACGATGTAGTCGTCGAACCGGACATCTCCCACCGAAGTTTCAAGTACCGGCACCGGTGACGATCGAACGAAACCCAAACGACGCGATGGGGCCGGGGCCACGGGAGGGCTAGCGTCCAGAGTGGCCGGGGCAGACCAGTCAACAGTGATCGGTGCGGCGTCATCAGCCGTAAAACTGAAAGTATTCAGTCGCTCATTATGTTGTGCTGCTCTGACCCGAACCCAGGATGCCGGATGACTGCCTTTGGACGGTGTGATGTGAACCTGTGACAGCGTTTTGATTTCGCGTAACCCCTGGAACATCGTTCTGGGTTTGGCCGGGACCACAGCGGTGTTCATCCTGTAAGGAACGTCGACCTCAGCCCTGCTCGCCGCCAGACTTTGCCAATCCTGACCTTCGATGGGTAGAAGCTCAGCCAGGGGAACGCTGAGACCGTAAACCTGCCTATCTACGCGGCTGGAAAACTCAAAGTGCAACACCGCAGCGCGTTGGATCTCATCGGCAGGTTCGCCTGACGTGTTCTGCCAGGTAAATTCCGCAACGGCTGAGCGAATGGCTTTTTGCAAATCTATCTGTTGTGACCCCAACAATGCCGATGGCCCACCCTCCAGCAAAACATCGGGGCGTTTATCGGCAAAAGCCAATGATGTTGTGATCGCACAGGCAGCCTGAACCGGACCGGTCCCTGTCAGATTACGTGAGCGAATCAACTGTTCCTGCGCGGCTATCAACAACACTTCGGCCTCATCATGCAGAACGCGATGGTGCTGGGTAATGCTGGCCAATCGCGCAATGTACCGGTCGTGCGTTGAGTTGATCTGGTGCACGATGCTCTGCCACTGTGCTTGCTCGGACCGGGCATAGGTCAGGTTGTGGTGAGCATCGCTTTTGACGAATTCCATACGCATTTTCCAGAATTCGAATTTGCTGATTGCTATAACAGTTTCATGCTGGGCAAGTTCCAGAGTCCGGCTGTTTGTTTCCTGCTCAGGGATACCCAGATGGACACTCTGCTGACTCCGCAAGTGCTGGATACCTTGCTCGAAAAAGCCGAACGCCGTTTCGACAGCCCGTTCCGATACGGCCACGCCTGCAGCGATCCTATGTACCTCTGCCAGGTTCCGGGCGACATGGGTTAGCTGCACCAGTGGAGTCGATACGAAAACATGCTCTTCCTTAAAGGCTGCCACACCCCGCTTGCGATGCCAGTCCTTGACGAAAAGCACAACCGATCCAATGCGATTCAAATTGACTTTTTCGTCAGGATAAAACAACAAGTCCGCGCCTTTGGGATGGCCAACGATCCGGTCGAAATGATTGATCAGCCGGTCATGATCCTGCTTGGGTAAATCAACGGCCAAAATCTTGTTGAACAGCGCCTGGAATTCCGGCTTGGTGTAATCCTTGAGAGTTGCTTTAAGTTCCATCTTTGGTTCTTCCTTGTGTCTTTGGGGCAAACTGCTAAAAACAATGGCATCTGCTCATTTCGTTATGAACAGATGCCAGTAAGTCATTGGTGGCAAGTCATTCGGGTTTGAAGCCAGGTTTGTTATTGAGTGCGCGCCACTCTTTGACTTCTTTCAGAATCCCTTCGGGACTGTCCTCCTGACCGTCCTTGGGATAGAAAATGACGTCTGATCGGTCTGGGTGTTCGGTGATCGCCTCGAAATGCTTGACGCGTTCAATCATGTATTTATCAAACTCATCCGCCGTTAAGCTCTCTCCACCATCAAAAAGTTCTCTGAGGAAGTCCATAAATTCAGATTCTGTGTAATCTTCAAGACGTGAGTATTTTTTCATAGCTGCTTACCTCCTTTATGCACGAGAACATGTCGTCTCGGTGTCATCACGACAATGTTTTCCATGTCGTACACCGCACCTCCCTGCGCAATTTCTAATTGGTGATGGAGTTCAAATTTTACTCGCCCTCCGTACTGATCGTTTGCGATGGGGAAAGGTGCAGCGCCCTTGCGCATAAACCTCAAATTTGTGGCATTGAATTGAGTACTTAAACTTACGTCAGCCGCAACTGCCTTCCAAAACGCCTCCCTGAATCTATGAAAATTAGAAAATTCCTTCCCTCTTAACTGATCAGCGATCTGCGAAGGAATAGGCGCTCCCTCCCCTCGAGAGGCTTCGCCCAACCATACTCCTGAAACCGACTGTCCAACCCCTGTTGCCATGCCCGGATCATCTCGCCGATCAAGAAACAGGACGTCCGAGGAAGGCAATTCCATATCCCCCGGATACCCAGGAATACTGGCACCAATCTGCCCTTCGTCAACAGCCGGAAACGTCTCGTTTTGAGGTAGGACGGGGATGACCGGTGCGCCGGGGTAAACCGCTGGAATCGACAGCGTGATCGGCAAGGTCGTTGGCCCCAGATGTTCGATGCCTGGTGGAACCAACGGGGCCCAGGTACCGCCACCCACGGGACGAATCGGCCAAGGTAGAACGACAGGTATGATCCCTAGTCGTCCCTGAGTGCTTTGCGGTGTGGTGATGCTTATTTTGTCGAGGTTAAAGGGGTTCGCACCAAGTTCTGCCCGCTCTTGATAACGCAGTTCGAATTCACGACGTTCACCGACCCAGGTGCTTTTCGGCGCATACGGCGCGAATCCTTGTTCGATGCGTTTTTTGTTCACCTTATCGAAGAGAGGGGTGAGTGCCTGGTGCTCGCTGAGGGTTCGCCACAGTGCTTCGTCGAAGGACTGGAACGACTTGATTTCCCGACCCCGGAACTGGTCGCCGATTTGAGTCGGGATAGTTGCGCCCTTCGCTCGGCTCGCGGTTTTCCACCAGTCAGCCGTGGCGGGTTGACCGCTCCCGGTGACGATACCCGAGCCCATAGACGGCAGGTTGAAGGACAGGTACATCGGCGACAGGCCCGGCACGCAAACGATGCAATCCTGAATGCGCAAGTCGACACCCGCCGGAATGTCCTGGATCTGCGGTGTCATCACCGCAAGCCCCGGCTGACCGGTAATGGCCGATTGAGGCGTAGCCTCGGCGGCAAACTGCAGGTGCCTGGTGGGTGACCCAGGAACCTCAACGTTGTAGGCCCCGGTCAGGGGGTCGAATACTGCGTTGATAACCGGAACACTGGCGCCAATCTCGCCAGCGGTGCTAGTGACGATAATCGCGGTACCTTCCGGTACGGCTTCGGGTTTGAGCCGATACGACACCTCCGCCGAACCGCCCGCATTTGCGATTGATTGCAGCGCTCGATTGTCAGTAAGACCCAGCGCTTGGGCCGGAACGCCAATGCCCTGGAACAAACGCCGGCGTTGTTCCGCGGTCAACTCGCCATTACCAAGGGATGGCGAATAAACCATTGCCGTAACAAATACTGGCCCCGTCCTGGCTACGATGCGCCCGGCATCGATAAGGGTGTCGATGGCAGCCTGGACAGCCCTTTCAAGTGCAGCGGCGACGTCTTGCGCAACCAACACGCTTTCTCGAGTCAAAAACATTCCGCCAGCGGCCACCGAAGTTACCGGAGCTGTCAGCGTGTTGGCGTGCCTGACCCGTTCAACCCTCGCATCTTCGTCGACTTGCTGCTTGAAGCGAACTCGCGCATCACGCTGCTCGGCGTACTGACGCTGGGCTTCCCGGATGGCCTCCAGCTTGCGCCAGACAGCAGTCTGCTCGGCGTGATGCTTGGCCAGTGCATTGGACTTACCCGTGAGGGCATTTATCTGTGCCGATAGCAGTTGAACTTCATGGGCTGCGGTATAGGCGTTTTCCCAGGTCTGGTGGCCGTGAACGAGCGCCTCGCCGAACTGCTCAAGTCGGGCCTCGTAATCGTGCAACGTGCGGGTGAGCGGATCATGCCCATCGAATGATCGGGCAACCCCGCTATTTGCATTGAGCTCTGTGGTTTTTCGGGCGATCAGCCCGTCTATTTCGCTTTTTTGTCTAGTGATGAGGTAAAGCTGCCAGCGCTCGCTTGAGTGGCTATCAGACGGCCGTCGCGCTGCCAGGACTTCCTGCTCCAGGGTGGGCGCAAGTTGCACGGTCCGGGCTGCAAAACGTTGGTCTACCTCAACTCTTACGGCGGCATGACGCTGCGCCAGCGCCGCGAGTTGTTGATGCCGGGCCTGCACGCGGGCCTGCTCCTGCGCTTGTGCAGCGCTGGCCTGCGCCTGAGCCGCTGCTTGCGCACTTGCTTGTTCCTTTGCCTTACGATCCGCCTCTATAGCTCGCTTTCGGGCTTTTCGCTTTCCCTTGCTGGTTTTACCAAAGCCGCCTGAAACCCCGCCGCCGCCACCGAAACCGCCACCCGAACCACCACTCGAAGCGGGCGGTCCCGACCTGATGGCAACGCTCCCTGATGATCCATCGTTCAATGTGTTTTGTGCCATACAGTCACTCCTTGTCTGTAGGGCACAGCATGTCGACGGGGCGGTGGTCAGGTGCGGTACATAGTTATATGGGGTGGATTTATATCGAGCGGCTTTGCCACCTAACGGGGCGATGCGGCGTTCCGACAAGCTCCCTCACCACATCAACAGTCCATCGATCTCAACCCCGCTTCGCATTAACTTTTTAGTACACACAAATCCCCACAAGCGTGTACAAAAAAACCAAATGTTCCCCCCTTCGACTGGCGAACCCCGGGTTAGCTGCTAGCGTCAACAGACATGTCCTACAGGCTTGATAGGAAAGAGATTTCGCAGCAACGGCCGCCAAGTGCCGAGTCGTCCAATGAGCCACGAAGGAACGGGGGATTCATGTCGAACAATGCGGGAGCACACGCCTTTCTATTGGCGGCATCAATGGCGTCTGCCGTTTATGCCCACGCGGATAACGCCGATACGGCCAACAAAAGTAACAACCCGCTGAACCTGGCGCCCGGCGCCAACCTTCAGGATTACTACACACCCAAGCTCTACGACACCAATGCCCACACCAACGACGTCCTGATGCGTGGCACGTTGCCCATCGCACCCAACGACTTCATTGGTGTGCCGCAATTGCTGCGCGCCACCGTGCCGATCAGTACTCGTCCCGATCCAAACGGCGGCTACAGCACCGGCGAAGGTGATCTGAACATTTTCGACATCTTCTTGCTCAAGACTGATGGTGTGCAGCTAGGCATCGGTCCACTGATCACCACCCCCACCGCCGATCAGGACGAACTGGGCACCGGCAAATGGCAGGCCGGCCTGGCGGCCGTTGCGATTGATTCATCGCCGCGCGGCCTGCTCGGCGCATTGGTGCAATACCAGAGTTCGTTCGCCGGCGACCATGATCGCGCCCACGTCGAAACCGCCACGATGCAGCCCTTCATCATTCATAACCTGGCCAAAGGTTGGTATTTGCGTTCGACCGGCACCTGGACGTTCGACCTGAAAAACGACACCCATTACATCCCCATCGGGTTCGGCGGCGGCAAGGTCTGGAAATCCGGGACGAATATTCTCAACGTATTCGTCGAACCTCAGTGGACCGTGGAACGCAAAGGCGATGGCTTGCCTCAGTTCACGCTGTACACCGGGATCAACGTCACGTTTGGCAAATAAGGACTTTTCTATGCACGGTGCAATTCGCGCAGCCGGTTTCAGCCTGATGACGATGTTCGTCAGTTGCGGCGTCGGTGCTCTGGACCTCGATACGCGGATCGGCAAGATCGCGATGGAAGGCGAACTGCCGGCCCATGAATCGATTGCCAAACTCTACGCTGAACTGGATTTCCAACAGGCGACCCAGAGTTACCTGTGGGCCTTGCCGCTGGTGTCCTACGCGCAATGGCAGGAAGAGTTTCGCGACAAACTCGGCGCCCACAACGGCGACCTGATGGTGCTCAACAGCTACGAAGACAAATTGGGCGTGATCACCGCCAACGCCACCACGCCGTACATCCTCGGTTTCGTTGACCTGAATGAAACCGGTCCGCTGGTGATCGAACTGCCGCCCGGCCCGACGGCGGGCGGTGTGGGTGATTTCTGGCAACGCGCAATCATCGACATGGGCCAGACCGGCCCGGACAAAGGCAAGGGCGGCAAGTATCTGGTACTGCCACCGGGTGCCGAGCCACCGGCCGACGCCGGCAAGTATTACCTCGCCAAGTCGGAAACGATGAACGTGCTGGTGGGTTTTCGCGTCCTCGATCCGGACCCGGCCAAGGGCAAGGCGCTGGTCGAACAATTCAAGATGTACCCGTACGCCAAACGCGCCGAACCGGGCAAGACCCAACTGCTCTCCCCCGGCGGCAAGGCCTGGTCCGGCACTCAGCCACGTGGCCTGGCGTATTGGCAACGCTTGCACCAGATCATCCAGAAAGAGCCGGTCAACGAACGTGACCGTTTCTACATGGCCATGCTGGCCAGCCTGGGCATCGAAAAAGACAAACCCTTCAACCCCAACGACAACCAACGTAAGGCGCTGGAACAAGGTGCGCAAGTCGGCGAGCTGATCGCCAAGGCCAACACCTTCGCCAAGCGTTTTCCAGACGCCCAGTACTGGAAAGACCGGCAATGGGACACCGTGCTGAACATCGCCGAGCCGTCGCAGCGCGTCGCCTATTACGACCAGTTGTGGGAACGCAGTGCCTGGTTCTACGAAGCGGTGACCAACACCAAGGGCATGGTTTCCAAGACACCGGGCCTGGGCCAGACCTACCTCGGCGCCTACACCGACGCCAAGGGCCACTGGCTCGACGGCGGCAAAAGCTATCGCCTGCACGTCGGCGCCAACCCACCGGCCAAGCAGTTCTGGTCGATGACCGTCTATGACATCGACAGCCGTTGCCTGATCGATAACCCGCAGCGCAAGGCCGATCTGTCGTCCCGTCAGGATCTGAAAAAGAACCCCGACGGCTCGGTGGACCTGTACTTCGGCCCGACTGCGCCCAAAGATTTCGAGAACAACTGGGTGCAAACCGTACCGGGCAAACACTGGTTCAGCTATTTCCGCCTGTACGCGCCTACCGAAGCCTACTTCGATAAAAGCTGGAAACTCGACGACATCACGGCCGTGGAATGACGCCCAAGCGTTTTATAAGGAAGTTCTATGAATATCCGCATGCTGCTCACCGCACTCTCGCTCACCCTGAGCACCAGCGCCTGGGCCGACTTCACCGCCACCCCGGAAGAAGCCCGGGGCATCGCCAAGGAAGCCTATTTGTACGGCTTCCCGGTGGTAGAGATGTACAAGACCCTCTACACCCAGGCCGTGGACAAGAAGAACCCGAACTTCAAGGCGCCCTTCAACCAGATCGGCAACACCGCCAAGGCGTTTACCGCCAAAGACACCGCCTTCGTCACCCCGAACGCCGACACGCCCTACTCCTTCATCTGGATGGACCTGCGCGCGGAACCGCTGGTGCTGACCCTGCCACCCATCGAAGAACACCGTTACTACTCGGTGCAGTTGATCGACGCCTACACGCAGAACTTTGCGTACCTGGGCACGCGTAGCACGGGCAACAACGGCGGGCATTTCATGATTGCCGGGCCGAACTGGCAAGGCCAGCAACCGGTGGAAATGGATCGGCTGCTGCGTAGCGAAAGCAACATCGCCTACGCGCTGTATCGCACGCAGTTGTTCGATGAAAAGGACTTGGGCAAGGTCAAGGAGATCCAGAAGGGTTACAAGGTTGAGACGCTCAGCCACTACGTCAAACAAAAAGCCCCGCCCGCCGCGCCGAAGATCGACTGGCCGAAACCCACGCCGACCATGAGCGATACGCCCGACCTGTTCCGCTACCTGAACTTCATGCTGTCTTTCGCCCCGCCCCAGGACGTGGAAAAAGACCTGCTCGCACGCTTTGCCAAAATCGGTATTGAAGCCGGCAAGCCTTTCAAACTGGGCGCGCTCACGCCTGAGCGGCGCAAGGCGCTTGAGGACGGTATCAGCGATGCCAAAGCCGAGTTTGCCCAGTTCAAAAAAGACAGGGTCGACACCCACCAGGTCACCAGCGGTGACATCTTCGGCACTCGCGATCACCTGAACGGCAACTACCTGTACCGCTACGCCGGCGCCAACATGGGGATCTTTGGCAACTCCGCCGAAGAGGCGAATTACATCGGCTATTTCGTCGACAAGGACGGCCAGCCGGTCGACGCCTCGAAACACGATTACACCCTGCATTTCGACAAGGGCGCCCTGCCCCCGGCCGATGCGTTCTGGTCGCTGACGATGTACGACGGCAAGAACAAGTTGCTGGTGGCCAACCCGTTGAATCGTTACCTGATCAACTCGCGGATGTTGCCGGATCTCAAGCTCGACGCCGACGGTGGGCTGACCCTTTTTGTGCAGCACAAGGCACCGGCCAAAGACTTGCAAAGCAATTGGCTGCCGGCGCCGAACGGTCCGTTTTACGGCGTGTTGCGCTTGTACCTGCCGAAACCGGAAGTCACCAGTGGCGAATGGAAAATGCCGCTGCTGACCCCCGTCAATCAACCCAAACAATAACCGGAGTCCGTCATGGTCAGGCCTTATGTTGTGCGTCCTTTACTGGCCCTGTGCGTGCTCGGTGCAAGCCCGTTGGCCCTCGCGGCCGAGGGCGGTGTCGGCCGGCCGATCACCGGACAACAGGTATTTTCCAATGCCGGGATCGTGCCGCCGGAACCTGGCTGGGTCATGTCGCTGACCAGCATCTGGTACGACGGTAACCTCAAGGGCAGCAAGGGTGTGCCGATTTCCGGTGAGATCGGCGCAGACCTGGACATGAAAGTCTCCTACACCATGGCCAACTTCACCCATATCTGGGACACCGGCAAAGGTCGCTGGAACTACGCCTCGGCCATCGGCGTGCCGGTGCAGTACACCGACGTCAACATCAGCATTACCGGCCCGCGCGGCCGGACACTGGGCACCGAAGACACCGGCACACAGTTCGCCGACATGCTGATCACGCCGATCGCCGCCGGCTACCACTTCGACGAGGTCAACCACCTCTCGCTTTCCCTGCCGATCTACGTGCCGACCGGTGCCTATAATGACGATCGCCTGGCCAACCCCGGGCAGAACACTTACACCTTTATGCCCACCGTGGCCTTCACCCATCTGGACGGCAAGGGCGGTGAGTTCACCCTGTCGAGCGGCCTGGAGTTCTACACCGAGAACGACGCCACGGATTATCGCAACGGCAATATTTTCACCCTCGATGCGCTGTGGACCCACGGTTTCGGCAATGGCTGGAGTGCTGGCGTTGTCGGCGGTTATGTGCAGCAGATCACTGATGACAAAGGCCAGACCGCCGATTCACTCAACGGCTTTCGCGGCCGCTCGGTGGGCGCCGGTCCGGTGGTGGGCTGGGCCGGTAAATTTGCCGATGCCCAGGCCAGCGTCAGCGCGCGTTGGGTACCGGAGTTCGACACCAAGAACCGCCCTGAAGGCAATGGTTTCAGCGTCAACCTGACGCTGGCGTTTTTCTAGGAGTGGAACATCCCATGACTGCGCTCCAAGACCTCAACGCCCTGCAAGCCAGCATCGCCGAAGCCGTGCTCGGCCAGGATCAGGTGATCCGTCAGATTATCCTTGGCCTGTTGGCCAACGGGCACTTGTTGCTCGAAAGCCTGCCCGGCCTGGCCAAGACCCGCACGGTCAAAGCGCTGGCCAAACACCTGGACGCGAAGATGAGCCGCATCCAGTTCACCCCCGACCTGCTGCCCTCGGACATCACCGGCGCCGAGGTGCTGCACCAGATCGATGGCAAGAACCAGATCCAGTTCCAGCCCGGCCCGCTGTTCGGCAACCTGATCCTGGCGGATGAAATCAACCGCGCCCCGGCCAAGGTTCAGGCCGCGTTGCTGGAAGCCATGGAAGAACGGCAAATCACCGTGGCTGGTAACAGCCATGTGTTGCCGGAGCTGTTCATAGTGGTGGCGACCCAGAACCCGATCGAGCAGGAAGGCACCTACCCGCTGCCGGAAGCGCAGATGGACCGGTTCCTGATGAAGGTTCTGCTGGATTACCCGAGTGCGGAAAACGAAAGCCAGGTGCTGCGCCTGTTACGTGAAGAAGAATTTGCGTTGGGCGCGAAAACGGCTGCCGTGCAAGGCTTCGCGCTGTCCCAGGAGGTGATCTTCGCGGCGCGTCGGGAAGTCAGCGCCGTTCACGTGTCCCCGGCCATCGACCGCTACCTGATCGACCTGATCAATGCCACCCGCCACCCGGCCGATTACGATGCCGACCTCGGTCGCTGGATCGCCATCGGCGCCAGCCCTCGCGGCGGTATTGGCCTGGATCGTTGCGCCCGGGCCGACGCCTGGTTGCAGGGGCAGGATTTTGTCTCGCCGGACAACGTTCGTGCCGTGGTGCATCCAGTGCTGCGCCATCGTCTGCCACTGAGTTACGACGCGGTGGCCGACGGGGTGACGGCTGATCAGGTGCTGGATCGCGTGCTCGACAAAGTCGCGATTCCGGCCTGAGGTCGAAAATGAACAGTGCGGACGGTCTGGTCTATGTCTCTCTGGCGCAGTTGATGGCCCTGGAGTTCAAGGCGCGTGACCTGAGTTTCCTCGCGCGTCAGCCGCAAGGCAGCATTCTCGCCGGCAACCATGCCTCGCGCCTGCGGGGCCGTGGGTTGAACTTCGATGAGCTGCGCCGCTATCAGCCGGGAGACGACTTGCGTCATCTGGATTGGCGGGCGTCGTTGCGCACCGGCAAACCGGTGGTTCGTACCTTCACCGAAGAGCGCGACCGCCCGGCGTTGATTCTGGTCGATCAGCGCATGTCGATGTTCTTCGGCTCCCAGCGCAGTTTCAAATCCGCCGTTGCCGCCGAGCTTGGCGCGTTGGCCGCGTGGATGGTGTTCCACGCGGGAGATCGGGTCGGCGGCCTGGTGTTCAACGATTTGCGCATCGACGCCATTGCCCCGCTGCACAGCCGTAAGCGTGTCGAAGCGCTGTGCAGTCGCATCGCTGAGCAGAATCAGCAACTGAACGCGGCCAATCCGGACGCCGAAGGCGAGGACCAGCTCGACAAGGTGTTAAAGCATTGCCTGGCGGTGGCCGGTCACGATCACCTGATTTGCATCGTCAGCGACTTTGCCGGCGCCGGTGAGCGCACCTTGCAGTTGATGCGCCAATTGGCGGCTCACAACGATGTGATTGCCATGCAGGTCTACGACCCGTTGGCGCTGAACCTGCCGAAAAATGGCCGTTTGCTGATCACTCAAGGCCAGTTGCAGGTGGAACTGGCCGTCGAGCAACGCAGTGTTCATCAACCGTTGGGGGACTTTCTCAGTGGTCGGCTCAAGGACGTCGCCACGTTGCTGCGCCGCAGTCAGGTGCCGTTGATGATGTTCAGCACCGCCACCGAGGCGCAGGAACAATTGCGCGCCGAACTGGGCAAGCTTGGCAGAAGTCGGCGATGAACCCGAACATCCCGAGCATCGAACAGCTCAAGGAGATCGCACTGCCCGCGCCGGTGAGTTATGCGCCGCAGACGTGGGGTTGGTGGGTGTTGTTCTGCCTGTTGGTGATTGCCGTTTTGCTGGTCAGCGCACGGAGGTATTGGCAGTGGCGGCGGGATCGCTATCGGCGCGAGGCGTTGGTGCGATTGGTCGAACTGCAAAACAGCGACAATCAACTCAATGCCCTACGCGAACTGCCAGAGCTACTCAAACGCGTGGCCCTGTCGATGCCCGCCGATTGGAATACAACCCCTGTGGGAGCGGCGGTGCGGCGATCCGACTTGCTCGCGAAGGCGTCTGGTCAGGCGACATCAATGTTGAATGGAAGTCCGTCTTCGCGAGCAAGCCCGCTCCCACAGGGGGGTGTTGGTGCGCTTGGGGGGGATGACTGGCAGGCATTTTTGGTGCGGCACAGTGCGCAGCCGTTACCGACCGACTTCAGCCAGCAACTGGCGCAATTGGCCTATGCACCTGATGCCTCATTGTTGGCGCTTAAGACTGAACAACGCGATCAACTGTTCGCCACCTGCAAACACTGGGTGGAGCATCACCATGTGGCAGCTTGATTACCCTTGGCTGCTAATCCTTTTGCCGTTGCCGTGGTTCGGCTACCGCTACCTGCCCGATTACCGCGAAGCCCGCAGCGCCGTGCGCGTACCGTTTTTTGCTGCCATGAGCCGAGCCATCGGCCAGGCACCCAGCCAGGCCGGCACCCGCAGCAATCGCTGGCAGTTGCTGCTGAACCTGCTGGTCTGGGCACTGTTGCTACTGGCGGCCGCGCGCCCGGTGTTCGTCGAAAAACCGATTGAGCGCCAGCAACCGGTACGTGACCTGATGCTGGCCATCGACATTTCCCAGTCCATGGAAACCACCGATTTCACCGACGCCAACGGCCAGAAGATCAACCGTCTGGCGGCGGTCAAGGACGTGGTTCATGGCTTTATCGACAAGCGCAAAGATGATCGACTGGGCCTGATCGTGTTCGGCAGTGGTGCTTACCCGCAGGCGCCGCTGACCCTCGATCACGCCAATCTGTCGCTGTTACTGGACGACACCGGCATCGGCATGGCCGGTCCCAACACCGCCATCGGTGACGCCATCGGTCTGAGCCTGAAACTGCTCGACCAGGCCCACGAACAGGAAAAAGTCCTGATTCTGCTCACCGACGGCAACGACACCAGCAGCGCCATCACGCCGGATCACGCGGCGTCCATGGCGGCCGCCAAAGGCGTGGTCATTCATACCATCGGCATTGGTGACCCTGACGCCTCGGGCGAAGCCAAGGTCAACCTTCAGGGTTTGCAGCAAATCGCCGAGACCACGGGCGGCCAGTTCTTCCGTGCCGAAGATCGCAATGCGCTGGATCAGGTGTACGGCACCCTCGACAAACTCACGCCGCATCAAGTGAAAACCCTCAGTCATCAGCCGAAAAAGGACCTGTTCTGGTGGCCACTGGGGGCCGCGATCGGCTTGCTCGCGCTCTATCATTTGGGCGCCCTGCTCCGTCCGCACCTGGCATTCGCGCGTCAGCGGCAGGAGGCTTGAGATGGAGATTAATCTCAGTGACTTCCATTTTCTGCGTCCACTGTGGCTGTTGCTGGTGCCGTTCGGCGCCCTGTTGCCCTGGCTCTGGCGCCGCAGCCGCGACGTGCAACGGCGCTTGCGCAGCAACATTGCCGAACACTTGTTGCCGCATTTGCTGATTACGCCGCAGGATCAACAGCGCTTTCGGCCCGTGCATCTGGCGTGCGCGTTGTTGATGCTCGGCGCGGTCGCCGCTGCCGGGCCCACCTGGGAACAGGACCGTCCGGACTTTCTGGAAAACCGCGCGCCACTGATCATCGCCATCGACCTGTCGCCGTCCATGGACGCCACCGACATACAGCCAAGTCGTCTGGAGGCGGCCAAACACAAGCTGCACGACCTGATCCAGCGTCGCGCCGGTGCTCGCAGCGGGTTGATCGCCTACGCCGGCAGCGCTCACCTGGTTTTGCCGCCGACCGACGATCCGGCCCTGCTCGACACCTTCATTCAAGCCCTGAGTACCGACCTGATCAGCAAGCCGGGGAAAAATGTCGGCGCGGTGATCGAGCAAGCCAAACGCCTGCTGATCGCCGAGAAAACGCCGGGAACCCTGCTGCTGATCACCGACGGCGCCGACACCTCTCAACTCAGCGGTCTGGACAAGCAACTGGGCGACAGCGCGCTGCAAGTGCTGATTCTGGCCGTCGGCAGCGAGGACGGCGGGATCATCCACGACGCCAACGGCCAGCCCCGTACCGACAGCAATGGTCGTCCGGCACTCGGCAGTTTTGATCAGGCAGCGCTCAAACAGTTTGGATCAACGTTGGATGCGCCGTTGGGCAGCCTGACGCTCAATGACGACGACCTGGACTGGATCGAGCTGCACGCTCAGCAGCATTTCCAGGCTGCCAGCGATGAACAGCGCGAACTGCACTGGAAAGACGCCGGTTACTGGCTGTGCTGGCCGTTGCTGCTGATCGCCTTCGTCAGCGTGCGCAAGGGCTGGAGCCTGAACTGGATGGCCGGGTGGTTGCTGGCACTGGGCATTGGCTTGCAACCGGCACCGGCCGAAGCCAACGCATTGACCGATGCCTTTTTTACACCTGACCAGCAAGGCCGCTGGGCCTTCGAGCACGGGCACTTCCCGCAAGCCGCCGCACACTTCGTCGATCCTTACTGGAAAGGCATCGCCGCCTACAACGCCGCCGATTACGACCTGGCACTGGCCAGTTTCGCGCGACTGGACACACCGCAAGCGTATTTCTTTCTGGGCAATATTTACGTGCGCCGCTTCAAGTTTGATCAGGCCATCGCCGCGTATACCCAGGCGTTGAAGGTGCAGCCGCAATTCCCTGAAGCCACCGCCAACCTGGCCTTGGCCATCGCCTTGCAGAAACACACCGACAGCGCCGAACAGAACGCACCCGAGGTTAAACCCGACGAGATCAAAATGGACAAGGCGCCGGGCAAGGGCCAGAGCAAACCGGTTGAGACCGAGCAGGCGGCGTCGGATGCGCTGTGGTTGCAAAACCTCAGTACGTCGCCGGCGAAATTCCTGAAGCAGAAATTCAGTTTGCAGGATCAGGCGGAGGGCAAGCCATGATCCGTCTGAAAGACCGAGTCGCACCCATCGCGAGCAAGCCCGCTCCCACATTTGATCCGGGTGCACCGCAAATCCCCTGTGGGAGCGGGCTTGCTCGCGAAGGCGTCCGATCATTCAACATTGGAATCGGCGCATTGCTCATTTATCTGATCAGCACCAACGCTCTGGCCGCCGAACCCGAGCTGCGAATCCAGACCCGCCTGCAACCCGCCGCCTCGGTCATGGTCGGCGGCATTCTGGAGCTGCAACTCGATGTCCTCACCGACAGCTGGTTCACCGACGCCCCCACCCTGCCCGATCTGAAACTGCCCGGCGCACTGGTGATGCCGCCCGACGGCCACGCCGAACACCTGAACCAGATTCTCGACGGCAAGTCGTTCAACGGCATGCGCTACAGCTACCGGATCACCCCGAATCTGGCGCAGGGTTTCGACATCCCGGCATTGACGGTGCACGCCACGCCCGGTCAGGCCAGCACCCCGTTGACCGCCCAAAGCCAGCCACTGCACTTCATTGCCACACAACCGCCGGGGTTCCAACCCGGCGAACCGGTGCTGGTGGCCCAAGGGCTGCGCTTCACGCAAACAGTAATCAACTCGGCAACACCCCTGAAGGTCGGTGACAGCATCACCCGGCAACTGACGTTGCAGGCCGACGACGCCCTGGCCATGTCGCTGTCAGCGCCATCACTGGAGGATGTCGCCGGCCTCAGCCGTTATCCGAAAGCCGCGCAAATCAGCAACCTCGACGACGGTCGCGGCCATTTCAACGGTGGCCAGCGCATCGACACCGTGACCTATCGGATCGACACCGAAGGCCGCCATAACCTGCCGGCGATCGAGCTGAAATGGTGGGACGCCAGCACTGGACAGACCCGCACGGCCCAAGTCCCGGCCGTAACCTTCGATGCCGTGGCCAACAGCGCTTATCGGCCGGTGTTTTCGATCACCGAAGACCTGAAAAAACTGGGTCAGCAAGGTCGCGTGCATCTCTCCGGGCATTGGCTGGTGCTTTTAGCGTTGCTGTTGGCCGTGGCGCTGCTCGGTTGGTTTGCCCGTCCCCTCGCCCATCGTGCGTACCTTCGATGGCAGGCACGGCGCCGCGCCCGACACGCCGCGTGGCTGGAATCCGCCGACTACGCCTGGCGGCAAATACCGGCGCAAATCGACGCCAGACCCGCACAGTTGAGCTCCCTGTACTTGTGGGCCAGACGCAGCCGCATGGGCCTGAAACTGACGAACCTTGGCCCACGGCTACAAGACCTGTTGCGCGCCTGTTACAGCCGTCAGCCCGCCGAAGATCAGGCGCTGCGCCACCTCAAGCAATCCTTGGCTACGCTGCATAGTCAGGCCAAACGCGACACAGCATCAGCGGCACCTGCACTGCGTCCACTCAATCCCGTTCACGAGAAGGATTTCCCATGACGAACCCGATATCGCTGCGCCACCGCTACGGGCTGACGCTGCTGTTAACCCTTGCACTGAGCCTGCCGGCGCTGGCCCAAACCAGCGAGCCCCTGCCCTCGTGGAACGACGGCCCGGCGAAAAAGAACATCATCGAGTTCGTCCAGGCCGTGACCGATCAAAGCAGCAAGGACTTCGTCAAACCCGCCGATCGAATCGCCGTGTTCGACAACGACGGCACGCTGTGGAGCGAGCAGCCGATGTACTTCGAATTGCTGTTTGCCCTGGAAGAGGTCAAGCGCACCGCACCGCAGCACCCGGAATGGAAAACCACCCAGCCCTTCAAGGCCGTGCTGGAAAATGATCACAAGGCCCTGGGCGAGTCGGGCATGGACGGCATCCTGAAAATCTTCGGCGCCACCCACACCGGCATGACCACCGAAGCCTTCGATGACTACGCCAAAACCTGGCTGACCCAGGCGCGCCATCCGAAAACCGGCAAGCCGTACACCGAGATGATCTTCCAGCCGATGCTGGAAATGCTCGACTACCTGCGCAGCCAGAGTTTCAAAACCTACATTGTCTCCGGCGGTGACACCGCGTTCATGCGCGCCTTCGCCGAGCAGGTCTATGGCATCCCACCGGAACAAGTGATCGGCACCACGTTTGTCACCGCCTACCAGCTCAAGGACGGCCAGCCGTCGATCCTGCGCACCGCCAAACTGGCCCACAACGATGATGGACCGGGCAAACCGGAAAGCATCGACGCGGTCATCGGCCGGCGTCCGATCCTCGCGTTCGGCAACTCCGACGGTGACCTGCAAATGTTGCAGTGGACCGCCGCCGGGCCGGGCAAACGCTTCATGGGGCTGGTGCATCACACCGACGCCAAACGCGAATGGGCCTACGACCGTCAATCGCAGATCGGTCGTCTGGACAAGGCCCTGGACGAAGCAAAAACCCGTGGCTGGACTATCGTGGATATGGCCGCCGAATGGCGTCGGATCTATCCCTTCGAGGCCGCCGCACCCGAGCACGTGCAATAAAAAAGCGTAACGCAGGACTGCAAAAAACGTTTGTCGCGCTTGAGCGACGCAAGTGAGAAAAGGAGCAAGTCAGATGACTCGTATACACAAGTGGCTACCGAAATTAGCCCTGGTGGCAGCCTCGGTGATGGCGATTTCGGCAACAGCCGGAGCCGCTGAAAAACCCAACATTCTGGTGATTTTCGGCGATGACATCGGCCAGACCAACATCAGCGCCTACTCCATGGGCGTGGTCGGGTACAAGACGCCAAACATCGACCGGATTGCCAAAGAAGGCATGATGTTCACCGACTATTACGCGGAGAACAGCTGCACGGCTGGACGCTCATCCTTCATCACCGGACAGACACCGCTGCGTACTGGCCTGTCGAAAGTGGGCGCGCCCGGTGCCTCGGTAGGCCTGCAAAAACGTGACATCACCATCGCCCAGGCACTCAAATCCCAAGGCTACGCTACCGGCCAGTTCGGCAAGAACCACTTGGGCGACAAGGATGAATACCTGCCGACCAACCACGGTTTCGACGAGTTCTTCGGCAACCTGTACCACCTCAACGCCGAGGAAGAACCCGAGCGTCCGTACTGGCCCAAAGACGACCCTGAGTTCGTCAAGGCCAACTCCCCGCGTGGCGTGATTCACAGCTTCGCTGACGGCAAAATCGAAGACACCGGCGCGCTGACCACCAAGCGCATGGAAACCATCGACGACGAAACCACCGCCGCCGCGCAGGCGTTTATCGAGAAACAGGCCAAGGCGGACAAACCGTTCTTCGTCTGGATGAACACCACGCGCATGCACCTGTTCACCCACGTGCGCGAGTCGATGAAGGGCCAGAGCGGCATGCCCGGCAACGAGTATGCGGACGGCATGCTTGAGCATGACGGCGACGTCGGCAAGCTGCTGAAAACCCTCGACGACCTGAAAATCACCGACAACACCATTGTCGTCTACACCACCGACAACGGGCCGAACCAGTTCTCCTGGCCGGACGCGGCGACCACGCCGTTCCGCAACGAGAAGAACTCCAACTGGGAAGGCGCCTATCGCGTACCGGCGATGATTCGCTGGCCGGGCAAGGTCAAACCGGGTGAAGTCTCCAACGAGATGTTCTCCGGTCTTGACTGGTTCCCGACGCTGCTGGCGGCTGCCGGCGACACCGGTGTGAAGGACAAACTCCTTAAAGGCTGGGCACCGACCTCGGGCGGCACCAACTTCAAAGTGCACCTGGACGGTTACAACCAACTGCCATACCTGACCGGCCAACAACCGAAAGGCGAGCGCAAGGAGTTCTATTACTTCAACGATGACGGTGTGCTGGTGTCGATGCGTTTCGACAACTGGAAAGCCGTGTTCTGCGAGCAACGCGCACCTGGCGGCTTCAAGGTGTGGAGCGAACCCTTCGTATGTCTGCGGGTGCCGAAAATCCTCAACCTGCGGATGGACCCGTTTGAACGCGCTGATATCGTTTCCGATCAGTATTACGACTGGACCACCAAAAACGTCTATCTGGTTGCGCAAGCGGTGACCAAGTCTGCGCAGTTCCTGCAGACATTCATCGAGTATCCGCCGAGCCAGAAACCGGCCAGTTTCAGCGTTGACCAAATCCGTGCTGCTGTAGATGCAAAAATCGCGGAAAAAATGAAGAACCAGCCTGCACAGTAAAACCGCTTGACCGCCGCTCGCCTTCACCGGCGAGCGGCCCTATTTCCAGGGTGTGAACACATTCACCGTAGGAGCTGCCGAAGGCTGCGATCTTTTGATCTTCAGCCTTCAAGATCAAAAGATCGCAGCCTTCGGCAGCTCCTACACCGGTTCGTGTTCGATTCGAATTTTGCACAAGGCAATCCACAATGTCCTCACGAGTCGCCAGCAAGTCGTCGGCCATCCCTGCCACTCAGAGCAAAGCCCCGGCGTTGCTGATTCCCGCCCTGTTGCTGTTCGTCTCCGGTGCCGCGGCACTGGTGTATCAGGTGCTATGGATCAAGCAGTTGTCGTTGGTAGTCGGCGTCGAGGTGTACGCCATCACCACCGGGATCAGCGCCTTTTTTGCCGGATTGGCGTTAGGCGGTTTGTGGTTCGGCCGGTGGGCCGATCGCTTGAAAAAGCCGGTTCTGCTCTATGCCGGGTTGGAAGTGCTGGTGGCCGTGCTCGGTGTCGGCGCGACCTTCGCCATGAGCCTCGCGGCCAGCCCGTTTGCCTGGCTGGAACAGCAAGTCGGCCTGCTGGCCTGGGTGTTGCCGTTTGCGTTGGTGGGCATTCCGGCGTTGCTGATGGGCGGTACCCTGCCGGTGCTGGTTCGTTCGTTGGCAGCCAACCCGCAACAACTGGGCAAGGCCGGCGGGCAACTCTATGCGGCGAACACCGCCGGGGCCATCGCCGGCACCTTGCTCGCCGCGTTTGTGTTGATTGCGACCCTCGGTGTACGCGGCAGTGCCTTGGCTGCAGCGATGCTGAACCTGCTGGCCGCCGTCGGTGCCTTGTGGTTCCAACGCCACCGCTCGCTGCCGAATGAGGCGCCGGTCAAGCACCACGCCGACAAAGCACCCGATCGCGTTGCCTTGTGGCTTTACTCAATTGCCGGTGGCGTGGCCCTCGGTTACGAAGTGGTCTGGTCGCAGTCCATCGTGCAGTTCATGAGCACCCGTACTTACGCGTTTGCGGTGGTGCTGGCGACGTACCTCACCGGGCTGTTTCTCGGCAGCATCCTGCTGGCCCGTCGGGTTGAGCGCATTCGCGATCCCTGGGGTGTGTTCGGTTTGCTGATCGCCGGTGCCGGGCTCGTCGCGCTGCTGGAAATCGCCCTGCTCGGACGCTGGCTGGTGGTCGCCCAAAGCCTGGCCGAAACCTGGGTGTTGTCGTTGGGTGCGAGTGACCTGTTGGGCATGATCGCGCGGTTTGCAGTGGCGGCAGTGAGCATCGTGTTTGTACCGACCCTGCTGCTCGGCGCCGCATTTCCGCTGGCCCTGCGTTTGAGCGTCGGCCGCGAGCGGGTCGGTCAGGCTGTCGGCGCGGTGGTGGCGTTCAATACGCTAGGCGGGATTGTCGGGGTGATGCTCTGCGGGTTTGTACTGATCCCGTTGCTGGGGCTGATCCGAACCCTGGGCCTGCTGGCGATTGTCGCTGCCGGGATTGGGTACTTCGCGGTGCGCAAGGGTCATAGGGTCAAGAAAGGCCGGCGGCAGGCGGTGGTCGCTATTGGCCTGTTGTCGATTGCGGTGGCGGTTTTTACGCCCGTAAACAAACTCGCCAGCCTGCTTCCCGGTGCACGCAACGGCACTCTGGCTTTTTACGAAGAAGGACGCGGTGGAACCGTCGCCGTGGTCACTCAGGGCAAAGGACAAAAAGCGTTCCAGCGCTTGTACATCCAGGGCGTGTCCAACACCGGCGACGCCATGCCATCGCTACGCTACATGCGTATCCAGGCGCTGTTGCCGCTGCTGATCCACAATGGCGAACCGCGCTCGGCGCTGGTGATCGGTTTTGGCACCGGCATCACCGCGGGCGCCCTGACGCGCTATCCGGGGCTGGAGCATCGTGTCGTGGCAGAGCTGCTGCCATCGGTGGTCAAAGCCGCGCCGTTGTTCAAAGGCAACTTCAATGCAGCCACTGACCCCGGCGTTGACGTACGCCTGCACGATGGCCGGCAGGAATTGCTGCGCAACCCACAGCGCTACGACTTGATCACCCTCGAACCACCACCGCCCTCCGCGGCGGGCGTGGTGAATCTGTATTCCCGGGACTTCTATCAATTGGCCGCCAGCCGCCTGGAGAAACAAGGCCTGGTCGCTCAATGGTTGCCACTGCCCACCCAGAACATCGACGATTCGCGCTCACTGGTGCGCAGCTTTCTCGACGTCTTCCCCTACGCCACCCTGTGGACCAGTGAGTTCCACGAAATGCTGCTGGTGGGCTCGATGGAACCGATTGAACTGGACGCGGAGAAAATCAGCCAACGCTTCCAACAGGACACCGTGCGCAGCACCTTACAGGACGTGGGCATTGGCTCCGCTGCAGCGTTGCTCTCGACCTGGGTCACCGATCGTGCCGGCCTGGAGCGTTTCGCTGCCGACGCCCAACCGGTGACCGACGACCAGCCGCGTATCGAATATGCGCCGTGGGTGCGGGCCAAGGAGATCAGTCGTGTGCTGCCCGCCCTGCTGGACCTGCGTATAGCGCCACCGCTGGTGAATGCCGATGCGGGCTTCAACGAACGGATGAACGCACACCAGCAACGCCTGATGCAGTTTTATCGGGCGAGTCTGCACGCTTATGACGGTGACCGGGACGCGTGGGCCAGGGATATTCGCGAGGTGATGCGCGGAGATGGGGGGAATCCGTATTTCCGGTGGTTTGTCGGGGAGTGATGCAGCGCCTCCACAACCGTCATTTGACAGACGCCGGCCATCCGGCAAAGCTGCGTCGAGCTTGAACGCGCGCCTGACGGCAAACGCACCCGGACTATGGAAGTCGCAATGCCGAAACATAAAAATAAAGCGGTACAGCCAACCCCTGATTCGCCACCGACCTTGATTAACCGTTACCTGTTCCCCGTCACCCTCGGCGTCTTGCTGTTGGCCATAGCGGGCATCGGCTGGTTTCTGTTCAGCAGCAAACCGGCCCCCGTGACCTATGCGCCTGTCAGTACGCCGGTCGCTCAGCCGGCCAAACCGCAACCGGTCGCCGTGGCGCCGGCAACGATGGTCGATGAGCAACAATGCCAAGGCTGCCACAGCGAGCAGGTCAAGGACTGGCAAGGTTCCCATCACCAATTGGCAATGCAGGAAGCCAATGCCGAAACGATGCTGGGCGACTTCAATAACGTCACCTTCAAAGCGGAAAACGAAACCACCCGTTTCTCGCGCAAGGGCGACGGGTTCTGGGTCAACACCCCCGGGATTGACGGCAAAAATGCCGACTTCAAGGTCGCCTACACCTTCGGAATCGCGCCGTTGCAGCAATACCTGATCGAGGTCGGCGAAGGTCGGTTGCAAGCCCTCGGCGTGGCCTGGGATACCGAGAAGCACCGCTGGTTTCACCTCTATCCGGGCCAGGGCGTGAACTTCAAGGACCCGTTGCACTGGAGCAAGCCGAGCCAGAACGCCAATTTCATGTGCGTCGAGTGCCACACCACCGGTTACAAGCGCAATTTCGATGCCGCGAAAAACACCTTCGACAGTCACTGGAACAGCCTCGGTGTCGGCTGTCAGGCCTGCCACGGCCCGGCCTCCAATCACTTGGAATGGACAGCAAAAAAGAGTGGCCTGATCCATGCCGGTTTTGCCGTCAACCTGAAGGATAAGAACGCCACCGTCGAAATCGAAACCTGTGCCCGCTGCCACTCGCGCCGCGCCCCTTTGGGCGACGGTTTCACCGCCGGCAAGCGCCTGATGGATGACTACCTGCCGAGCACCCTGACCCGCGAGTTGTACGCGCTGGACGGCAAGATCAAGGACGAAGTGTTCGAACACGGCTCCTTCGCCCAGAGCAAAATGTTCGACAAGGGCGTGCGCTGCAGCAACTGCCACAACCCGCACAGCACCGAGCTCAAGGCGCCGGGCAACGGTGTCTGCCTGCAATGCCACAACACCGCCGGCAAGACCTCGGTGGACGGCGTCGACGGCAAAGCGCTGCAAGCGAAGAATTACGATTCCATCGAGCACACCCGCCACACCATGGGCCAGCCGGGTTCGCAGTGCGTGGATTGCCACATGCCCGGCAAGTTCTACATGGGCAATGACTTCAGGCATGACCACAGTTTCAGCATCCCCAACCCAGAGCGGGCGAAAAAACTCGGCACGCCCGACGCTTGCCTGACCTGTCACCAGGGCAAGGCTGGCGACAAGGTCACCGAGCAATTCAAGCTCTGGAACACCACCATCGCGCAGGCACCACGTTACGACGAAAGCCTGTGGCTGATTCGCAACGGTCAGCCCGGCGCGGCACACGCCTTGTACGAGCAGCTTCTGCGCAGCAATTTGCCAGCGATTCAGCGCGCGACCCTACTCGCCGAGTTGCCGCTTTACCCCAGCGAACAGGCGTTGAAACTGGCCACCCAGGACTTGAACCACCCGGCCCCGCAAGTGCGTGAAAGCGCCGTTCGGGCGATCAGCGCGTTCCTGCCGCCACCGGAGCGCGCGTCGCTGCTGACGCCGTTGCTGGGTGACCCGGTGAAGGCTGTGCGGATCGTCGCGGCCCGGGAACTACTGAGCGTGGCCCGTAATGGATTGGGCAGCGCCCAGGCCCCCTGGAATGCGGCCATCGCCGAATACGAGGACGTCCAGAAGAACCTGGCCGAACGCGCAGAAGCCAACCTCAACCTCGCCATGCTCTATCAGGCCAGCGGTCGTAGCGGCGAAGTCGAAACATTGCTGCGCACAGCCCTCAAGCGCGATCCAGGTTTCTATCCGGCGCTGGTGACGCTGGTGCAATGGCTGGAGGCGAACGGACGCAGTCAGGACGCTCAGACGCTGCTGGAGCAAAGCCTGAAAGAACATCCGGATGCCGCCCTGCTGCAACACACTCAAGGCCTGTCGCTGGTGCGCGCGGGCAAATCCGCCCAGGCCATGCCGGCCCTGCGCAAAGCCGCGCAACTGGAGCCTCAGAACGCCCAGTACGGTTACGTGTTGGCGGTGGCGTTGCACGACAGCGGCAAGGTCGATGAGGCCTGCCAAGAGCTGGAGCGATTGTTGAAAGTGCAGCCGGCCAATCGCAATGCGCGGTTGTCGTTGATCCAGTACTACCTGGATAACGGACAGGAACCGAAGGCGCAGGTGCTGTTGCAGGGCTGGAAGAAAATGAACATGGGGGATCCGGCGTTGAAGTGACCCTCGCGCCAGGTCTGTAGCAGCTGCCGAGCAGCGCGAGGCTGCGTTCGGCGACGAAGTCGTCGTCAACCCTGCAAACGCGGTTTTCCTGTAAACCGTATCGCCTGATTTCACGACGACTTCGTCGCCGAACGCAGCCTCGCGCTGCTCGGCAGCTGCTACATAGACGGTGGAATCACCAGGACGAACCACTCTTCAACGCCAACTCCCGCCGACTGTTCGCCCGCATCGCCTTGATCAACGACACCGTCCCCACCAGCAAAATCGCCGCGCCGAACAGGAAGTCAATGTTGTACAGCTGAAAGTCCTGCAACGGCCCCACCAGAAACACCCGGATCGCCCCGATACTGACCAGCGTGGCGAGAAAATCGATGCCCGGCTCGTCGCGATAAAACACGTGCATCAGTGGCAGGCAAATCACCAGCAGCAACAGCAAGACGATCACCTTGAACGAGCCTTTGCGCTCGACGCTGAACGCGCATTCATGGGTGGCGTAGGGTTTGTAGTCTTCCTCGCGCACCAACGAGTTTTTCTCATTGATGTACTCGGCCCGGTTGTACTTCTGAATGGGCGTAAAGGTGTTCGACATCTCCATCACCGTGGTGATGTGGCGGAATCGCAGGTCGACGCGCTCATTGCCCTTGAGGTAATACAGCACCGGTTTGTAGCCGTAGCGGTAGGTGTCGAAGGGAAACTCGCTGGCGCGACCCTGCACGCCGATCGGTCGCGGCTCGAGTTCCGCGTAGGCACTTTTGTTGTCAGAAGCGAGGTTACGGCTCAGGGGTTTGATCCTGACCTGTTCGAGGAAAATCGGCGTGGCGCCGTAGGACCATTGCAGCGGTTCCAGGCGCAGGCGCAGCTCGTTTCGGCCCAGGTCGTAGCGGTTGAAGGTGCGCTCGGAAACAATCACCGCGCCGCTGAGCATGAACTCGCCACGCAGGTTGTTGATGATGCGCAGGGTCAGCTGATCCTTGCCCAGCGACAGCGCATCGGCGGCCGGTGGCGTGCCGCACCAGGCGTAACTGTCGAACGCACCACCCAACTGCCCGCCGCGGTTTTCCTGGAACACATAAAAGTAACCGCCCCACAGGGTCAACATCAGCAGAAACGCGGTTAACCCTAAAATCTTCTTGCCCACACTCAAACCAGACTCCTTTCGGTACGACTTCCTTATGAGATGCGGACTCTACCAAAGTGCCATCATCGACCCAAGCGAAACCCTCAACGTCGTCTGAACAACGGCCGCGGCTCAATCACCGAGCGCCCATACAGCACACTCATTCCGGCCAGCCCCTTGAGCGCATCTTCAGCCGATTTATCTTCACGCACCGCGAAGCTGTCGAACCCGCATTGACGCATGTGGCTGAGTTGATCGCGCAGTACATCGCCGACGGCGCGCAACTCGCCCGTCCAGCCCAATCGAGTGCGCAACAAGTACGCCTGGCTGTAACCGCGACCATCACGGAAACTCGGAAAGTCGAGGGCAATCAGCGGCAGGTGTGAAAACCACGGCTTGAGACTTTCCACCTCATCGTCCGGCCCCAACCACACGCCCTTTTGCGGTGGACCTTCAAGCCAACGGGCCAACGGCAGAATCACTGCACCCGCCGGCCATTCATCGTTGACATCCCTGACCAGGGTCCATGGATCATCAGCGACAATCCGCGCCACACTCTCGTCCAGTCGCAGCACATTGTTCATGCCGACACCTCCAGCAGCTTCGGATAGACCTGCTCTTTGAACGGTTCCAGACCGATGCGCTGCAAGGTGTCAACGAACACTTCCTCGCTCTCGCGGTAATTGACGAACGTGGCGATGATCTGCTCGATCACCTCGGACACTTCGGCGGCGCTGAAGGACGGGCCGATGACTTTGCCCAATGCGCTGTTCTTGCCCTGAGCACCGCCGAGGGTGATCTGGTACCACTCACTGCCGTTCTTATCGACCCCCAGAATGCCGATGTTGCCGATGTGGTGGTGGCCGCAGGCGTTCATGCAGCCGGAAATGTTCAGGCTGATGTCGCCCAGATCATGCAGATAGTCGAGGTCTTCGAAGCGTGCCTGAATGGCTTGCGCGATGGGGATCGACTTGGCATTGGCCAGCGCGCAGAAGTCGCCGCCGGGACAGGCGATGATGTCGGTCAGCAAACCGATATTGGCGCAGCCCAGGCCCTGTTCGCAGGCGCGGCTCCAAAGCATGTAGAGATCAGCCTTGGGCACGTCGGGCAAGACAATGTTTTGTTCATGGGCGATGCGAATTTCGCCAAAACCGAACTGCTCGGACCAGTCGGCCACCGCCTCCATTTGCTCAGCCGTGACATCACCCGGCGGTGAGGCAATGCCCGGTTTGGTCGACAGCACCACGCTGGCGTAGCCCGGCACTTTGTGCGGCTGAACGTTGCGCGACACCCAACGGGCGAAGGCCGGGTTTTCGGACAAGCGTGTGCCGAAATCGAGGTCGGTGTCCGCCAGAACGCGGTAGTCCGGTGGCACAAAGGCACTGGCCACACGCTCATATTCGACGTCGGTCAGTTGCGCCGGGCCGTCCTTGAGGTACTGCCACTCCTCCTCCACTTCCCTGGCAAAGGCTTCGATGCCCAGTGCCTTGACCAGAATCTTGATCCGCGCTTTGTACTTGTTGTCACGCCGGCCATGTCGGTTATAGACCCGCAGCACCGCTTCGACGTAGGACAGCAAATGCTGCCACGGCAACCCTTCGCGGATCTGCAAACCAAGGATCGGCGTGCGCCCCAATCCGCCGCCGACGATGACCCGCAGGAGCATTTGCCCATCGGTGCCCGGGTAAAGATAGAGGCCGATGTCATGCATCATGATCGCCGCCCGGTCCTGTTCCGCCGAGCAGATGGCGATCTTGAACTTGCGCGGCAGGAACAGGAATTCCGGGTTGATGGTCGACCACTGCCGGAGGATTTCTGCCAGCGGTCGCGGGTCGATCATTTCATCCGCTGCCACCCCGGCAAAGGCTTCGGTGGTGATGTTGCGCACGCAGTTGCCGGAGGTCTGGATCGCGTGCATTTCCACGTGTGCAAGGCGTTCGAGGATGTCCGGCACCTGGGCCAGTTCGATCCAGTTGAACTGCATGTTCTGTCGGGTGGTGAAGTGGCCATAGCCTCGATCGTAATCCCGGGCGATGCTCGCCAGCGTGCGCATTTGCGGCGCGCTTAACGTGCCGTAAGGTATCGCCACGCGCAGCATGTAGGCGTGTTTTTGCATGTACAGACCGTTTTGCAAACGCAGCGGCAGGAATTCCTCTTCGCTCAACTCATCCGCCATGAAGCGTTCGACCTGATCGCGAAACTGCGCGACCCGCTCAAAGACCAGGGCCCGGTCATAATCATCGTACTGATACATGTGGCTACCTCATCAGGATTGATCGGGCTCTGCGGCTCGTTCACGAGGTAACGACTATGGACCTGCGGCGCAGCACGTTACAGATTCACCTGAATGCTAAAAAACCGTATCAGACTGCGGCTGATCACCGCAGGCATTCGCTTTATCTGATCCGCATAAACTCGGTTTTTCTGAGTCTGTTTTGTTTCCGGCGGGGTTTCTACAGTGGACGACATGCCAGTCCGGGTGGCCTGGCAAGACTTTGCAACCGTGGAAGCATTGACCATGAGCACAGCAACAATCGGACAGGCCTATAACTACAAGGTCGTCCGCCAATTCGTCGTGGCAACCGTGGTTTGGGGTGTCGTGGGGATGGCGATGGGGGTGTGGATCGCCTCGCAACTGGTGTGGCCGCAGATGAACCTCGACCTGCCATGGACCACCTTCGGCCGCTTGCGCCCGCTGCACACCAGCCTGGTGATTTTCGGCTTTGCAGGCAGCGCGCAATTTGCCGCCAGCTACTACGCGGTGCAGCGCACCTGCCAGGTGCGGCTATTTTCCGACAAGCTCGCCGCATTCACCTTTTGGGGCTGGCAGTCAGTGATCGTGGTGATGCTGATCACCCTGCCGCTGGGCTACACCACCACCAAGGAATACGCCGAGATCGAGTTCTCCGGCGCGGTGTGGATGACGGTGGTCTGGGTGGCTTACGCCATCGTGTTTTTCACTACCGTGGTGCAGCGCAAGACCAAACACATCTACGTCGGCAATTGGTTCTTCGGCGCGTTCATCGTGGTGATCGCCATGCTGCACGTGGTCAATCACCTGGCGATTCCGGTGGACTGGTTCAAGTCCTATCCGGTGTATTCCGGGGCAACCGACGCCATGGTGCAGTGGTGGTACGGGCACAACGCAGTGGGGTTCTTCCTGACCACCGGGTTCCTCGGGATGATGTATTACTTCGTGCCGAAACAGGTTGGGCGGCCGGTGTATTCCTATCGGTTGTCAATCGTGCACTTCTGGGCGCTGATCACCCTGTACATCTGGGCCGGCCCGCACCACTTGCATTACACCGCGCTGCCGGACTGGGCGCAGTCGCTCGGCATGGCGATGTCGCTGATCCTGCTGGCACCGAGCTGGGGCGGGATGATCAACGGCATGATGACGCTGTCGGGGGCCTGGCATAAGTTGCGCACCGACCCGATCCTGCGCTTTTTGGTGTTGTCCCTGGCCTTCTACGGGATGTCGACCTTCGAAGGGCCGATGATGGCGATCAAGACGGTCAACGCCCTCTCCCACTACACCGACTGGACCATCGGCCACGTACACGCCGGCGCCCTCGGTTGGGTGGCGATGATTACCTTCGGCTCGCTGTACCACATGGTCCCGAAAGTCTTCGGTCGCGAGCAGATGTACAGCACACCACTGATCAACCTGCACTTCTGGCTGGCGACCATCGGCACCGTGCTGTACATCGCCTCGATGTGGGTCAACGGCATCACCCAGGGCCTGATGTGGCGCGCGATCAACGATGACGGCACGCTGACCTACTCCTTCGTCGAAGCCTTGCAAGCCAGCCATCCAGGGTTCGTGGTGCGCTTCGCTGGCGGCGTGTTTTTCCTCAGCGGGATGTTGCTGATGGCTTACAACGTCTGGCGCACGGTGCGGGTTTCGGACGTCGAAATGGCCGAACGCGACGCGCAGATTGCCTGAGGCAAGGGGCTTGAGATGATTGAGGTCGTGCTGAATGTGCTGGGCGTGGTGGGGCTTTGGCTGGCGGTTGAATACTGCCTGAAACACCAGACGGCAGAGAGTCTGGATGAAGCCAGTCTGATTCCGTTTGCCGATGACCCGGAGGTGGCGCGGCGGGTGGAATTGGCGACGGGTAAGACCGTGAAGGCCGTTGCGCCTGAAGAGGCGAAACCCGGCTGGGGCAACCTCGAAATTTGACGCAACACAAATTCAATGTGGGAGCGGGCTTGCTCGCGAAAGCGGACTGTCATTCAACATTGATGCTGAATGTTATGGCCTCTTCGCGAGCAAGCCCGCTCCCACAGGGTATGTGTCAGGTCAGAGGGTTCAGCTGCGCTCGCGCGGGATCAGGCTCTGCAACTGCTGCGCCAAAAAGTTCGCATCGAACGCAAAGGTATCCGGGTCTTTCAAACCGTTGGTCTTGCGCCATTGCCAGCTGCTGGACGGCGGCAGGCACACCAGCGAAATGCTGCCGTAGCGCGCGGCCGTCAGGCCCATCACGGCCAGTGAAATCTGACCACCGGCCCCCATCACATCCGGCACAAATTCAACCGGTTTACCGGCGATCACAATGGACAGCTTCTCGGTCTTGAAGGTCGACGTTTCGACCGGCACGCTCGGCCCGGACGCAACATACGCCTCGCGGCTCACCTCCAGCAGATTCGGCGCCTGGACCGGTTCCAGCCATTGCTGGATCTGATCGAACAGTTCACCAATGCGCGTCGCCCACACGGCCGATTGCGACTCGAACAGTTGCTTCTTGTGCGCTTCGCTTTCTGCGTAATGGCGAAGCATCTCACCCAGTTGCTGTACATCGTCCATTGCGGTGTTCCTTTGTTGAAACGGTGCTGCGGACTTTGAGCATGGCAGATGCGCGCTGCCGGCGTACGACTAAAAGCGTGAACGGTATTGGCTGGGCGTCATGGCCAGGTATTTGCGAAAGGCACTGCCCATGTGGGACTGATGGGCGAAGCCGGCATCCAGGGCGATGTCGGCCAGGGACAGGTCGGTGTATTCGATCATCCGGCGTGCCGCCTGAAGCCGCACTTCAACGAGGTAAGCGTGGGGTGTCAGGCCGATGGTCCGGGTGAAGTCGCGCAGAAAGCGCAGCTCGTTTTGCCCGTAAGTGACGGCCAATTGTCCAAGGGTCAGGGGTTCGTGGAATTGCTCGGCGATCTGGTCCAGTACTCGAGCGAAGGACGTGGGCGTGATCCGGTGTGTTGTTTCGATTTTCAGGGGTGTCAAGTCAACGAGATCCAGGGCACATTGCTCAAACGCCAGTAGATCGGGCTGTGGGGCGAGCAACAGACGTCGCAGCTCTCGTGCAAGGGTCAGCGCGCGTCGATTGCCTGAAGACTGCATGCGGTGGGTGACGCAAGGTAACTGCTCACCGGCAAACTGTTGGTCCAGTCGCATCAGCAGGTATTCACCGCCAGTGGCGGACTCGGAAAACACCTCGACTCCGATCGGTGTATAAGCCAAAACGCCGGGTAAGGTATCAAAATCCACCCGATGGTCGGAATCGATGGCGTGCACACCTTGCTGACGCTCCAGCGTTACCCCGAGCGTTTGCGACTGTGCCGCGTCACGCGCGCTGTACGCCGCACGAGGCAAGAGTTGCAGGCAGATTTTGCCGCCGACCAAGCGCTGACTCATTGCATCAGGCATATGAAATTTCCTGATAGATCGAAACCGGGATCCACTGGACACTCTCTCGCAAAGGGTTGCCATCAACAGGAGCACGACATGCGCACCATCGGCCTAATCGGCGGCATGAGCTGGGAGTCCAGCGCCGAGTATTACCGTCTCATCAACCAGCAGGTGCGCGACCGGCTCGGGCCGTTGCGTTCGGCGAAACTGCTAATGTACAGCGTCGACTTTGGCCCTGTCGAACAGGCCCAGCATGCCGGGCGCTGGGACGATGCGGCGGCGATTCTAGTGGATGCGGCGCAGCGGTTGCAGGCTGGCGGTGCCGATTGTGTGGTGCTATGCACCAACACCATGCACAAAGTGGCCGGGCAGATTCAGGCCGCGATCAGCATTCCGTTTCTGCACATCGCCGACCCGGCGGGTCAGGCTGCCGTCGAGGCGGGCGCGCTGAAAATCGGATTGCTCGGCACAGCGTTCACCATGGAGCAGGATTTCCTCAAGGAGCGCCTGACTTCAATGGGGCTGACCGTACTGGTGCCGGAGGCTGATGAACGTCAGGCCGTCCACCGGATCATCTATGACGAGTTGTGCGTCGGGGTGATCAGCGAGGCGTCACGCAAGGTCTACCAGCAGGTCATCGAGTCACTGACCCGACGTGGCGCCCAGGCCATCATCCTCGGTTGCACGGAAATCGGCCTGCTGATCAAACCCGAGCACAGCGCCCTGCCCTTGCTCGACACCACCGAACTGCATGCGCAGGCGGCGGTGGCGTTCGCCTTGGGCGAGTGACTTAAGCGGCCTTGGGTGTGCGACGCAGGCGCGCCATGCTCAAGGCATCCACCAGCACGCCATCACGCACGGCGTAGTCGTGAAACAGCCCTTCGGTGTCGAAGCCGAACTTGCGGTAAAGCCCGATAGCGGCTTCGTTGTCGGCGTACACCGAAAGTTCGAGCCGTTGCAGGTTCATCCAGTTGTCAGCGATGTCCAGCGCCGCCGCCAACAGCTTCGAGCCGACGCCCTTGCCCTGCCAGGCCACCGCGACGCCCATGCCGAGATTGCCGGCATGGCTGCGGCGGATCCGCGAAAACTGCTCCAGGCCAATATTGCCGATGACCGTCCCTTGATGCAGCGCCACCAGCTGCACCACACGCTCGTTGTCCGGCGCCAGGCGCTTGCGCCAGACTTCGGTGGACTGAAACGGCATTTGCAGCACCTGCCGGGTAATGGCCGGATCGTTGTAGAGCGCGGTAATGCCGTCGATGTGGCATTCGTTGAAACGTTCGAGGGAGATGACAGCGTCAGTGGCGGGCATGGGTGATTCATCCTTGATACAGACATGGCCGCCCACTCTATACCGCCGCAGGTTGTTCGAACCACTCCCGCCGCTCTTCGAAGGTGTTCTGGATCAGCTCAACGATCATCTGCACCTGCACTTGCCCCTCGGACTCGGCATTGACCGCCATCCACACCTGACGCTGCATCGGTTGACTGAACAGTCCCGGCAACTCAATAAGACCGCGGTCGAAGCGGCTGATGTATCCGGGCAGCAGGCCAATGCAGGCGCTGCAACGGATCATCTCCAGCATCAGCTGATAGGAATGCAACTGCACCACTCCGGCCAGGCGTTGATCCACGAGGGTGTTCCACGGCCGAAAGCTGTCGACCTGACGGTCATGCTGCCATTGCACCAGCAGGAAATCCGTCAAGTCGTCGAGGCTGTCTGGCCGCGACGCGACCCGTGAATAACGTTTGGCGATGTGGGGCAAGTAATCGAGCCGCGCCAGACGCCGGGGCTCGCTGACAGCAAAACTCGGGCCAGGCAGCGGTGAATCGGTGCCGGCCAGCCACAACACCACATCGGCACTGACCGCTTGCAGGGACAGTTCGCTGTCCAGGGTGATGATGTCCAGGCGCACGCTGGCGTTGCGCCGCAACAAGGCAACCAGATCGCGACCGAGAATGTCATGCAGGATCGATTCGGCGACGGCCAGGCGAATCAACGGCTGTTCGGTCACCGGCAAATCGCGCTCGTGGGCCAGGGCAATCAACTGCGATTGCAGCTGCAACCCGTCACGACTGAGGGCAACTCCATTCTCTGAGTGACTGAATAGCGAACACTGCAGGTGCGCTTCAAGCTGCGCCAATTGTTTGCGCAGCTGGGTGGTCTTGATGTTGAGGCTGCGGGCTGCCTGCATGAAACAGCCGCAACGGGCACTGACCCGAAAAGACTGCGCCAGTACCGGATCGATCCCTGCCGCCAGAGTGCGCCAGGATGAGGTTTTTTCTACGGGCGTGCGGTACTCGGCAACTTGCTGACGAACTGTGGTTTCCATGAATCGCATCGCTGACTCCCTGTCGATCTGTCCTTGAAAGCCTCATCCTGCGCAGCGTTTATGAACCTGATGTGACACTCAGGGCGGAAAATCGATTCAGCCGCCGGGGGTTTGCCGAAAACTCACCGCCAGGCGATTCCAGCTGTTGATGGTGGTGACGGCGATGGTCAGGTCGACCATCTCGCCTTCGTTGAACTGCTCCCGGGCCTGCGCGTAGACCTCGTCCGGCACATGGCTTTCAGAGAGCAAGGTGACGGCTTCGGTCCAGGCCAGCGCTGCACGCTCTCGCGCATTGAAGAAACCGCTGTCGCGCCAGACCACGATCGAATACAAACGACGGTCAGTCTCGCCGAGTCGCCGGGCATCCACCGAGTGCATATCGGTGCAGAAAGCGCAGCCATTGAGTTGCGAGGCACGGATCTTGATCAAGTGCAGCAAGGCCGGCTCGATGCTGAGGTTGCTGGTCAAGGCCTCCATGGCAATCATCGCTTTCATCGCTTTGGGCGATGCGCTGTAGTAATCCAGGCGGGGGTTCATGGAGTGACCTCGTGGATCGAATGTGTGCCCCTCAAGGTAGGCGTTGATACGCAGGCGTTACAGATCCAATTCTGCGAAATACCCGTGGACCACTCAGGCACCAGACCAATCGGAGGTTTTTCGCCCACGCAACTTTTGCGCAGGCGCTCATGCGGGTAATCTGGCCCGACGCACACGCGCCTCAATTGCCCCAGGAGCCTCGCCGGTATGGAACTTCACGTTGTCATCAACGGCCGCAAGGACCTGGCAGGCCAGTTGTACAACCAACTGCGCAGCGCCATCGAATCCGGTCGCCTGGCAGCCGGGACGCAACTGCCGCCCAGTCGTTTGCTGGCAGAACAATTGGGGATTTCGCGCAAGACCATTTCCGACACCTACACGCAACTGACCTACGAAAACTTCCTCACCGGGGTCATCGGCAAAGGCACCTACGTCAACGCCCGACCGGCGAAAATCACCCGTAAACAGAGCCATTCGGAATTGGCCAGTGCCGAGGTCATCGAGTCCTGGCGCAACCTGCCGGTGTTCCTGCGTCATCCAACGCTGGAAGGCTCGTTGCGCTACGACTTCATCGGCGGCGCCACCAGCAAGGGCCAGTTTCCCCAGGATGACTGGCGGCGCTGCACCGCTCACGCCTTACGCCAGATCGCCGCTTCCAAGGGCTTCTACAGCCTGCCCGAAGGCTTGCCGGCGCTGCGTAATGCGATCGCCCGGCACATCGCGTTTTCTCGCGGGGTCAATTGCCAGGACGAAGACGTGGTGGTGTGCAACGGCGCGCAACAGGCGCTGGACTTGATCTCCCGGGTGCTCACGCGCCCCGGCAGCCTTGTCGCCATGGAAGACCCCGGCTATCCGCCCGCACGCCTGTTGTTCGGTACCCACGGCGCCACGGTGATCGGCGTCCCGGTGGATGCCGAAGGCATTCAGGTGGACAAGATCCCCCTTGGCACCCGGCTGATCTACGTCACGCCGTCCCACCAGTTCCCGCTCGGCATGCCGATGAGCCAGGCGCGCCGGGTGGCGCTGCTGGAGCGGGCTCATGAGTTGGGCGCGATCATCATCGAGGACGATTACGACAGCGAATTCCGCTACGAAGGCCGACCCACCGACTCGCTGCAAAGCATGGACGAACGCGGCATCGTCGCCTACGTCGGGACCTTTTCGAAAACCCTGCTGCCGGAACTGCGCCTGGGTTATGCGATCCTGCCGCCGGCAATACTCGAAGCGGTCATTCGCGCCAAGCAGCTCACCGACCTGCACACGTCCACCCTGCCCCAATGGGCGCTGGCCAAGTTCATCGCCGAAGGCTGTCTGCTCAAGCACATCCGGCGCTGCCATACGATCTATGCCGGGCGTCGTGAGCGGATCCTCGAGCGCATGGCCGGCGATCTTTCACCGTGGCTCGAGGCTGTCCCGACCACCGCCGGGTTCCACATGGTGGTTATGTGCAAAGTGTCTATCGATATTCCATTGGTGATCGAACTGGCGAAAAAGGTCGAAGTGGGGGTGTATCCCATCGACAGCTTTTTCTATCAGCAAGCGCCGCAGGCCGGGCTTTTCCTCGGTTTTGGCGCCATCGAAACCCTCGACATCGACATCGCGCTGGACCGCCTGCGGGACATTTTGCAGCAGGTTGCCTGACGGATTGGTCTGCGTTTTTATCCAGCTATTGGCTATTGGTGGTCCGGGGATGCAGGCCTATCCTGCATAAGCGTTATCCCTCAATGAGCAGGATTCGTCCGGCCTGATTCAGGAGTGTGAGCAATGTCCAACGAAGTGATCAATACCGTTAAGGTGCAGGCCGCCGCCGGCCGCTCGGACGAACTGGGCAAGCAACTGCAAAAGATTGTCGACACCCTGCGCGAACTACCGGGCTGTGATTCCTATATGGTCGACCGCTGCCCCGAGGACGACAACCGCTGGACGGTCAGCGCCCGCTGGCAATCGGAAGCGGCCATGCAAATGCATTTCAACTGCCCTGAAGTACAAGGCTTTATCGGCCTGATCGACAGCCGCCTGGCCAACAGCGTCGACTTCAACAGTTTTCCTATCGTTTAAAAATTAGGTCGCCGCCTTCGGCCACTCCTACAGGGCTTTGGGTACCCCTGCAGGAGTGGCCGGAGGCGGCGATCTTGTTTTTAAAACGCGCATCATTGGTCCCCTCGCCTTCACGAAAATTGGCTGTTTGATTGGCCCTGGCCGAGACTTACTGTGGTCCCTGACAACTAACCACAGCAGGTGATAACCCATGAACGCCTTCCGCTACTGTGCTGCGCCCTTCGCCGCCCTGGCCCTGAGCTTTTCCGTCGCGGCATTCGCTCACGACCCTTCGGAAAAAGTCACCATTCTGCAGGACGAAATGCTGCAAAACGTGCCAGGCAAAAAAGCGTTGATGATCGAAGTCGACTACAAACCCGGCCAATCGTCCATCGCCCACAAGCACGAGGGCACGGCTATGGCTTACGTTATTTCTGGATCGATCGTTTCTCAAGTGAAAGGCGAGCAACCGAAAACCTACAAGGCCGGCGAGTATTGGTATGAACCGGCCGGATCGGAGCATCTGGTCTCGAAAAATGCCAGTACCACCAAACCCGCCAAACTGCTGGTGTTCATGGTGTTAGCGCCCGACGAAAAAGTATTGATCCCTTTGGAAAACTGATAGCTGTTGCGCCAGCCATAAATAAACAGGCCCGAATTAACAATTCAGGCCTTTTTATTTCCCGGCGCAATTAACCGGGGCCTTTTAAACCAAACAAAACTAGTAGTCACCTGACAAGTGCGGTGATTGGCCATTTCATTCAGTGTCGACAGGTTTAGTCTGGAATCTCCGCCGACTGTGTCCGGCCTATTAACTTTCCGACTCAAGTTGTTTCACGGGAGAAACACCATGAAACTTGCACTTGTCAGCACCATGACGATGACGATTCTTTTAACAGGCTGCTCAATACCCACTGCACCGAAGGCTGTTTCCTCGCTCGACGGCGTCTTCACCGAGCCCGTAGGCCGCAGCAGCGCCACACATGTCACCAATGGCAGCAACGTGTCCCTGGGCATCGTCTACAGCCGTAACACTCAGACCAACCGCGCCTACCTTCAGGATTACCAGGCCAACGCCGGCACCGGTTTCGGCCAGAGCCTGCTGGTGCAGTCGATTCACGACGCCTACGTCGCCACCTCCAAACCGGACCTGGCGGTAGACTGGGTCAAGGCGTCCTTGCAACGTCAGTTTGGCTCGGTGACGGTGTACCCGGACATGCAAAGTCTCAGGGCCGCTAAACCGGACGTGGTCGCCATTGTCGATACCCGCAGTCAATTGATGACGTCGCGCAGTTCGGACATCAGCGCGAATGTCAGCGCAGCGTTCTACGATTCGAACTTCAATTACATCGGTACTGCGCAAGGGCATGACGCTAAAGAGCTGAGTCCGGTATGGGCGGACTATAAACGCAGCGAAGAGATAGTTGCCGACATTAACGAACAACAAAATGTGCAAGTTCGGGCCTTGCAGAAGTTTGACCAGTCGCTCAGTAATTTATTGACCAGGCCGACAGATAAAGTGTCGATGATCGATAACAATATAGGCAAAAAGTTGTATTGAGGTTAATGGCCCCTTCGCGAGCAGGCTCGCTCCCACATTAGTTCTGTGTACGACGCAAAACCAATGTGGGAGCGAGCTTGCTCGCGATGGGGCCCGACCAGACGGTACAAAACCTTCAGGCAAAAAAAACCCCGCAACTCTCATTGCGGGGCTTCTTCATTCAGCGCCTGATCAGGCCGCCGGTTCCAACTCAGCGCTGGCAGTGCTAGTGGCAGTGACTGGCACTACCGCTTGACCGCTCAACGCCAGATCCAGCAGCTCACGGTTGGCCACCGCATACATGGCGTAATCAGTGCCGCTGGCGGCACGGATTTCTACCAGCATGGCGCGCCAGCGTTCGATCATGCCTTCGTGCTCTTCCATCCACAGCTCCAGACGGGTTTCCACGTCTTGAGTGCCGTCGCCCTGTTGCAGGACCGAGATGGTGATCGCACGTTGTTGCCAGTCGACATCGTCACGGAACGCTTCACGGGCCAGGGCCTGCCAGTTGTTTTCAACCGGCAGCGCGCTGATCTGTTGCAGGTACCAGGTGATGTCCAGCGCGCTGCCCACGGCGAAGTAAGCCTTCGCCACGTCGGCTGCGTTCTGACCGGTCACGTCGGACGCTTCGATGATCGGCAGCAAGGTGTACAGGTGAGTGGTGCCTGCAACCATGCGTGCCAGCAACTCAGGAACGCCAGCCGCAACGTACGCCTGATAACGGGTCTGCCAGCCTTCGCGGGTCGGGCCTTCCAGCAATTCGTCGAGCTTGAGGCCCAGCGCTGCCAGATGTGGACCGAAGTGCGCGACGTCACGGGCAGCATTCTGCTCGTTACGACGGCTGCGCAGGAACCAGCGCGTAGCGCGACGGCCTAGACGCATCAGCTCGTCCATCAGCTCCAGTTGCACGTCAGCGGAAACCTGGTAATCCAGGGCCTCTATCTGCCGGAACCAGTGCGGGAGATGGAAGATGTCACGCACGATCACGTAAGCACCGGCAACGTTCGCCGGGCTCATGCCGGTCGACTCTTTGAGTCGTTGAACGAAGGTGATGCCCATGTGGTTGACCAGATCGTTGGCGATCTGGGTGCTGACGATTTCGCGCTTCAGACGGTGACGGCGCATGGCATCGGAGAACTTGCTCACCAGGGTCGGCGGGAAAGCGGTTTCCATGTCGCGGGTCAGGTAATCGTCGTCCGGCACCTGGGAGTTGAGCAGCGCTTCCTTGAGGTCGATCTTGCTGTAAGAGATCAGCACCGACAGCTCGGCACGGGTCAGGCCATGGCCTTCCGCGAGGCGTTCGTTGATCGCTTCTTCAGCCGGCAGGAACTCGATGGCGCGATCCAGCTTGCCGCGGCCTTCCAGGTCGTTCATCAGACGCTTGTATTCGGCAATCCGCACGAAGGCACGGCGTGCCGCCAAAGACAGTGCCTGAGTCTGCTTGTAGTTGTTGCCCAGAACCAGGTTACCGACTTCGTCGGTCATGCTCGCCAGCAACTGGTTACGTTGCTTGTCGGTCATGTCACCGGCATGAACCACTTCGTTCAGCAGGATCTTGATGTTTACTTCGTGGTCGGAGCAGTCCACACCACCGGCGTTGTCGATGAAGTCGGTGTTGGAACCGCCGCCATTGAGGCCGAATTCGACACGACCCAGCTGGGTCATACCGAGGTTGCCGCCCTCGCCCACGACTTTGCAGCGCAGTTCGTTGCCGTTCACGCGCAGTGCATCGTTGGCCTTGTCGCCGACATCGGCGTGGCTTTCGCTGCTGGCTTTGACGTAAGTACCGATACCGCCGTTCCACAACAGATCCACCGGTGCCTTGAGCAAGGCGTTCAGCAGTTCGGTCGGGGTCAGCTTGTCAGCCTGAATGTCGAAGCGCTCTTTCATCTGCGGGGAAATCGCGATGCTTTTCGCGCTACGGGAGAAGATCCCGCCGCCTTCGGACATGATGCTGGTGTCGTAATCCGACCAGGCCGAACGCGGCAGGTCGAACAGGCGCTGACGCTCGGCGAAGCTGTTGGCCGGCTCCGGGTTCGGGTCGATGAAGATGTGCAGGTGGTTGAACGCTGCGACCAGTTGCAGCTTGTCGGACATCAACAAGCCGTTACCGAACACGTCACCGGCCATGTCGCCGACGCCGACCACAGTAATGTTGTCTTCCTGAACATTGATGCCGCGTTCGCGGAAGTGACGTTGAACGCCAACCCACGCGCCCTTGGCGGTGATGCCCATTTTCTTGTGGTCGTAACCGGCCGAGCCGCCCGATGCGAACGCATCGCCGAGCCAGAAGCCGTAGTCGATGGCAATGCCGTTGGCGATGTCGGAGAAGGTTGCAGTGCCCTTGTCCGCAGCCACCACCAGGTACGGGTCATCGTCGTCATGACGCACGACGTTGGCCGGCGGTACCAGCGCGCCGTCTTTCAGGTTGTCGGTGATGTCCAACAGGCCCGAGATGAAGATGCGGTAGCAGGCGATGCCCTCGGCCGCGATCTCGTCACGGCTGCCGCCCAGTGGCAAGCGACGCGGCAGGAAGCCGCCCTTGGCGCCCACCGGCACGATCACCGAGTTCTTCACTTGCTGGGCTTTTACCAGGCCCAGGACTTCGGTGCGGTAATCTTCTTCACGATCAGACCAGCGCAGACCACCGCGAGCAACGTTGCCGAAGCGCAGGTGCACGCCTTCGACGCGTGGCGAGTAAACGAAGATTTCGAACTTCGGTACTGGCTTCGGCAGCTCTGGAATCTGGTGCGGGTTGAACTTGAAGCTGAAGTAGGACTTGTTCTGACCGTGCGCGTCGGTCTGGTAGAAGTTGGTCCGCAGGGTGGCCTTGATCAGGTCCAGGTAGCGACGCAGGATTCGGTCTTCGTTCAACACCTGGACGTCGTCCAGTGCGCTCAGAATCGCGTGTTCCAGACGTTGCTGCTTGTCTTCCAGATCGTCAGTACCGAGCTTGCGGGCCAGGTAGAAACGGGTTTTGAACAACCGGGTCAACTCGCGAGCGATGTCGGTGTGGTTGTTCAGGGTGCTGGCGATGTAACCCAGGTCGAAGCCCAGGCGAATCTGCTTCATGTAACGGGCGTAGGCACGCAGCAGCGCGACATCGCGCCATGGCAGGCCGGCAGTCAGTACCAGACGGTTGAACGCATCGTTCTCGGCATCGCCACGCACGATGTGGACGAAAGCGTCCTGCAAGGTGTCGTTGAGTTGCTGGATGTCGAGTTCCAGGCCTTCAGCAGCGGTGAACGCGAAATCGTGAATCCAGAACTCGCGGCCACTGTTGTGACGCAGGCGATACGGGAATTCACCCAGCACGCGCAGGCCAAGGTTTTCCAGGATTGGCAGCACGTCGGACAGCGCCAGCGGCGTATCGGCGTGATACAGCTTGCAGTGCAGCTCGCGCTGACCGGAGACCTGACCCAGTGGCTGATAGAAGCTCATCACCAGCGGATTGGATTCTTTCAGGCTCAGCAGGTGCTGCATGTCGACCACAGCCGAGTGGGCGGCAAAACGCTCGCGGTAACCGGCCGGGAAACCTTTCGGGAAGTCAGCCAGCACGTTGGTGCCGTGGGCTTCGCCGAAGCTTTCGACGACCAGACTCGCGTAGTCGTCCTGCCAGCTGCGGCAGGCCTGTACCACTTCTTTTTCCAGCAGAACCGGGTCGATGTCCAGACGGTTCTTCGGATCGACACGCAGAATCAGCTGCACGCGGGCCAGCACGGACTCGGAGAAGAAAGTCCAGAACTCGCAGTCCGAGGCTTTCAGGCGATCCATCAGCACTTGCTGGATCTTCTGGCGCACTTCGGTGGAGTAGATGTCGCGCGGCACGTAGGCCAGGCAGTAGCAGAAACGGCCGTACGGGTCTTTACGCAGGAACACTCGAATCTTGTTGCGTTCCTGGATCTGCACGATCGACATCACGGTGGCAAACAGTTCGTCGACCGGGGTCTGGAACAGGTCGTCGCGCGGCAGCACTTCAACTACCTGCGCCAGTTCCTTGCCCAAGTGAGCCTTGGCCTGGAAGCCGGAACGGCGTTCGATTTCTTCGACCTTGCGACGGATGTACGGAATGACCCGCACGCTCTCGCCATACACCGAGGAGGTGTACAGGCCCATGAAACGGCATTCCTTGATGACGTTGCCGTCGGCGTCGATTTCACGGATCGACACGTAGTCCGGGTAAGCCGGACGGTGTACACGGCTTGGGTGCGCAGCCTTGGCGAACGACAGCAGGGTCGGTTCGCGCAGGTAGTTCACGGCGTAGTCTTCGATGCGCAGGTCATCGTAGGTCAGGCCGGTGCGCAGCAATTTGGTCAGGCCGAGGAAGGAGTCCTGGTCGTAGACGATGTGGCCGCCGTCGGCTTCATCGCGAACCACGAACTCTTCATAGCCGAGGAAGGTGAAGTGGTTGCCCACCAGCCATTCCAGGAAGCTTTTGATTTCGGCTTTTTCTTCAGAATCGACAGCGAACTGGCTATTGTCCAGGCCGGTGAGGATCTCCTGGACCTTGGCTTTCATCGGTTCGAAATCGGCGACCGCGACGCGGACTTCACCGAGAACCTGTTCCAGTTCCTTGCTCAGGACATTCAGTTCGGCCGAGTTGGCGCAACGGTCGATTTCCAGGTACATCAACGACTCTTGCAGCACGTCGTCGCCCTGGGTGCCTTTCGGCAGGATTTCCAGCAGCTCGCCCTTGCTGCCGCGACGTACGCTCAGCACAGTGGTTTGCAGGGTGTGGATGCTGTAGCCGCGACGGTTCAGCTCGGTGCGTACCGAGTCCACCAGAAATGGCAGGTCGTGGTGCAGCACTTCGACCGCGGTGTGGGTCGACTGCCAGCCGTGGCGTTCGTAATCAGGGTTGTAGACGCGCACTTGCGGTTGCGCGTGATCGAAGCGCTCAAGCAGGCGCCACGCAGAAAGGGTGCAGCCGGCGAGGTCGGACAACCGACGCTGGGTCAGCTCGTCCAGGGAAATGATGCCGAAAAATTGTTCCGCGAACAGCGCCACTTGTGGCAGTGCCTGTTCACTGATGTGCTGGGCCAGTGCCGCTTGCAGTTGGTGCTGGAAGTCGGCTTTGCTGGCTGCGGTGAAGAACGCCATCTGTGGTACTCCGCTTGGGCTTGTTATTGATGGAAGCGTCGCGTGCAAACCCCTTTCGGGGCAATCCGTCACCCTGTTCCTGATTCTCGGGCAGAGGAAACAGGATGACAGGTGGGTGAAGCTGGACGAGACACTCAGGTCACATTCACCTTCCATGAATGGGCATCTGCAAAAACGACTGGGCAAGGTACAGCGCAATGCCTTTACAGGTGCTCATCCGTTGCGCAGCTTAACCAGTGCGGCAAGGCCCGTGCTTGCAGCGCTGCGACATATTCGGTCATCGGTACGCAGCTTGCGCCTTGTGCATCGAACAACACTAGCAGCCGCACGGCAAAACGGGGGGTTTAGCCCGGTTTTGCGGCACATCCGTACCAGAAATGACCAGCAACACCCCAGATGCTCACGACACATCCTCTGACAACCAAGCGAGCAGAAATTCCCGTCTGCTGGCAGAATCGCCCTTTGTTCGTCTTCACAACGCTCGCCGAGCCAGGAATTCCCCATGCAAATGACCACCGCCCTCTTGATCGTCAACCCGTGCGATGACGAAGAAGACAACATGGCCATGCTCTGCTGCCACAGCGATCAGGGCGATATGTTCCTGATGACCCGCTACCCGGACGAGGACGCGCTGGATATCAGCCTCGGCGACGAGCCTTCGACCCTGGACGGCGTAAAAGTCACCCTAAGCCCTACCCGCCTGCTGATCGAAATCGCTGCCGCTGACGCCGATGCGCTGAATGGTGATGATTCGCTGGAAATCATTCACAGCACTGATGCGGCGGATTTGGCTGAAGTGGAAGAAACGTTGCAGAACATCCTCAAGGGTACTGGCACTTATATCAGCGAGCTTTGAATCTCAGCGCCTGAGCGGACGCCTTCGCGAGCAAGCCCGCTCCCACATTTAATCGCGTTCTGCCAGGAGAAATGCGATCGAATGTGGGAGCGGGCTTGCTCGCGAAGAGGCCCGAAAGAACACCAGCACCCTACGAGCCCTACAAAACTCCAACAATTTCCCCAGCCATTTCGCGCACTTTGCACAAAATGCCGTTAGTCGCCGCCCCCCGCGATAGATTAAAGTAACGCCCCCAGCCCTGGCGTTATTCGGACGTCTTCGGTCACCCTTTCCAGGAACAGTCATCGATGGAACATCGTGAAGCGCTGCTAGCGCTGCGAACCTTTCTTTCAACGCAGATTCTCGGCCAGGAAAAACTCATCGAGCGCTTGCTCATCGCCTTGCTTGCCGACGGCCACATGCTGGTCGAGGGCGCTCCGGGCCTGGCCAAGACCAAGGCCATCAAAGAACTTGCCGAAGGCATCGAAGCACAGTTCCATCGCATCCAGTTCACCCCCGACCTGTTGCCCGCCGACATCACCGGCACGGAAATCTATCGCCCGGAAACCGGCAGTTTCGTGTTCCAGCAAGGCCCGATCTTCCACAACCTGGTGCTGGCGGACGAAATCAACCGCGCCCCGGCCAAGGTTCAGTCCGCCCTGCTCGAAGCCATGGGCGAGCGCCAGGTCAGCGTCGGGCGCAGCACATACGAGCTGTCGCCACTGTTTTTGGTGATGGCCACGCAAAACCCGATCGAGCAGGAAGGCACCTATCCACTGCCCGAAGCGCAGCTCGACCGCTTCCTGATGCACGTGAAAATCGGCTTCCCGGACGCCGCCGTCGAACGTCGGATCCTGCAACAGGCCCGCGGCGAAGCGTTGAATGGCGAAACCAAGCCCGAGCGCCGGGTCAGCCAGCAGGCGATTTTTGCCGCGCGCAAGGAAATCCTCGGTTTGTACATGGCCGACGCCGTGGAGGAATACCTGGTGCAACTGGTCATGGCCACGCGCACCCCGGCCAAGTTCGACCCGGAGATGGCCGAGTGGATCGCCTATGGCGCCAGCCCGCGTGGCTCGATCGCCCTCGACCGTTGCGCCCGGGCCCACGCCTGGCTGGCCGGTCGTGACTTCGTCAGCCCGGAAGACATCCAGGCCGTGCTGTTCGATGTGCTGCGTCATCGCATCATTCTTTCCTTTGAAGCCGAAGCCGCGGGCATCGACCAGGACCGGGTGGTCCAGCGGATTCTCGACGTCGTAGCCGTCGCTTGACCCCGATGAACGTCATCCTGCCGCCCGAGCCGGGCATCCGTGTCAGCCTCGCCGAGCTGATCGAGATGCGTCATCGTGTGCGTGAAGTGCAACTGTTTTCCACACCGAGCCAGCGCAGCCCGCTGATCGGCCTGCACCACTCCAAACTGCGCGGCCGTGGGGTGGACTTCGATCAGGTGCGGGTCTATCAGGCCGGCGATGACGTGCGAAGCATCGATTGGCGTGTCACCGCCCGCACCCAGGAACCCCACACCAAGCTGTTCCATGAAGAGCGCGAGCGGCCGATTTTCATCATGGTCGAGCAAAGTCGCCGGTTGTTCTTCGGCTCGGGGCTGATGTTCAAGTCGGTGCTCGCCGCCCAGGCCGCGAGCCTGATCGGCTGGGCCGCACTGGGTCATAACGATCGGGTTGGCGGACTGGTGTTCGGCAACAACGAGCACTATGAAATCAAGCCACGACGCAGCAAACAGAGCCTGCTGCAGTTGCTCAACCGTCTGGTGCGGGTCAATCAGTCGCTGCACACGGAAAACGAGCCGGACCGGGACGCCTTCAACATTGCCCTGCGCCGTGCCCGGGAAGTCCTGCGCCCCGGCAGCCTGGTGATCATAATCTGCGACGAACGCACCCTGACCGAGGGCGCCGAACAACAGCTGAGCCTGTTGTCGCGGCATTGCGATCTATTGCTGCTGCCGGTATCTGACCCTCTCGATCACGCCCTGCCCGCCGCCGGGCTTTTACGCTTCGCGGAACGGGGCGCGCAACTGGAACTCGACACCCTGAATTTCGAGCTGCGCCAGACCTATCGAGCCCAGGCCGAAGCACGCATCGCTCGCTGGGAATTGCTGGCGCAGAAGCTGCGGATATTGCTGATGCCCCTGAGCACCCAGAGTGAGATGGTCGAGCAACTGCGCGAGTACCTGAACCCGCAGAAACCGGGGAAAGGCCGATGAGCAGCCTCGATCAACTGCAACCGCTGATCTCCCCGCCACCGATTGAATTCTGGCCGCCGGCACCGGGCTGGTGGCTGTTGCTGGTGTTACTGCCGCTCATCGGTTTCGGCCTGTGGAAGGCAAGGCGCTTTCTTCCAGACAAGCGCCCGATCGTGCGCGCCGAACAACCGCTGGACCCGGTGCGCCTCGCCGCGCTGGCCGAACTCGCACGGATGCCCAAACCCTACGACGGCGCGCCGGCCGGTGCCTGGTTGCAGCAACTCAACGGTTTGCTCAAACGCCTGTGCCGCAACCACTACCCCTATAGCCAGAGCCATACCCTCAATGGACGCAAATGGCTGGCATTCCTCGACAATCGTTGCCCGGCCGCCGGCCTGACCCGCTGGATGGTGCTGGTCGAAGGCGCCTACAAACCCGAATGCAAACTCGACGACAAGGCCATCGCCGGCCTGACCCAAGCCGTCGACACCTGGATTCGTAAACATGTTTGAGTTCGCCTGGCCGTGGATCTTTGCCCTGCTGCCGCTGCCCTGGCTGATGCGCATCGTGCTGCCTGTCGCCGACAGTGGCGAGCCGGCGCTCAAAGTCAGCTTCCTCGGCGACCTCGAAGGTCTGGTCCGTCGCCGCGCCCGGGCCAACCTGCCGGCCTGGCGCCAACAGGCACCGTTCATTCTGCTGTGGCTGTTGTTACTGATCGCCGCAGCCCGCCCGCAATGGCTTGGCGAACCGCTGCCCATCGCCGCCAGCGGTCGCGATTTGCTGATAGCGGTCGACGTGTCTGGCTCGATGGATTTCCCCGACATGCAGTGGCAGGACGAAGACGTCAGTCGACTCACACTGGTTCAGCACTTGCTCGGTGACTTCCTTGAAAGTCGCGACGGCGATCGCGTCGGCCTGATCCTGTTCGGCAGCCAGGCGTACCTGCAAGCACCGCTGACGTTCGACCGGCACACGGTGCGCGTGTGGCTCGACGAGGCGCGGATCGGCATCGCCGGCAAGAACACCGCCATCGGCGATGCCATCGGCCTGGCCCTCAAACGCCTGCGTCAACGCCCGGCACAAAGTCGCGTACTGATTCTGGTCACTGACGGCGCCAACAACGGTGGCCAAATCGACCCGCTCACGGCTGCGCGGCTGGCGGCCAGCGAAGGCGTGAAAATCTACCCGATCGGTATCGGCGCCGATCCGGAGCAAAGCGGAACTTTGGGTTTCCTTGGGGTCAACCCGAGCCTCGACCTCGATGAACCCTCCTTGATGGCGATCGCCGAAGCCACCGGCGGCCAGTATTTTCGCGCCCATGATGACAAGGAGCTGCAAGCGATCAAGGACACCCTCGACAAACTGGAACCGGTGACCCAGCAACCGACTCAGGCCCGCCCGGCTCAGGCGTTGTACCACTGGCCTTTGGCGCTGGCGTTGCTGTTGAGCATGCTGTTGGTGGTTCGCGAGCGCTGGCCGGACAACCCGTTGCGGCGACTGTTCACCAAGGATCTTCTGCAAAATCAACTGCCCGACTGGCGCCAGCGGCTTAAACGCCTACGCCTGCGGAGGCGCCGATGAGTGCACTCTGGCCGTACGTGTTCCGCCCTTGGTGGTTGCTGTTGTTGCCATTGCTCGGCTGGTTGCTCTGGCAACTCTGGCATCGGCAGAAACGCGCCGGGCGCTGGCAGATGATTCTGCCACCGGCCTTCCATGCGGCGTTGCTCAGTGGTGGCAACGGTCGCGACAGCAAATTGCCGTGGGTCATCCTGGGATGTGCCTGGGTGCTGACCGTTCTGGCGCTGCTCGGCCCGAGCTGGGAACGTGTCGAGCAAGCCAGTCAGAAACCCGCCGACCCGCTGGTCGTGGTCCTTGAACTGACCCCGGAAATGCTCGCCACCGACGTACCCCCCAACCGGCTGGAACAGGCCCGGCGCAAGCTGTTCGACCTGCTGGAGAACCGCAGCGATGCCCAGACCGCGATCGTCGTCTACGCCGGCAGCGCTCACACGCTGGTGCCGCTGTCGGATGACCTGTCAACCAGCCGCAATCTATTGGATGCCCTCAAGCCTTCGCTGATGCCCCAGGCAGGACATCGCGCCGATCTGGCGGTGACCAAGGCCCTTGCCCTGCTGCATCAGGGCGCCCTCGGTGACGGGCGGATCCTGCTGATCGGTTCGACCCTGACCGAACTGGAACGCCAGGGGATTCAACAGGCGCTGGACGGCACGTCGACACAATTTCTGATGCTCGGTATCGGCACTGCCGAAGGCGCGCCGATCACCCAGGAGGACGGCAGTTTTCTGAAGGACGACCAAGGCGCGATTCTGGTGCCACATCTGGACGAGCCAAGCCTGAAAGCCTTTGCCAACGACCTGAACGGAAGCTATCGCCACGCTCGCCTGGACGATGCCGACTTGCGCGCACTCGGCTTGCTCGAGGGACCACGCGCGCTGCGCAACGACGGCCATACCCTGCGCCTCGATACGTGGGCCGATCAGGGTTACTGGCTGTTGTTGCCGTTGTTGCTGCTGGCGGCGTGCGCCGGTCGTCGCGGCTGGCTGTTCTGCTTGCCACTGCTGTTTTTGCTGCCACAACCGAGTTATGCCTTCGACTTCAACGATTTGTGGCTGCGACCTGACCAACAAGGTCTGATCTTGCTGAAGCAGAAGCGCGCGGCCGAGGCTGCGCAACATTTCGAAGATCGACAATGGCAAGGTGTAGCGCTCTACGAGGCAGGCGACTACAGCGGTGCCGCCCAGCGGTTCGCCGAAGGCAGCGACGCCCACGCCCACTACAATCGTGGCAACGCCCTGGCCAAGAGCGGTGAGCTGGAAGCCGCGCTGGATGCCTACGAACAGGCGCTGGAGCGTCAACCGGATTTGCGCCCGGCCCTGACCAACAAGGCGCTGGTGGAAAGTCTGCTCAAGCAGAAAAACACTCCGCCACCCGTTGCTCCAGACAAAAACGCCGAAAACCAGACCGAGCCCCACACACAAGAACCGCCGCCGGGCGCGGCCACGCAACCGTCGGATAATGGCGAACCGAAAACCGACGGCCAACAAACCACGACGGACTCCGACCCACAGAGCAAAACGCCGTCGAAACCCGGCACCAATGAAGTCCCTGGCAGCGAGCTGGGGAATGAAGACAGCACCCGACCACCGATGCGTCCGGCCAGCGACAGCATCGACGGTGAACAGCGCCAGGCGCTGGAGCAATGGCTGCGTAAAATCCCGGATGACCCGGGTGAATTGCTCAGACGCAAATTCTGGTACGAACAGCAACAACATCAGGATCAGGGAAAAACTCGATGACCCGCTTCACCACTTTCTTGCTCGCACTGCTGCTCTGGACTGCTCAGGCCCAGGCTGCCGGGCTGGTCGCCAGTGTCGATCGCAGTCGCCTGAACAGCGGCGAAACGATTGAGCTGACCCTGGAATCCAGCGACGTGACGCAGTTCGGCAAGCCTGATCTGACACCGCTGGAGCCGCTGTTCGAAGTGCGCGGCACCCGTCAGGTCAACCAGCTGACCACCCTGAACGGTGACAACCGTGCGACCACCCGCTGGATCATCACCCTGCTGCCTCGGCAGAACGGCAGCGTGGTGATTCCGTCACTGCAACTGGGTGACGTGCAGAGCCAGCCGATTACCGTGCAAGTGGTCGAGACCGAAACCCAGGACAGCCCGAACCAACGGGCCCCGGTATTCATCGACGCCAGCCTCGATCAAAACAGCGTGTACGTACAAGCCCAGGCGATCCTGACCTTGCGCATCTACCATTCGGTGTCGCTGTACGACGACAGCAGCCTGCCTCCTTTGCAAATCCCCGATGTGCGCATCGAGCAACTGGGCGAGGCGCGCACCTACGAGAAAGACATCAATGGCCTGCGCCACGGCGTGATCGAGATGCGCTACGCGATCTACCCGCAACACAGCGGTGAGTTGGTCATTGCGCCGCAGATATTCAATGCCGCACTCGTGGACGCACAGCCCGCCAAGGACGCCGCCGCCCAGGCACCGAAATCCGGCAAATTGATGCGGGTCAGCTCGGCCGAGATTCTGCTGACGGTCAAAGCCAAACCCATCACCTACCCGGCCGACGTGCCATGGCTGCCTGCCCGTAGCCTCAGCCTGAGTGAAAGCTGGAACCCGGAACCGGATCATGCACAGGTGGGTGATTCGTTGACCCGCAGCCTGACGGTAAAGGCTGAGGGGCTGGACAGTTCGCAATTGCCACCGCTGCCCGCCACCGATGTCAACGGTTTGCGGCGCTACCCGGATCAACCGGTGCTGGGCAACCAGAACAGCGAACGCGGGCTGATCGGCAGTCGCGAAGACCGTGAAGCCCTGGTGCCGACGCGCAGCGGCGCAATCGAGTTGCCAGCGGTTGAAGTGATCTGGTGGAACACCTTCGAGGACCACCTGGATCACAGCAGCCTGCCGGCCCGAACCCTGCCAGTGGCGAATAATCCGAGCCTGATGGTCGACACCCCGGCCGGCTTGCCTCAAGTCTTTTCCGCGGCTGACAACGAAGCCCTCTGGTGGTGGAAACTCAGCACCTTGATCCTGGCCTGCACCACCCTGCTGGGCTTCGGTCTCTGGTGGCGCGCCCGCTGGCAACCGGCGATCCTGCGAGCGGCGCAGACCGGCCCGAGCCCGCGCACCGTGCTCGACGATCTCAAGCGCGCCTGTCAGGCCAACGACTCCCACGCCACTCGCCAGGCCCTCGACGCCTGGGCCCGACAACAACCGGAAACCCTGGCCGATATGGCGGCGCGTTTTGTGCCGCTGTCCGACGCCCTCGACGGCTTGAACGGCGCGCTCTACAGCGAAACCGGCCAGCATTGGCAAGGTGAAGACTTGTGGCGGGCGATCAAGGCGATTCCGATTGCCGAGCGGGTTCAAGACCCGGTCGGCGACAGTGGCCTGCCGCCGCTCTACCCCAAATAACCACCCACCGCCGTCCCTGTAGCAGCTGGCGAAGCCTGCGTCCGGCTGCGCAGCAGTCGTAAATCCTGCTTGCATGGCTTGTCTGATACACCGCATGTGCTGATTTTGCGACTGCTGCGCAGCCGGACGCAGGCTTCGCCAGCTGCTACAAGGAGTCCGTGGCCACATCTACCGTGTTTGCCAGTAAACTCCCTCCCCTTTAGCCGCCATCATTTCCCTCGCGGCCATCACCTTATTTCCTACGGAGTTCACCTTGCGTCTGTTTCACACCTCCGACTGGCACCTCGGGCAGAACCTGCACGGCCAGGAACGCGATTTCGAACACGCCTGCTTTCTCGAATGGCTGCTGCGCCAGCTGAAGCTGGACCAGCCAGATGTGCTGCTGATCGCCGGCGATATCTTCGACACGGTCAATCCGCCGGTCAAAGCCCAGGAACGTCTCTACGATTTCATCGTCAGCGCCCATGAACAGCAGCCGAAGCTGACCATCGTGATGATCGCCGGCAACCACGATTCCGGCTCGCGCATTGAACTGCCCGCGCCGCTGATGCGGCGTTTGCGCACGCATGCGCTGGGTCGTGTGCTGTGGCTGGATGACGGTCAACTCGACGCCGAGCGCTTGTTGCTGCCATTACCGGATGCCAAGGGCAAAACCGTTGCCTGGTGCCTGGCGCTGCCGTTCCTGCGACCGGCAGAAGTGACCGGCGCGCACTTGGGCGACAACTACCTGCGCGGTATCGGTCAGGTTCACGAATGGCTGATCGAAGCCGCCAACGCCAAGCGCAAACCAGGTCAGGCGCTGATCGCTATCAGCCACGCGCACATGGCCGGTGGTTCGGTCTCGGAAGACTCCGAGCGCAGCCTGATCATCGGCAACGCCGAAGCGCTGCCCGCCAGCCTGTTCGGGCCGAGCATCAGTTACGTCGCCCTCGGCCACTTGCACAAGCCGCAGAAGGTCAATGGTGAAGAGCGTATCCGCTACAGCGGCTCGCCGATTCCGCTGTCGTTCTCCGAGATTGGCTATCAGCACCAAATTCTCGACATCCAACTGAAAGGCGAAACCCTGGTCAGCGTCGAACCCAAACTGATCCCCCGGGCGGTGAATCTGCAACGCATCGGTCCCGCGCCATTGGCGGAAATCCTGCTGCAACTGGCCGACTTGCCGAACATTGACCTGCTGGCCGATATCCAGCGCCAGCCGTGGCTGGAAGTTCGGGTGCGCCTCGATGAGCCGCAACCCGACTTGCGTTATCAAGTGGAAACCGCACTGCAAGGCAAAGCCGTTCGCCTGGTGCGGATCGCCGCTGAATACGCTGGCAATGGCAGCCGCGATGGCGTCGATGATGGCACGACCTTGATTGAACTCGACCAGCTCACGCCTCAGGAATTGTTCAGCCGCGCCTGGCAGGACAACTACGGCAGCGAGGTCGACGAGCAAACCCTCAAGGACTTCGCCGAGCTGTTGCAAGACGTGCAGATGGAGAGCGAACCAGCATGAAGATCCTCGCGATCCGCCTGAAAAACCTCGCCTCACTGGCCGGGCCTTTTGAAATCGACTTTACCGCTGAGCCGTTGGCCAGCGCCGGTCTGTTCGCGATCACCGGGCCGACCGGTGCCGGTAAAAGCACGTTGCTCGACGCCTTGTGCCTGGCGCTGTTCGGTGCTGTGCCTCGGCTGAGCAATGCTCAGGTGTCTGCCAAAGCGCCAGACGCCGACGGCGAGATCAGCACTGGCGACCCTCGCACGCTGCTGCGTCGCGGCACCGGTGAAGGTTATGCCGAAGTCGATTTCGTTGGCATCGATGGCCGTCGTTACCGCGCTCGCTGGGAGGCTAATCGAGCCCGGGAGAAGGCCGGCGGCAAGCTGCAAGCCAGCCGTCAGAGTTTGCGCGACATCGATCTGGATCAACTGCTGGCCAGTCAGAAAGTTGAATTCAAAACTCAGCTCGAATCCGTACTGGGCCTGAACTTCGAGCAATTCACCCGCGCGGTGCTGCTGGCCCAGAGCGAATTCAGTGCGTTCCTCAAGGCTAACGACAACGAACGTAGCGAACTGCTGGAAAAACTCACCGACACCGCGCTCTATACGCGCCTCGGTCGCCGGGCGTTCGACAAAACCAAAGAGGCTCGCGAAACCCACAAGCTGTTGCAGGACCAGGCCACCGGCGTGACGCCGCTGTCGCCAGAAGCCCGGGCAGAACTCGATGAACGCTTCAGCGAGGCTCAGCAGCAACTCAAGACCCAGCAAGCGCAACTCAAGCAACTAGAACTGCAACACACCTGGCTCAAGGAATTGCGCCAGTTGCAGGACGAGCAGCAGAGCGCCACCGAGCAGTTGCAATCGGCCCAGCAGCGTTGGGAAGTTCTGGCCGGCGAACGTTTGAAGCTGACTCGCCTGGAGCAACTGGCCCCGCAACGGCACCAGTTCGCCCGCAAGACAGAACTCACTGCCCAACTCACACCGCTGGCCGCGCAGATTCAGCAGCACACCCGACAGCAAACCGAACTGAATGAGCGTCAGGCGCAACTCGAACACAGCCTGAGCGCCGCGCAGACCGCGCTGGTCGAGGCCCAAAGCCAACACACCTCAAGCGCTCCACTGCTGCGTCAGGCCTTCGAAGCGCAAAGCACCCTCGCCCGTCTGGTCAAGGATGCAAGCCTCAGTGCCGACCTCAAGCAGCAGGCGGAACTGGCCTGCACTCAGGGCCAAAACACGATCCAAGGTTTGCTCGACCAACAGAAACAGGTCGCCGAACGTTTGCAGCGGATTGCCGGGGGGCTTGAGCAAAGCACCCCTCTGGCGCCGTTGAGCGATGCCTGGAACGCCTACCGTGATCGCCTGCAACAGCTGATGCTGATCGGCAATCGCCTGAACAAGGGTCAGGCCGAACTGGCCGCCCTGGAACAGAGCGCCGCTCGCGCTGCCGAGGACCTGTCCACCCAGCGCCAGAGCCTTGAAGTGCTGTACAAGGAAGCCGGTGCCGAACCGGAGGCAGTGGCCGAGCAGATCCGGATTCTCGGGAGTCTGTTGCAGGATAACCGCAAGCAACAGCGAGCCTTTGAAGAGCTGACGCGACTGTGGGCCAGTCAGCAGGAACTGGACAAGCGCGCGTCCGAACTCCAGCAGCGCCAGCTGAGCGCTCAGCAAGAACGAGAACGTCTGACCCAGGACGGCGTGAAAGCCAAGAGCGAGCTGGTCGTTGCCGAACAGACCCTGAGCGTCACCCGCGAGCTGCTGGAACGCCAGCGCCTGGCCCGCAGCGCCAGCGTCGAAGAGCTGCGCGAGCAGTTGCAGGACGATCAGCCGTGCCCGGTCTGTGGCAGCCCCGACCATCCCTATCATCAGCCCGAAGCCCTGCTGCAGAGCCTTGGCCGGCATGATGAAAGCGAACAGGCCAACGCCCAGAAAGCCGTCGACCTGTTGAAAGAAAAACTCACTGAACTGCGCGCTGAAGTGGGCGGCGTGATTGCCCAGCAAAAGGAGTTGCTGCAACAGCAAGAACACCTCGCGACCCAGCAGCAGAGCCTGGCACCGAGCCTTGAAGCACATCCGTTGTCTGCACAGCTGTTGACGCAGGATGCGGCTAAACGCGATGCCTGGCTGGTGCAGCAAAACAACCAGTTGAACCAAAGCATCACTCAGGACGAACAACGGCAAACCGCCCTGCTCACCCTGCAACAGGACGCCGCGCGCCTTCAACAGCAACTGCGTAGTGCTGAAGCGGCGAGCCAGCAAGCAGCCCAGCACCTGGCCAACCAGCAACGTGAGTTGAGCAGTGATCGCCAGCGTCTGGACGAGGAGTTGACGGCGTTCAGCACCCTGCTCCCGGCCGATACGCTGCAAGCGTTGCGCAACGAACCGGCTGCGACCTTCATGCAACTGGACCGGCAGATCACCCAGCGCCTGGAACAACTCGATCAGCAACGCGATGAACTCGGCGAACAGCAACAACGGCAGCAAACGCTGGAGAAAGAACAGGACCGCCAACTCACTCGCCTCCAGCAGTTGGAAACGGCCCGCCAGCAGTTCACCGCCCTCGCCGACCAGCAACAGGCCTGCCAGCAAAAACTCACGCAATTGCTCGGCGAACACAGCAGCGCCGAGCAGTGGCAGCAGCAACTGGATCAAGCCGTCGAACAGGCGCGCAATGCTGAAACGACGGCCAATCAGGAACTGCAAACCGTGCGTACGCGGCTGGTGCAGCTGGGCGCCGAACTCAAGGCCCAGCAGGAACGCTCGCAGGCACTGGAAACCGAAGATCGCGAGCTGAGCGGCAAGATTGCCGACTGGCGCGCATTGCATCCGGAACTGGATGACGGTGGTCTGGAAGATCTGCTGAGTGTCAACGACCAGCAGGTCAGCGAACTGCGCCGGCAATTGCAGCAAAGCGAAAAAGCCATCGAACAGACCAAGGTTCTGTTGCAGGAACGCGATCAGCGTCTGCTCAATCACCAGGCACAGCACAACGGCAATCTCGACGCCGAACAACTGGCGACAGCGCTTGCCGAGCTGCAAAACCTGTTCACCGCCAGCGAACACCGTTGCGCCGAACTGCGCGCCGAACAGGCTGAGGATCAGCGCCGGCAAAACGCCAATCAGGCCCTCGCGCAGCAGATTGCCGATGCCTACACCGAGTACCAGCGCTGGGCACGTTTGAATGCGCTGATCGGTTCGGCCACGGGCGACACCTTCCGCAAGATCGCCCAGGCCTACAACCTCGACCTGCTGGTGCATCACGCCAACGTTCAGTTACGGCAACTGGTGCGGCGCTATCGCCTCAAACGTGGCGGCAGCATGCTCGGTTTGTTGGTGATGGACACTGAGATGGGTGATGAACTGCGTTCGGTGCATTCGTTGTCCGGCGGCGAGACGTTCCTGGTGTCGCTGGCCCTGGCCTTGGGCCTGGCATCGATGGCATCGAGCACGCTGAAAATCGAATCGCTGTTCATCGATGAAGGCTTCGGCAGCCTTGATCCGGAATCCCTGCAACTGGCCATGGATGCTCTCGACGGCTTGCAAGCGCAGGGACGAAAAGTCGCGGTGATTTCACACGTGCAGGAAATGCATGAACGGATTCCGGTGCAGATTCAGGTCCGCCGTCAGGGCAACGGCCTGAGTACTCTGGAGGTGAAATGAATACGCTGTATTCCTTCCGCCGCTGCCCCTACGCGATGCGGGCACGCATGGCCCTGCGCTACTCCGGCGTGGCAGTGAACATTGTCGAGGTCAGCCTGAAGGCCAAACCTGCGGAGATGCTGGCGCTGTCGAGCAAAGGCACGGTGCCGGTGCTGAGCGTCGACGGTCAGGTGATCGATGAAAGCCTGGCGATCATGCACTGGGCCCTGGCGCAGAGCGATCCGCAGGATTGGTTGCTCAAGGATGACCCTGTCGGGCAGCAACTCATCGCCGAGCTGATCGAGGAAAACGATCAGGTGTTCAAGGTGCACCTGAATCGCTACAAGTACGCCGAGCGATACCCTGAGCAGCCAATGGCGTTTTATCGCGCCGAGGGCGAGGTGTTTTTGCGCAGGCTCGATGAGTTGCTGGAGGGACGCGACTACTTGCTGGCCGAGCATCCGAGTCTGGCGGATGTGGCACTGATGCCGTTCGTGCGGCAGTTCGCCCATGTCGATCGCGAGTGGTTCGGGCAGACGCCCTATCACCGTTTGCAGGCCTGGTTGCAGCGGTTTCTGGAGTCGGAGCTATTTATTGGCGTGATGGGCAAGTAGCCGCGCCGATCCCTGTAGCAGCTGGCGAAGCCTGCGTTCGGCTGCGAAGCAGTCGTAAATCCTGTATGTCAGATCTACTTGGAAGACCGCGTGCTCTGGTTTCACGACTGCTGCGCAGCCGAACGCAGGCTTCGCCAGCTGCTACAAGTGAGTCGTCTAGGCGACTCAGGCGAACACTGCACACATCTCCAACGCCGAGCAATCCACCTGAAACGGCCCGAAGAAATCGTCCTGGCGTTCGATTGGCGGATTGCCGGCCAGCAGCCCCAGGGCCTTCGCGGTTTCAATGTTGCGAGCAAGGTTGTGATTGGCTTCGATAGTCCGTGCCACCGACCCCGCCGAGCCCTGTCCGATCCCCAGCAAGGAAGATCCATTGGTCATGAACGCCAGGAAGGCGATGACCCAAAGTCTGTGCCCTTTCATGCTCCGGCGACTCCTGAGAGTTCAGTCTGATCGACCATCGCGTTTTGCGAACGGTGTTCAAACTGGATGCCGGGATGAGCGACTTGAATCGGCGCATCGAGGGTCTGTTGCGATTGAGGCGAGAGGCTGAAAACCAGCACCATGGCTACGTAAAGAGCGATAGCCAGGTAGGCGCCGTATTTGGCAGAAGTGATGATTGAGCTGGCCATGATGTTCTCCGCAGGCATGTTTTGATGCCCACAGAATCGATCAAAAAAGCGGCGATAACCACTCAGGGTTATCCATAGTGACCATCAGCTTCGTTGATCATTAAGCCAGACTATTTCAGTCTTCAATAAAACTCATCAAGCGCTCGCGGGCCGCATCCGGCTCGTCTGGAACGGGCTGGGCAGCCGAAAGAATGGGGGTGGAATAGAGAAACAGAAGAACCACGGCCAGACGCATTGCCATGCTGTCGATCCTTATCACAAGAAGGAGTCAAAAAATCAGCGTCAAATTTAAACTTATGGCCATGTGATATCAAGCAATACGTTGATAGCAATATGATGCTGTCGTAAACGCGTTATGCAGGAGCGACATCACTCAGGTTTCTCAAAGCTTTTCAGCTCGATCGGCGCAAGTGACTTCGCTCCTGCATAAAAGGTGCAGGGTTCAAATTTCAGGCTTGGGTCTTGTGATCCAGAGCCGCGTAAAAGTTGGCGCTCTGTTGCAGGTATTTCTGGGTGTAGCTTTGGGCGTGGGATTTTTTGTCGCTGATTTCAACGCTGGCGCTGGCTGGCAAAGCAACGGTGGCAGAGATAGCGGAAGCAGCAATTACGGAGAAGAGATTGAAGTTCATGGCGGTATTCCTCGTATTCAGTTGGCTTGCTTGCCCGGTGGGGCCGTGAAGCAAACTTAACCTTCGAGGTTGGCGCCTTGAAATCTTTTGTAGCATTAGCAGATATCAGCGTCATTAATAGAAGGATGCAGGCCCCATCAACCGGGGCCTGCGGCCTATTGACGCACCAGGAACTTGAGATCGCTCGGGGCATCCATCGGCAGTTTTTGCACGGTTTTACCCAGCAGGCCTGTCTTTGCATCGCGCTCGATGACAACAATCTGGTTGCTTTTCTGGTTGGCGATCAACAAGAACTTGCCACTCGGATCGAGGCTGAACTCACGCGGGTGGTCACCTTCTACGGAACGGCGCTGCAGCTCCTTGAGGTGCCCGGTCGCAGGATCGATGGCGAACACCAGCAGCTGATTGGCGGTGCCACGGTTGCTGACGTAGAGGAACTTGCCATCGCCCGACGCGTGAAGCGCAGCGGCTGCCTTGTCCGAAACGGGTTGACCCGTCGCCAACTCGACCATCTGCGTTTGCTTGAGTTGGCCGTCCTTGTAATCGAACACCGCAACCTGCGCACTCATTTCCATGGTCAGCCACGCGTGCTTGCCATCGGCGCTGAACAGCAGATGACGCGGCCCGCTACCGGGTGGCAACTGGACGGACGCCGGTGTGGCAGCGGTCAAGGGCAATTCCGGGTTGTCCTTGGGGTCGAAGCGGTAGGCAAAGATCTTGTCGGCGCCCAGGTCATTGGAGAACACATACTGGCCGTCCGGCGACGAAACCGTTGAATGCACGTGCGCCGACATCTGCCGCTCGGGATTGACCCGGCTCGATGGATGGCTGCTCATCTGCACCACCGGTTTCAGCTTGCCGTCGGCGTCCACCGGCAACACCGCCAGCGTGCCACCCGGATCTTCAGCCACCGAATAGTTGCTGACAAACAGGTGACTGGCTTCAACGCTGAGGCCCGAATGAGTCGGCTCGTTGCCCAGGCTCTGCACCTGATTGATCAGGCTCAGTTCATGGGTTTTCGGATCGATCGCATAACTGCTGACGCGCCCTACCGGATCGGTCTGTCCCGGGCCGTTTTCGTTGACCACGAACAGGTGACGCTGGTCCTTGGACAGGGTCAGCCAGGATGGGTTTTCGCTCTTGACCACTTGCAGCGGCTTGGCATCGATCTGCCCGGTAGCGCTGTCGAAGTTCAGGCGATAAATCCCCTGGCTTTGGCCGGCCGTGTAGGAGCCGACCAGCAACTGATAGTCGTCGGCGAATGCAGCCTGAAAACCCATCGCGCCGACGCTGCCGGCCATCAACAGTGGCCAGAGCTTACGCATCCTCATTCGCTTCTTCCTCGTCGTCATCACCGCGGAACGCGGTCATGCACACCAACCGGTGCTCGCCGGAACTGCCGGTGATCAGCCAGCTTTGCAGGGTTGGATCGAAGGTCGCGGCCTCGACTTCGGCCGGGGTGAACTCCCAGTGCTTGGACACACGACCGTCCAGGCATTCGATGTGCAGGTTATCGTCTTCATCAAGGGAGAATTCGAAGGCGTGCAGCCCGTCGATTTCCACCATATCGCAGTGTTCGAGGGTGGCGAGCAAGGTGTCGGTTGGGGCGGTCATGGCAGTCAATCTTTGAATGGGAAAGACGCAATGATAGCTCAATGTGGGAGCGGTCCAGTGCCAGTCACAAAACTCAAAGACGACATCGAACAAATGTGGGAGCGGCGGTGCGACGATTCGACTTGCTCGCGAAAGCGGTGTAACAGTCAAAGATTAGTCGACTGACGCTCCGCTTTCGCGAGCAAGCCCGCTCCCACAGGGGGTTGTGCTCGCAGTTAGAGGGCGCCGCGGGACGGTTGTCCGTCCACCAGGCGTTGAATACGCAGCGGATTGCCATTCTTCAACGCCTCCGGCAGCAAGCTGTCGGGGTAGTTCTGGAAGCACACCGGGCGCAGAAAGCGGTCGATGGCCAAGGTGCCCACCGACGTACCGCGCGCATCGGAAGTTGCCGGATACGGCCCGCCGTGGACCATCGAATCGCAGACTTCCACGCCGGTCGGATAGCCGTTGAGCAGGATCCGTCCGACCTTCTGCTCCAGCAACGGCGTCAGCTCAGCGAACTGCTCAAAGTCCGCCGGCTCGCCAATGATCGTCGCCGTCAGCTGCCCATGCAGACCGTTCAACGCGGCACTCAGTTGCGCCTGATCGGCGACTTCGACAAACACCGTGGTCGGGCCGAACACTTCTTCCTGCAGCACTTCATCGCCATTGATCAACAGGCTGACATCGGCCTTGAACAGCTGCGGCTGGGCTTGATTCCCTGCCTGCGGGCTGCCGGCCAAGTGCTCGATGCCCGGATGGGCGAGCAACTTTTGCAGACCTTGGCCATAGCTGCTCAAGGTCCCGGCATTGAGCATGGTCTGCGCCGGTTGATCGCCCATCAGTCCTGCGACCTGCTGAACGAACGCGCTGAACTGCGGCGAGCGAATACCGATCACCAAACCGGGATTGGTGCAGAACTGACCGCCGCCCTGAACCACCGAAGCGGTCAGGTCGCGGGCGACCGATTCGGCGCGAACTTGCAGCGCCTGGGGCAACACGATCACCGGGTTGATGCTCGACATCTCGGCAAACACCGGAATCGGTTGTGGACGCGCGGCAGCCATGTCGCACAACGCGCGACCACCCTTGAGCGAACCGGTAAAGCCTACCGCCTGAATCGCCGGATGCTTGACCAGCGCTTCGCCGACCCCACCGCCGTAGATCATGTTGAACACGCCGGCCGGCATCCCGGTTTTTTCTGCGGCGCGAATGATCGCGTCGGCCACCCGTTCGGCTGTGGCCATGTGACCGCTGTGGGCCTTGAACACCACCGGGCAACCGGCGGCCAACGCCGACGCGGTGTCGCCGCCCGCCGTGGAAAACGCCAACGGAAAGTTACTCGCACCGAACACCGCGACTGGCCCAAGGCCGATGCGGTATTGGCGCAGGTCCGGACGCGGCAACGGTTTGCGCTCCGGCAGTGCCTGATCAATCCGCGCCCCATAGAAATCACCGCGACGCAGCACTTTGGCGAACAGGCGCATCTGGCCGCTGGTGCGACCGCGCTCGCCTTGAATCCGTGCGGCAGGCAGCGCGGTTTCGCGGCAGACCAGCGCTACAAAGTCATCACCCAGCGCGTCCAGTTCGTCGGCAATCGCGTCGAGAAATTGCGCTCGGCGTTCGGCGCTCAGGCTGCGATAGGCCGGGTAGGCGGCAGCGGCAGCCTTGGCGGCGGCATCGACTTCTTCGAGGGTGGCCTGGTGGAAACTGTAAGGCAGGTTTTCGCCGGTGCTGGCATTAACGCTGTTGACGATGATTTCGCCGGCAGCGCTGCGCTGACCGCCGATGTAGTTGTGACCAAGAATCTGGGTCATGCCTATCTCCTTAAAGGGTGCCAACGGTGCCAGGCTCGAACGCCGCTTCAACCGGTGCAATCCCGTTGATCAACGGTGCACCGAACTCGGTCTGACTGATCTCGAACACATCACCCGGCCGGGTGCGAATGCCGTCGGCAAAGGACAGGGTCGCAGTGCCGAAGAAGTGAATGTGCACATCGCCCGGGCGCAGGAACTGGCTGTATTTGAAATGGTGGTACTCGAGGTTTTCCAGGCTGTGGCACATGTTGGCCTCGCCACTGAGAAACTCGTTCTGCCACAGCACTTCACCGTCACGCAGGATACGGCTGGTGCCTGCCAGATGCTCCGGCAGTTCACCGACCCGAAGTTCCGGGCCATAACTGCAACTGCGCAATTTCGAGTGGGCCAGGTAGAGGTAATTTTTGCGTTCCATCACGTGATCGGAGAATTCATTGCCCACGGCAAAACCGAGTCGATACGGTTTGCCGTCGTGGCCGATGACGTAGAGTCCACTGAGTTCCGGCTCCTCCCCCGCGTCTTCGGCGAACGGCGGCAGCGGAAACGGTTGGCCCGGACGCACGACGATGCTGCCGTCGCCCTTGTAGAACCATTCCGGTTGTACGCCGGCCTGCCCCGCTACCGGTTTGCCGCCCTCCACGCCCCATTTGAAGATGCGCATGGTGTCGGTCATCGCCGCTTCGTCGCCAACTTGCTGATGCATCTTGTCCCGCGCCGACGCACTGCCCAGATGGGTCAGGCCCGTACCGCTGACCAGCATGTGCGCCGGGTCCGGGTGATCCAGCGGTGGCAGGATGCGCAACGTGGCCAACAGTTCTGCATAGTCATGGCTGATGCTCAGGCCCAGGGTTTTCACCTGTTGCTCAAGATTGACGCCCGCCTCGATCGCCGCCAACGCCAGGTCGCGAACGGTGCGCGCGCCCTGCACTTCGCGCACCAGACTGTCTTCGACCACGCCTACCCGGCGCTCGCCGTTACTCAATTCGAACTGAACTAAACGCATGATTTTCTCCTGTAAACAAAATTCGAAAACACCGTCGATCAAGTGTGGGAGCGGGCTTGCTCGCGAAAGCGCTGTGTCAGCCAACATCAATGTTGAATGGAAGACCGCATTCGCGAGCAAGCCCGCTCCCACAAGGGATCTGTGTGATGGCTCAGGTGCGGGTAGCGCCTCGGGCGCTGGCAGCGAACTGATCGGCCGGCAATACGTGCTTGCGCTCCAGCAACCGATAAACCACACCGGTCAACACCAGCCCGAACACCATCACACCAGACAAGAAGTACAGGCCCGAAGCCAGGTTGCCGGTGTATTCCTTGAGCGCGCCGATCACGAACGGACCGATGTAGCCGCCGAGGTTGCCCACCGAGTTGATCAAGGCGATCCCGGCCGCCGCACTGGCCCCGGCAAAGAAGCGGCCCGGCAAGGTCCAGAACACCGCGGTGCAGGAAAACAGCGCGAAGGCCACCAGGCACAACGCCGTCAGTTGCAGCACCGGTACGGTCAGCCAGGCGCTAAGGAACAAGCCGATGGCACCCAATACGTAAAGCACCGCCAAGTGGCCGTAGCGATCATTCAAACGGTCGGAACTGCGCGGAATGATCAGCAACCCGATGATCCCGAAGATGTACGGCACCGACGACACGAAACCGGTCACCAGATCCGTGCCACCGAACTGCTTGATCAGGGTCGGCAACCACAAGCCCAGGCCGTAGATACTCAGGGTCACCGGCAGATAGAACAGCGCCAGCAGCAACACACGTTTGTCCTTGAGGGCGTGCAACGGATTGCCGTGGCGGGTCTGGCCGTATTCCTCGAGATCCTTTTTCAGTTCCCCGGTCAGCCAATCCTTTTCGGCCTGGTCCATCCACTTCACCTGTTTCGGGCCGTCCGGCAGGTAACGCAGCACCGGCCAGGTCAACAGGATCGCCGGGGTGCCGATGACGATGAACAACCACTGCCAGCCATGCAGGCCAAGAATGCCGTCCATGCCGAGCAGACCGCCGGACACCGGACCGGTGATCAACATGGCGATGGGTTGGGAAAGGATGAACAACCCGAGGATCTTGCCGCGATGGCGCACCGGGAACCACTGGGTGATGTAGTAGAGAACGCCCGGAAAGAACCCGGCTTCCGCCGCGCCGAGCAGAAAGCGCATTACATAGAAACTGTGCGGCCCCTGGACGAAGGCCATACCGATGGTGATGGCGCCCCAGGTGACCATGATCCGCGCGAACCAGCGCCGCGCGCCAAAGCGTTCGAGCATCAGGTTGCTGGGGATTTCCAGCAGGAAATAGCCAATGAAAAACAGCCCGGCACCCAAGCCGTAAGCCGCATCACCGATGCCGAGGTCGGCGCCCATGTGCAATTTGGCGAAGCCTACGGCGGAGCGATCCACATAGGCGATCAGGTACAGCAGGATCAGGAAGGGAATCAGTTTCAGCGTAATGCGACGAATAAGCCGCAGTTCCTGGCTCATGAGATCGGTCTCCGATTGTTGTTGTTATAGAACCTCAGGGGACGCCTCTCGCGGAAAACCGCCAGGGCAATCCCTCCATTGAAACGGACTATATAGTAATACTATTTACGCAACAACACTTCCAAACGGCCGAATTTGCGCTTATGTTACGCCTCAGTTCGAACAATATAGTCATACAATAAGAGAATCGATCATGTCTGATAAGAAACCCACCCTGCGCTCCGCCCAATGGTTTGGCACTGCCGACAAGAACGGCTTCATGTACCGCAGCTGGATGAAGAATCAGGGCATCGCCGACCACCAGTTCCACGGCAAGCCGATCATCGGCATCTGCAACACCTGGTCGGAACTGACCCCGTGCAACGCGCATTTCCGCCAGATTGCGGAGCACGTCAAACGTGGGGTGATCGAGGCTGGTGGCTTTCCCGTGGAATTCCCGGTGTTCTCCAACGGCGAGTCGAACCTGCGTCCGACCGCCATGCTCACTCGCAACCTGGCGAGCATGGACGTCGAAGAAGCGATTCGCGGCAACCCGATTGACGGTGTTGTGCTGCTGACCGGTTGCGACAAAACCACCCCGGCGTTGTTGATGGGCGCGGCCAGTTGCGACGTGCCGGCGATCGTCGTCACCGGCGGGCCGATGCTCAACGGCAAACACAAGGGCCAGGACATCGGCTCGGGCACCGTGGTCTGGCAGCTCAGTGAACAGGTGAAAGCCGGTACGATTACCATCGACGATTTCCTTGCCGCCGAGGGTGGCATGTCCCGCTCGGCCGGTACGTGCAACACCATGGGCACCGCGTCGACCATGGCCTGCATGGCTGAAGCACTGGGCACTTCCCTGCCCCACAACGCGGCGATTCCAGCGGTCGATGCGCGTCGTTATGTGCTGGCGCACATGTCCGGCATGCGCGCGGTGGAGATGGTTCGCGAAGATTTGAAGCTGTCGAAAATCCTCACCAAAGAGGCCTTCGAAAACGCCATTCGGGTGAACGCGGCCATTGGTGGTTCGACCAACGCCGTGATCCACTTGAAAGCCATTGCCGGGCGCATCGGTGTTGAGCTGGATCTGGATGACTGGACCCGCATCGGTCGCGGCATGCCGACCATCGTCGACCTGCAACCGTCCGGACGCTTCCTGATGGAAGAGTTCTACTACGCCGGTGGCCTTCCAGCGGTGCTGCGTCGCCTGGGTGAAGCCAACCTGATTCCGCATCCGAATGCCCTGACCGTCAACGGCAAGACCCTCGGCGAGAACACCAAGGACGCACCGATCTACGGTCAGGACGAAGTGATCCGCACCCTCGACAACCCGATCCGCGCCGACGGCGGCATCTGTGTGTTGCGCGGGAATCTGGCGCCACTGGGCGCGGTGCTCAAGCCCTCCGCCGCCAGTGCCGAACTGATGCAACATCGCGGGCGGGCGGTGGTGTTCGAGAACTTCGACATGTACAAGGCGCGGATCAACGATCCGGAGCTGGAGGTGGATGCCAGCTCGATTCTGGTGATGAAGAACTGCGGTCCGAAGGGTTATCCGGGCATGGCCGAAGTCGGCAACATGGGCTTGCCGGCCAAGTTGCTCGCTCAGGGTGTGACAGACATGGTGCGCATTTCCGATGCGCGCATGAGCGGCACGGCGTACGGCACTGTCGTTCTGCACGTAGCCCCGGAAGCGGCCGCTGGCGGGCCTTTGGCGACCGTGAAGGAAGGTGACTGGATCGAACTCGACTGCGCCAACGGTCGTCTGCACCTGGACATTCCCGACGCCGAACTGGCGGCGCGCATGGCTGATCTGCAACCGCCGCAGCAATTGATCGTGGGTGGTTATCGTCAGCTGTACATCGACCATGTGCTGCAGGCGGATCAGGGTTGCGATTTCGACTTCTTGGTCGGTTGCCGAGGCTCTGAAGTACCGCGCCRCTCCCACTAACACCACAAATCCCTTGTGGGAGCGGGCTTGCTCGCGAAGGCGGTCGATCATCCAACATTAATGTTGAATGTGCGGCCCTCTTCGCGAGCAAGCCCGCTCCCACATTTGATCTATGCCCGCCTCAAGATCGCGTCGCGCCTGTTATCATGCGCGGCACCCCATCGCCCAGGATCGCGCCGTTCCCCATGGATTACCGCAAACCCTCCGACCGCAAAAGCATGCACTCGCGCATCGTCCAGGAACTGGGCATGCAGATCGTTTCCGGACGCTTCAAGCCGTGTGACAAACTGCCCGCCGAAGCCCTGCTGTGCGAGGAGTACGCGGTCAGCCGTCCAGTCCTGCGCGAAGCCACCCGGGTATTGGTCGCCAAGGGTCTGGTGTATTCCCGTCCGCGAGTGGGCACGGTGGTCAAGCAGCGCAAGGAATGGCACATGCTCGATCCCGATGTGCTGCATTGGCTGATGCAAAGCAGCCCGCAAAATGAATTCTTCGATTTGCTGACCAGCGTGCGCAGCATCATCGAACCCGCAGCGGCCGCCCTCGCTGCGCAGTTCGCCACGGACGCTGACATCGCCTCCATTGGTGAAGCCTATCAACGCATGGAAGCGGCACCGACACCGGAGGCGCTGCTGCAACCGGACCTGGATTTCCATAGCCGCATCGCCGATGCGACCCATAACGACTTGCTGGCCAACTTGTGCAACATGCTGTCGGTGGCGATTGCCGAAGCCTTGAAGCATTCCAACCAGCGACCGAATCTGCATGAACTGGCATTGCCCCGGCACAAGGCGATTCTGACGGCGATCGAGAACCGGGATGCACTGGGTGCGCGGCATGCCACGCTGGTGCAGCTGGATGATGCGCGTAGTGCGTTGAATGCGGTGCTGGGTACCGATTTGTCATAAAAGCAAAGTCAAAAGATCGCAGCCTTCGGCAGCTCCTACAGGTAACGCGTGCAACGTTGAATTGCGGGCGTACTCGGTCCATGTAGGAGCTGCCGAAGGCTGCGATCTTTTGATCTCCACGCACATAAAAAAGCCGCAACCATGGTTGCGGCTTTTTTATTTCAGCCTGGGATCAGTGAGCAAACAACGAATTGCCCTTCTGCCCCGCCAATTTCTCCGGTTTGATCAGGAACCGCGCCAGCGCTGGCAACAGCCACAGTGCGCCGAACATGTTCCAGAGCAGCATGAAGGTCAGCATCAGCCCCATGTCGGCCTGGAACTTGATGGCCGAGAAAATCCAGGTGCACACGCCGATCGCCAGGCACAGGCCGGTGAACAACACGGCTTTACCGGTGGACTTCAGCGTCTGGTAGTACGCCTCTTGCAACGGCAGGCCCGCACGCAGGAAGCTTTCCAGACGGCTGTAGATGTAGATCCCGTAATCCACGCCAATCCCCACCCCGAGTGCCACAACCGGCAGGGTTGCGACTTTCACGCCGATGCCCATGAAGGCCATCAGGGCGTTGCCGAGTACCGAAGTCAGTACCAGCGGCAGCACGATGCACAGCGTCGCCGCCCAGGAACGGAAGGTGATCATGCACATGGTCGCGACGCAGATGTACACCAGGATCAGGATGGTCAGCTCGGATTCCTTGATCACCTCGTTGGTGGCGGCCTCGATCCCGGCGTTACCGGCGGCGAGGATGAATTCCAGGCCTTCCTTGTTGTTCTCCTTGGCGAAGTCCTGCACCGCATGCACGGCGCGATCCAGCGTGGCGGCCTTGTGATCGTTGAGGAACACCAGCACCGGCGCCAGGGAGCAACTGTTGTTGTACAGGCCATCAGCCCGGGCGATCGAGTTGTTCAGCACGTCCGGGTTACGCGACAGGGTTTCCCATTTCAGGTTGCCCTCGTTCATGCCCTTGATCATCTGCTTGGACACGGTCACCAGCGAGATCGCGGACTGCACGCCCTCGGTGTTCTGCATCTTCCACATCAGCTCGTCGATCGGCGCCATGGCTTCGTAGCGCGAGCAGCCTTCGGACTTGGTCTTGACCATCACCACCAACACGTCGGAACTGGTGGAGTAATTGCTGATGATGAAGTTGTTGTCCTTGTTGTAGCGCGAGTCCGGACGCAGTTCCGGAGCGCCTTGATCGAGGTCACCGATTTTCAGGTTCTGGCTGTACCAGAGGCCACCGCTGAAGGCCAACAAGGCCAAAACAATCGACACTGGCGCCACTTTCGGGCTGGCAAAATTCGACAGCAGACGCCAGAACGGGTGTTCGCGGTGCGCGTCTTTCTTGCTGCGTTCGACGGCGCGTTTGCTGATGCCAACGTAGGAAATCGCCACGGGCAGCAGAATCAGGTTGGTGAACACGATCACCGCCACGCCGATGGAGGCGCCGATGGCCAGCTCACGAATCACACCGATATCGATGATCAGCAGCGTGATGAAACCCACCGCATCCGCGAGGATCGCAATCATCCCCGGCAGGAACAGCTGACGGAACGTGCGCCGCGCGGCAGTCAGTGCGTTGTCCGCCTCGCTGGACTGCAAGGCAATACCGTTGATCTTCTGCACACCATGGGAAATACCAATGGCGAAAATCAGGAACGGCACCAGCATCGAGTAGGGATCGAGCCCGAAGCCAAAGAAGTGCATCAAGCCGAGCTGCCAGACCACCGCCACCAGCGTCGTACTCAACACCGCCACGGTGCTGCGCATGCAGTTGGTGAACCAGTAGAGCAGGATCAACGTGATGATGAAGGCGACGCCGAAGAACATCACCACCATGACTAGGCCATCGATCAGGTCGCCGACTTTCTTGGCGAAACCGACGATGTGGATCTGCACGTTGGGGTTCTGGGCTTCGAACTTGTTGCGGATCTTGTCTTCGAGTTCGTGAGAGAACTTGCGATAGTCCAGCGCCAGCAACTTGCCCTGGTCTTGCGGGTCCGGGTAGGACTCCAGCAGCGGGATATCGACAATGCTCGACTTGAAGTCGTTGGCCACCAGACGCCCGACCTGACCGGACTTGAGCACGTTGTTGCGCAACAGGTCGAGGCTTTGCTGGGAGCCGTTGTAGCTCTGCGGAATCACTTCACCACCGGCGAAGCCCTCCTCTGTCACTTCGGTCCAGCGTACGCTCGGGCTCCACAGCGACTTGAGGCCGGAACGGTCAACTCCGGAGATGTAGAACACCTCGTCGTTGATCTGACGCAGCGTCTCCATGTACTCCTTGGAGAAGATGTCGCCATCAGTGGCTTCCACCGAGATGCGCACCGTGTTGCCCAGGTTCGCCAGATCGTTGCGATGCTCCATCATCTTTTGAATGAACGGATGCTCGAGCGGGATCATTTTTTCGAAACTGGTGGACGGCCGAATCAGCGTCGCCTGCCAGAACAGGAAAATACTGACCAGCAGGCAGATGACGATCACTGCCGGGCGATTGTTGAAAATCAGGCGTTCGAGAAACGTCGCCTTGTCATGATGATGAGTGCTCAAGGATGTCATAGACCCGCCTTCTTATTATTTGCCCGGCTCATTTGGACGACCCATTTTTTCCATTCTCTGCGCCGGTTGGCGAGGTGACGCGAACGCCACCCTGTCCTGCCAGAATCAGATTGCCGTTGCCCGCTGCGGTGACTGCCGAAACGGAAATGCGATCCGGACGGTTGAACACGCTGAAGGTTTCGCCGTTGTCGTCGCTGCGGATCACCGAGCCACCATTGCCGACGATCACGATGGAACCGTCGTCGAGCAGCGTCGCGCCAGACAAACCGAATTCCAGCGCACCGCGAGCGGCCTTGAGTTCAACCGGCTCCCAGGTCGTGCCGAAATCGATGGAGCGAAACAGATTGCCCCGCAGCCCGTAGGCCAGCAGCGTGTTGGCTTGAGCGGTGCCGATCACGCCAAACAGCGAGCCCTCATAGGGACCTTCAAGCTTCTCCCAGGTCTGACCCCAGTCGGTGGAGCGGAACATGCTGCCCTGCTCACCGACGATGAACAGACCGGAATCCTTGACCGCAGCGATGGCGTTGAGGTGGTACTGGTCTTCGTTGTCGAGGCGATCGCTGACATCTTCCCAGTTCTTGCCACCGTCGGTGGTGGCCAGCAACGCGCCGTAAGCGCCCACGGCAAAGCCGCTGTTGACGTCCTGGAACCAGACGTCGAGCAGCGGCGATTCGCGTTTCAGGTCTTCGAATTGCTTGGTCCAGGTGACGCCACCGTCCTCGCTCGCGAGGATCTGCGCATCATGGCCGACGGCCCAACCGTGTTTGTCGTCGACGAAATACACCGACGTCAGCAGTTGCCGCGTCGGCACCTTGGCTTGGGTCCAGGTCGCGCCCTGGTCATCGGAATACAAAATGTGCCCGCGATCCCCGACCGCCACCAGACGCTTGCCGGCGTGCACGACGTCGAGCATCAGGCTCTTGCTGGCTTTGGCAGATTCAACGGAATAAACAATGTCGGATGCTGGCGCAGCAGCGGCCAGCGCAGGTGCCGACAGCACGGCACAGCCCAACAGCGAGAGCGCTGTAGCCAGCAACGCGAATTTGCGTAATGCCGGCGGGCGGCAGATACCCACACCCATGACAGGCTCACTCATAGACCTTCCCCCATTATTATTGTTAGGTCGTTCAACCTTTCTGGGCGCCATAAGGGGTGCTCTTTGCGATTGCCTTTTCTGGAGCATAGTCCTGAAATACGCAATCTAGAGCCCCTTCGGAAGCTGGCTTATCCTATCGGGGTTTGGAAAGGTCTGACAATCGACGCCACGTTATGTTTTGTTAACCTGGGCGATATGCGGGTTGGCTGAATGTTTGGGTATCAGATGCGGTGATTGGTTGGTGTGTATATCCGTTGCTGCGGTAACGGCTGATTATGGTTTCGCTCTTACAGCGACTCACTTTTCCAGACGCCGAAAAGTAAGCAAAAGGCTTCGCCTCGGCGTACGGCGCCTCGCTAAAGCTCCGCGCTCCCTCGCTACGGTGTCCATCAGGGGGCATCGCCTACGGTCTGCTTCGCGACGACCTCCTCTCGATGTGTGCGGCTTCGCCGCACGGCGCTACGCGCCTAACCCCCTGATGAACACCTCCACTCGGCCTGCCGAAGGGGCGAAAGATCAAAAGCAGAATCAAGATCTAAAGCCACAGCCACAGCCACAGCAAGATCAAAAGATCGCAGCCTCGTTTCACTCGACAGCTCCTACAGGGGATGGGTGTACACCCGCCCTTCACCACTCAACAGGCCGAGCGTTAGCTCGCCNTCAAAAGATCGCAGCCTCGTTTCACTCGACAGCTCCTACAGGGGATGGGTGTACACCCGCCCTTCACCACTCAACAGGCCGAGCGTTAGCTCGCCAGCCGCTCTTGATCTTGATTCACCCGCCCCTTCGGGAGGCTGAGTGGAGGTGTTCATCTGGGGGGTAGGCGCGCAGCGCCGTTCGACGAAGTCGAACGCATCGAGAGGAGGTCGTCGCGAAGCAGACCGTAGGCGATGCCCCCAGATGGATACCGGAGCGAAGGAACGCCGAGCCCAAGCGAGGGGCCGGACGCTTGGGGCGAGCGTTTTTTTGCTTACTTTTTTTAGGCGCTTCCCTCCGTGTCAGGCTACCTGTCGCCCTTGTTGATTGACTCAATCATTCAAGAGGGCGAAGGTGAATAACAAATGTCCAAAATGGGCAAGCGATACGAAAGCGACTTCAAAGACTGGGTCGTTCTGCAAATGATGCCGCCCCTCAATCGATCAGTGGCAGAACTTGCCGTT